>JAQUVE010000066.1 GCA_028693565.1 Sulfurospirillaceae bacterium | reverse complement strand
ACTTTAAAGAAGGCAAAACCACACTACCATATCTCTATATGTACCAATCCCTCAATGCCAAAGACCAAGAGATACTTCTTAGTTTATTTCAAAAGACGCTCAATGTTGAACAAACACAGTGGATTAAAGAGAAAATGCAAGAAACTAATGCTATCAATCGTAGTATTGAGGATGCTAAAAAATTAGGTTTTGAAGCATTAGACGCTCTATCTAAAGAAGAAGATGTCGGCTTGGCATCCATTATTAAAGAGATGATCGAAAGGAAATTTTGATGCACTACCTCACGGTAAGTTTTACACACAAAAATACTGATATTGCTATACGAGAAAAACTCTCATTTAACTCTGAAGAGAAAAGCACCAATTTTATGAGTAAACTCAAAGTTTGCAATGAAATTAATGAAGTCATTTTATTGTCTACTTGTAATCGGGTCGAAATCATCGTCAGTGCTAGTGACTGTGGTACATCACTTAATTATATTTTTGATTTACTCAGTTATGTTTCGGATGTTCCCAAAGATGAATTAGAAGGGAGGGCAGACGTGTATGAAGACAATGGCGCTATTCATCATCTTTTTACGGTTTGTTCATCCTTGGATAGTTTAGTCATTGGTGAAACTCAAATCGCAGGACAACTTAAAGATGCGTTCAAATACGCTTTTGAACAAGGCTATTGCGGACAAAAATTAGGCCGGGCAATGCATTATGCCTTTCGCTGCGCCGCTGAAGTGAGAGGTCGCACAGACATTTCCAAAAACCCTGTATCTGTCTCTAGTGTTGCAGTCAGTAAAGCTAAAGACTTGCTTGGGAACTTGGGTGGTTTAACAGCATTAGTCGTAGGCGCTGGTGAGATGAGTCAATTGGCGGCTAAACACTTGGTCGCAAGTGGTGTTAATATCATCATTATCAACCGCAATATTGAACATGCCCAAGCGTTAGCAAATGAGCTTGGAGAGTTGGCGAGTGTTGCGCCCTATGCCAAACTGACCGAATATATTAATCGTTATCGCCTCGTTTTTACCGCTACAGGAGCACCACATAGTGTCATTACAAACGATATGGTTGAAGAGCGAGAATTCTCCCGATATTGGTTTGATATCGCTGTTCCTCGTGATATTGAAGTCAAAGGGCATGAAAACTTACACGTGTTTGCAGTAGATGATCTTGAAGAAATTGTGGCTAAAAATATGTCCATGAGAGAAGAGCAGGCTAAGGTAGCTTATTCTATCGTAGGGCGTTCGACGATGGACTTTTTTAAGTGGCTTCAAAGTATGTGCGTGGAGCCTATCATCAAAGAGATTCGTGATCATGCCAAATGTTGTTCACAACAAGAGCTCGAAAAAGCGATTAAAAAAGGGTATATTCCTGAAACATTGCAAGAACAAGTTGAAAAAGTGTTGCACCACGCCTTTAACTCTTTTTTACATACAGCTACTAAAAACCTTAAGGATGTTGCTGAACGCCCCGAAGCAGATACTGTTGTTCAGGCAGTGCAATACATCTTTGACATCAATGAAGACCAAACAAAGCGCATGAATATGTACAAATGTGAATACCAAATGGGAGTAATGAAGTGAAATTTTCAAAATTATACGCACCAACCACCAAAGATGCACCAAAAGACGCAACGCTACCGAGCCATCAATATTTAATAAGAGCAGGTTTTGTGTCACAAGCGGGAAGTGGGTTGTATAACTTTTTACCGATGGGAAAAATTGTTTTTGATAAAATTAAAGCCATTGTCAAAGAAGAGATGGATGAAACAGGTGCTCAAGAGATACAGATGGGCGTGGTAACATCAGCCGATTTATGGAAACAAAGCGGTAGATACGATGCGTTTGGCAAAGAGCTATGTCGATTCAAAGATCGAAAAGAGAATGAATTTGTTTTAGGGCCAACACATGAAGAAGTTGTGGTTGATATCGTACGAAACCGTATCAATAGCTACAAACAACTACCTTTACATCTGTATCAAATCACGACTAAATTTCGGGATGAGGCACGTCCTCGTTTTGGGTTATTAAGAGGTCGAGAGTTTACAATGAAAGATGGTTATAGTTTTCATGAAGACGAAGTGTGCATGAAAAAAGAGTTTGCTGTGATGGAAGCAACGTATACCAAAATCTTTACACGATTAGGACTTGACTTTAGAGCAGTAGAGGCTGACAGTGGCGCTATTGGAGGGAGTGGAAGTAAAGAGTTTATGGTGCTTGCGGACAATGGTGAAGATGATATTGTTGTCTGTGAAAAATGCTCATATGCTGCCAATATTGAAGCGGCAAAGCGTGCTAAAAAAACCACTACGATTGAAGCGCCTATCGCTGATTTAGCCAAATTTAAAACGCCCAATATGAAAACGATTGAAGATGTCTGTCAATTTTTACGTGTGGACGCTTTTTACAGTATAAAAGCTGTTGTTAAAAAAGCCATATACATTGACAAAGAAGAGATTGTGGTCTTTTTTATACGAGGGTGCGATACGTTGCAAGAAACCAAAGCAATCAATGCTTGTGGTGCGCTTGATTTGGTTGATGCTGAATTGGACGAGATGCAAAAAGTGGGTCTACATGCTGGATTTATCGGACCAGTGGGTTTAGAATGTGTAAAATTTTACATAGATAAAGAGTTAAGGGAAGAAAAAAATCTTGTTTGTGGTGCTAATGAAGAGGACTACCACTGGGTAGGCGTGTCGATGTTTAATTTCAAAGAAGAGCGTTATGCTGATTTGGTAGCAGTGAATGCAGGCGATACATGTGCGTGTTGTGGTGAAAGTCTTTATGTAACCAAAGGGATTGAAGTGGGGCATATCTTCCAACTGGGTCAAAAGTATGCCAAGGCGATGGGTGCAACATTTTTAGATAAAAATGGTAAAGCACAACCTTTCTTCATGGGCTGTTACGGTATCGGCGTGAGTCGATTGGTGGCGGTGATGATTGAGGCAAGCCATGATGAGAAAGGGTGCATCTGGAATAAACAAACCGCACCGTATTTGTTGGATATTATCATCTCCAATGTGAAAGATGAAGCACAAAATGCCTATGCAACAGCTATCTATGAAGCCCTTACATGTGAGAAATACGCCGTGTTACTGGACGATAGAAATGAACGTTTTGGCTTTAAAATTAAAGATTATGAGCTTATCGGATTACCTTATGCTCTTATCGTAGGCAAAGAGCTTGAAGAGGGCTTTGTAGAGATTGTTGAGCGAAAGACACTTGAAAAAACGGTGGTTAAACAAGAAGATGCACTCTCTAAAATAAGGGAATTACTCGCGTGATTTACTTTCTTATCTATCTTTTTTTAGAAGTCAGTGTTAGCATGAATATCGCTTCTTCTATTGGAACATTGGCAACGTTTGCAGAGCTTATTGTTTCAGCGCTCATTGGCTTTATCATTATGGCTAATTTTAGAGTAACATTGGTGCAAAGCATGCAAGCACTGATGAATAAAAGCATTAGCATGGAAGCGTTTCAGCGTTTAAATGTTTTTACGATATTAGGAGCCATTCTACTGATTTTACCAGGATTTTTAGGGGATATTATAGGGATTTGTCTACAGTTTAGTTTTTTTGCAACATTGTTTGCAAACAAAGTGTTGCATAAAACGACTTACACAGAAAATCAAAATTTTAGTGAAGGAAAAAATGATGAGATCATTGATGTTGAAATTATTGACGATAGCCATACTCGGCTTAAGTAGTAGCCTTGTTGCTGCTGAGAATGCAGATATAGATAACAAAATTATACATTATTTAGAAAAAGCGATTGCATCAAACGATAATTATAAGTTAGAAAAGACAGTGATTTTAAAAAAAGATAATTTTAAGGAGATTCAAGGCTGGAAAGTCTATTTTGTACGGCTTGATCTTGTGCTTTTGAAACAAGGCAATAAAAAGGTCTCCGTCAATGATGTTATTTTTACGGATGGTGTCCTCATGAGCAAAGATTTATTAGACTTACAAAGTGGTCGAAGCATTAAAAACAACCTCTCTTTAGACCTAGATAGTTCCGCTTACAATCAAGAGCATTTATTGGCAGGAAATTTTGATGCACCCAATAAAATAGTGGTTTTTAGTGATCCTTTGTGCCCATTTTGTATGGATTTCGTGCCTGAAGTAGTACGTGATGTTCAAAAAAATCCTAAAACCTTTGCATTGTTTTATTACCATTTTCCACTCAGCATTCATCCTGCTTCGCCAACTTTGATTAAAGCGATGTTGGTTGCGGAAGAGAGAGGGGATAAAGACATTGTTATGAAAGTTTACAATGAAGTGTTGGATTTGAAAACGACTAATGAAGAATTTATCCTTAATGCCTTTAATAAGGCTTTTAAAACCAATATTACGGTCGCTGAAATTAATCAAGAGCATATCACAAAACGTTTAAATGATGACTATGCTTATGCTATCAATTTGATGATTAACGGCACACCAACGGTCTATTTAAATGGTAAAAAAGATATTTCAAAACGACAATACCGAGAATTAATAAAAGAGGCACAATGAAAAAACTGATCATCGCAACACGTGGAAGTAAACTCGCTCTTTGGCAATCTGAATATGTTAAAGAGTGTTTGATGAAAGCGCATCCTGGTTTAGAGGTAGAACTCAATATCATGGTTACAAAGGGCGATAAAATTTTAGATACACCATTGGCAAAAATTGGTGGTAAGGGTTTATTTACTAAAGAGCTTGAAGAATCAATGCTTAGAGGCGAATCACATATCGCAGTCCACAGCCTTAAGGACGTTCCCATGGAGTTTCCTGAGGGATTGAAACTCAGTGTCATCACCAAGCGTGAGGATGTAAGAGATGCGATGCTCTCAGAAAAGTATGCTTCACTGGACGCACTGCCCCATGGAGCCGTTGTGGGCACAACCAGCTTGAGACGACGCATGCAATTGCTCAAATACCGACCTGATTTTACCATCAAAAATTTACGTGGCAATGTCAATACACGCATTCGTAAACTCAAAGAGGGTGAGTTTGATGCGATTATCTTAGCCAGTGCAGGGATTAATCGTCTTGGTCTAAGCAGTGAAGTGCGTTATTTTGCCCCTATTAGTAAAGAGATTATGATACCCGCTTCGGGTCAAGCGGCTCTTGGTATTGAGATTGTTGATACGCCTGAGGTTGAGACGTTTGTTTCGGTTTTAAATGATCAATCTGCCATTATCGAGACCAAAGTAGAACGTGATTTTGTGACGATGCTTGAAGGCGGCTGTCAAGTGCCTATCGGTGTCAATGCTGAATTACAAGGCGAGGCTATACATGTAAAGGCTATTATAGGTTTACCCGATGGTTCAGAAATGATTTGCGAAGCAATGCAAGGAGCTGTTGAAGAGTATACAACTTTAGGCAAGAAATTAGCACAGGCCGTATTGGACAGAGGTGCAAAAGCGCTTTTACTAAGGGCCGAAAAAATTGCATTAGAAGAGATATTTTAACATTAAAAGGTAGTTGGGTATGGAGAGAATCATAGCACTATTGCGGGAGCACAATCTTTTGCGCGTTATCAACGATGAAGTTGATATAGATTTAGAAATTCCACATATTGCCTATATAGAAGTGAAAAAAGAGGATTCTAAAGCACTTTTATTTACGCATCCTATCAGTAAACGATTGGGTAAAAGCTTTGATATTCCTGTCTTGATGAATGTTTTTGGCTCAACCAAAGCCACAGAGCTTATTTTCGGTAAAAATCCTAATATTGTTGCAAAACAGATAGAATCTCTCATGCACATGAAGCCACCGACTTCTTTTATGGATAAAATGGGGATGTTAGGCACACTGTTTAATCTTAAAAATGCTCTTCCAAAACGACTCAAAAGTAAAGGTGTGTGTCAAACTAAGGTTTTCATGGAGCCTAATTTATATGATTTTCCTATTTTAACGACATGGAGTGAAGATGGTGGGCCTTTTATCACGATGGGGCAGGTCTATACTCAAAGTTTGGATGGCACGAAACAAAATTTAGGCATGTATCGTCTTCAAGTGTACGGCAAAAATCGTTTGGGTATGCACTGGCAAATTCACAAAGACAGCGCACATTTCTTTCATGAGTATAAAAAAGCGGGCAAAAAAATGCCTGTAAGCATTGGAATTGGTGGCGATCCACTCTATATCTGGTGTGGACAAGCGCCAATGCCGATTGGGATGTTTGAGCTGTTACTTTATGGTTTTATCAAAGATAAAAGTGCACGTTTGGTGAAATCCCTTACCAACCCTATTTATGTGCCTGAGGATGTGGATATTGTCATCGAGGGCTGGGTTGATCCTACTTTGAGTGAGATAGAGGGACCTTTTGGCGATCATACAGGCTATTACACGCTTAAAGAGCCTTATCCCGTGATGGATGTAAGTTGCATTACAAGTAAAGAAAAACCAATTTATCAAGCCACCGTTGTCGGCAAGCCTCCTTTGGAAGATAAATATATGGGTTGGGCGACAGAGCGTATCTTTTTACCTCTTTTAAAAACCACAGCGCCTGATTTGATCGATTATAATATGCCTGAAAATGGTGTTTTTCATAATCTTATCTTAGCCAAACTCAATGTGCTCTATCCAGGACATGCCAAGCAGTTTATGCATGCATTTTGGGGTGTTGGTCAGATGAGTTTTGTCAAGCACGCTATCTTTGTGGATGAAAATGCGCCTGCGCTAGAGGAGTATGACAGGGTTGCAGACTATATTTTAGATCGCATTAGTGCCAAACGCCTTTTAATCAGTGAAGGAGTTTGTGATGCACTAGATCATGCTTCACCAAATGCACTGTTTGGAGGGAAGCTTGGTGTTGATTGCACAGGTGATATAATAGATTCACCTGCTAAAGTACTCTTGAGTGATTCTGAGCTACTGCTTAAAGTCACCGCACTTCTCCCTGAGATAAAAGCACTAAAACAGTATAAAACAGAGACAAAAACGCCCATTACAGTGATAGCTATAGAAAAAAAGAGAGTAGCTAAAGAGGTGTATGAAATGCTCAAACCTCTCCGTGAGCATATCAAACTTTTTATCATTGTAGATGACGTGGGAAATGCTGTGGAAAATGCGTATATGCTGATTTGGCGTGTTGTTAATAATATTGATGCGCTTCGTGATATTTTCATCGAGGAAGAATTTATAGGCATAGATGCAACAACTAAAAATGATCTTGATGGCTATACACGTGAATGGCCAAAGGATACGGACTGCGATAAAGGCGTTATTCGTAACCTTGTTGCACGTGGTATTCTTAAAGATGACCCAAAACTTCTTAAAGAGTTTTATATTTAATCAATTCTATGTATATCATCCTTTTTTTATTAAAAAAGATGATATACATAACTTAATTTCTTACACTTTTTTATTACTGATATTGAAATATTGTATAAAATATAATATAATAATGTATATCGACCTAAGGAGAACAGTGTGAGTGCATCCTATAAGCCTTTAGTAGAGCGTTTTGATATCCCTAGACCTACTTTAATAGAGTGGCAGAAGAGGGCGGTTGGCGATAAAGAGAATTGGCGGGTTAAACATTTAGAGTATTTACGGACACAATTGATTGTTGAGAAAGAAACTTTGAAGGAGATCAAACAAAAAGCAGCTCCTTGTGTTGAGGATATGTTTATTTTAAGTGTCTATCTTTTCTTTTATAACGTTTCACGTTATATTTCTAAAGATGAACTACGAAGTGGCTTGAGAGCTTTTGCACTAGAAATAAGAAATGGCGTTGAATATCAACATGAATTTGCACAACGTATATGGTCATTGCGCATTGGAGATGAGTCCAATAAGCGTATTGTGAATTACTATCGGATTTTTGACTTAATTGATCGCTTAAGTGTCGCCCAATATGCCTTATTACTAAGTTTTGCACTGGAGTTTGTTAAACAGACTAAAAAGCGCTATCAAATTGCAACAAAAACTTTTTTGGAAGGTAAAACCTGGCAAGAGCTTCACATGTATGATAAAGCTTTTTCACTTAAGGCCATCGAAGATTTTTTCACTAAAAAAGGTTTATTGGGTCTATAATTGTTAAAAATAAGTATAATTATATGTATACTAACAATAAAAATTATTAATTAGAATTTATTACAATTTAAGTAAGATAAGATAAAATGTCACTATAACTTTTAAGGAGCTAGAATGAGACAATATGAGACATACAAATGCAGTAAATGCGGTAACGAAGTGGAAGTTCAAAATGTTGGTGGTGGTACACTTGTTTGCTGTGGACAAGAGATGGCGTGCATTACAGAAGACTTGACAGCGGTCAATTTGATGAAAGCGTTCGCTGGTGAATCCCAAGCACGTAACAAATACGATCTATTTGCTGATATTGCTCAAGAAGAGGGCTGGCATGCGATCTCTCGTCATTTTAGAGAAGCCGCTGAAAATGAAAAATGGCATGGAAGAGCCGAGTTTAAAGCCTACCATAAGCTTGTAGATGGAGCAGAAACAGAAATAACTCTTAAAAACCTTGATAGTGCGATGGCAGGTGAACATTATGAGCATGAAACTATGTATCCAAATTTTGCAAAAATTGCCGAAGAAGAGGGGCACAAAGAGCTTGCACGTCTGTTTAATGCCATCGGTAAAGTAGAAGTGGAGCATGAACGTGAATACAAAGCGCTTCAAGACGCCATGAAAGAAGATGGTTTTTTTGCTGATGCCGAAGAAGAGATTTGGGTGTGTGAAGTCTGTGGACATATCCATCGTGGTAAAAAAGCACCTAAAGCATGTCCATTGTGTAAAGTGGGTCAAGAGTATTTTAAACGCCAAGATTTAGGTATCTAAGTTTATCAATCTACAGAAACACTGGCACAAAGGTGTTTCTGTTCTCCATATTGCCTTTTAACAGCACTTTATTTCCGCTTATCCATTAAATTTCTTATAAAAAACAGTATTTATTGTTATAACCTTTAAGGTGATAATGACTAAAATGTGACTTAATAAGACAATAAAATGGATTTGTATCACTCTACCGTTTGATACAAATCCATTAAATCTATCACTTTTTCATAGCTAATGACTTTTACATGTAAAGATGTCCGTAGGACATATACAGTGACAACTGCCTTCAAAACAAAAGGTAATATGGTAAGGAATTAAAATGCTCCAGAACCCTATTTATAGTAATTTGCCTCACAATATTTTAGAATTTTTTATAAAAAGTAGCCTGCCCCTATTTACACCTATTTACACTATATGTCCCTATTTACACTTAAATGGTGGTGAAGAAATCAAGGTGGCATGAGCTAGAGAAACAAAACAAAGTAATAAGGAAAGCAGAATGAACCAAACAAAACAAGAAGTAATCACAAAAGGTGAGATAACACTAGGGATGAATCCTTCCCAAGCACATCTTGCAGGTGGAGCTTATGCTTTTAGAGTCATCGCAAACCCAAAGCACTGGAAAGAAGATGCAGACCCCAATGAAGGACTTCAAACCTTTCAAGTTGAGTTTCAACAAGGAAAAGTAGTAAAGATACAACACCTCTCAAAGGAACCAAAATGTTAAAAATAGGAGTGATAACCATGGCGTTACTGAGTTTTTTAAATGCAGGATGGTTGGTGGATTTGTTTGATTCTACGTCGACACCGCGTTATACAATGGCAATCGATTTAAGTAAGGCTGGAAATGTAGCAGAGACAGATATTCGGATTGATGAGAAGTATTCGGTGTATGTGGAGTTGTACTATGACCATAGAGAACAAAAGATAAGTCGAGATAGATATGGAGAAATTAGTGATAAGTATTTTGGAAGATATGAACCATTTCCAATTTTTCTAGTCAAGCTTACAGTACTGAAATATGAAAAAAATGGTACCAGTATAGTTGCTAATAAAATTTACTATACAAGCTCACTAGGAAGAAGTTACTCAAGTAGAGGAATTGATAAGTTTAACCTTCAAGAAGGTAGTAAATATCACATTAAGGTTGAAACGGTTGAGGATTATCCAGAGTTGGCAGAGTTCAATGTAGAAGTAGCCATAGGCTATATCAAAGCAAAATAAAAAGGAGCAAAAATGTACACTATAACCGTAAATAAAGCAGAAACGAGTAAAAGGGGACAGGCTACTTTAGTAAACATTGCATACATATTCAATAAATAAATGCAATTAAAAAAGATGGACAAAAGAAGGTCAAATAGGAGTATTTATTTGAATATTCATTGGTTGATAGCTTGTTTTTAATAAGGCAATCAAAGGTTTAATGCTGTTGCGTGTGATGATAAGTCAGTAAGAATATTAACTATGAAAATTTGTGTTTTCAATAATTAAATAATCTTTTGATCCTTTTTATAACATATCATTATTGCATTACATAGGTTATTTATTGCATTCTTGCGCAAAAAAATAATTTTGCATTGACAGTATTACTAATTAGTAATACAATGGTGTTGTTTTCACAAGTGTCTAAATTTACTTTTTTAAAGGATATAGTATGTCAGGATTTGCACCAAAAGCTGTTTTATTGGAAAAAGCTCAAGAGTATTACTTTTGCAATTGTGGTAAAGGAAAAGAACAGGTGTTTTGTAATAGTTCTCATAAAGGTACAGGCAAAACTCCAACAAAATTTACAGTTGAAGAAAGCAAAGAGTATCATCTTTGTACCTGTAAAAAATCCTTGAATTTACCCTATTGTGATGGTTCACACGCCAGATAAAGGGTGAAAGGAGTACACTAGTTGTACTCCTTAAGATTCATTTCCTTCAATTTTAAATACTCGCAAAGAGGCATCATCCTCTTCTATTTTAATAATATAAATTTCGATGGGACGGCAACAGACATAACAGTCTTCCACATAACTCTCCCCTGCTTCCACACTTGGATCAACTTGAATGCTAAAGTCTTCCCAACAGTATGGACATGAGATTTTGGCTGTTATCATATTATTCATGGAGTGAGGATTTTTTCATTGCATTGGCTGTGAGAAGATCAAGCGTTGTACCACGTTCTTCAAGTTGTTGTATTAGATGGTCTCTACGCTCTTTGGGAAGTTGCTGTCCTAGTTTGAGTTTCATAGTAGCGTGGGTTATTGAAAATCGTATTACGGCAGTTTTTTCAACCATCTTTGTATAGATTGGATTGGATGTGTCAATTGTTTCATAGTGTTTTTCTGGTTGGAGTTTTTCCATCAGAGCGTTAAGTGCATCTGTTTTTTCTTTCATATTTTCGATGACCGACAGTTTTCCACTAAGGGTTACGCTGGCAAAAAACTGTGTAGCAGGGCAAGCCGCTGTTGTGCCACTAAAATAAGAAGGAATAAATGAGTAACTTTTTACAACATTAAAGGATGCAAGTTCATTTTGAGCGATAATCTCCATCTTTTTACCTTCATGTGCTCCATGAAACACAATGCCCTCTTCCATACACGCAAAATTTAAGGGTACACCATACGGTACACCGTTGTCTAAAAGAGAGAGGACGCCATATTCGCACGTATTGAGTAGCTCATCAATTGCCTTTTTATCGGTAATTTCAAATTCATTGCGCCTCATAATAGCTCCTTTTTTTCTAATAGAGCATCATATTTATCTTGTAATTCAAGATGTTTGGCTAAAAGTTTGTGGAATTCTATTTCGTAATTAATGGGTGTTTCCGCAGTGGTTTTACCCTCTTCTTTTGGTGTGGCAAGGATGGCGTTTGCTGTTTCATCGATGATAAACTCTTTTTCTTCACCATCGACTATTTTTTTGATGGTTTGAAGTTTTTTAGTGTTGATGAGTTTAACAACGGAAAAAGCGCTGAGTTTATGCTTGATAGCGTATTGTTGGATTGTAAGAAGGTTTGTTTGAGTCATAAGTTTCCTTTATATATCAGGCTTTCATGGACGAAGCTAAAGGGAAAATAGTATAATATTTTATCAAAATATTACCTTAGGATAGTGTATGAATCCTTTAGAAAAAATCCTACAAAAACAAAAAGTTCTTATCATCGATGGTGCGATGGGTACGGAGTTGGAGCGTAAAGGTTTTGATATCAAAGATGCGCTTTGGTCGGCCAAATTTCTGATGCAAAACCCTGAAGCGATTGGTGAAGTGCATCGTGATTATCTTGAAGCAGGAGCGGATTGTATCACGACGGCAAGTTATCAGGCAACGTTTGAGGGCTTCATGAAGCTTGGTATGTGTGAAGAAGAAGCCAAAGCCCTTATCCAATCAGCCGTTAAAATTGCTCTTAAAGTGCGTGATACTTTTTGGGACAATGAAGCCAATAGACTCAATCGTCCAAAGCCCATCATTGGGGCTTCCATAGGACCTTACGGTGCTTTTTTGGCGGATGGCTCAGAGTTTCGTGGTGACTATGGATTGAGCGAGGCTGAGTTGGTTACTTTTCATCGTAAACGTATGCAAGTACTCATCGAAGCAGCTCCGGATATTTTGGCGCTAGAGACGATACCATGTTTTGTTGAGGCTAAGGCGTATGTGAAGCTGTTAGAAGAGTTTTCACCTATGTGTGCATGGATAAGTTTTAGCGCCAAAGATGGCAAACACATCAACAGTGGTGAGCGTATTGCTGAGTGTGCGGCTTGGCTTGATGATAAAGAGCAAATTGTGGCTATTGGAGTGAATTGCACCGCACCACAACATATTGAGTCGCTTATCGCCGAGATACGTTCTGTTTCAACAAAGCCTATTATCGTTTACCCCAATGGCGGGGCAAGTTACGATGGTGTGAGTAAAACGTGGAGTACACAGGCGCAAACATCTTCTTATGGAAAGATGGCACATATGTGGCATCGCAAAGGGGCAAACATCATCGGTGGTTGTTGCCAAACAACTCCTGAAGACATCGCGCAAATCGCTAAATGGGTGAGAGAGTCATGACTCTCTCAAGGTGATTTTTACTTTCTGTATCATTTATAGCATTGAATATTGCGGAGAGATTCGCTCCCAGTGCTTGTGTTTCATTCAGTATTTTAATCGTTTTTGCGAGAAATATTTTGTGTTCAAGATTGATAGTTGTATCATTGAAATAGGTAATAATGCTTTGTTCAAGCATGGATATATCTTTAACTTTAATTGTATCCGTATCAAGTTTATAGGTAACCCCTTTTAAAACTTTTCTAAAAACAGATTGAAGTGCGAAAATACTTTGGGCTCTCTTTTGCATAAGAGCGTATTTTTCGTCTACATACTGCGCATTAAGTACCATTCCATTGAAGCCATTGATGGAGTTAGTTGTACGATTTTCATCATCTATTTTGGTTTGCGCTAATGTTTCATAGTTATTTTCGATACTGTCCGTCAGTACTTTCCCCGCTACAAATTTTTCCATAATCCAGATTTTACGATCAAGTTCAGCCATATTGATCTCAGCAGGCAAATGGTATTTTGTTGCTATTTGTGTTTTATAAGCGTTATAACCTGTCCATTCGTTGATAAATTCATCAAAAGCAGTGTCGATTAACACGGGCTCATGTGTATATTTTTGGGCCAAAAGTGCTAAATTTTGATTAAGCTGATAGGCAAGAAAACTATCGATAACAAATCCATATCCTCTAATCATTGGTAACCCAAGTGTTCTAGGATCAATGGAAAAATTTTCCAGTTGAGCAAAATCCAAGGAA
>JAQUVE010000208.1 GCA_028693565.1 Sulfurospirillaceae bacterium | reverse complement strand
CCAATCGGTACAAGGATTTTCGGACCAGTCGGAAGAGAAGTTCGTTATGCTAACTTTATGAAAATTGTATCTTTGGCACCGGAGGTACTCTAATGGCAACTAAGATGAAAATTAAAAAAGGCGATACCGTTAAAGTAATCGCAGGGGATGACAAAGGCAAAGAAGCAAAAGTACTTCAAGTACTCCCTAAAGCTTCAAGTGTTGTTGTTGAAGGATGCAAAGTAGTCAAGAAAGCTATTAAACCAAGCGAAAGTAACCCAAAAGGTGGTTTTGCAAACGTTGAAAAGCCAATTCATGTCTCTAATGTGGCTAAAGTAGAGGGTAAATAATGAACAGATTGCAAGAAAAATTTACTGCTGAAGTACAGCCAGCAGTGGTTAAAGAGTTCAATATTACGAACTCTATGCTTACGCCTAAACTTGAAAAAATCGTTATTAGTGTTGGTGCAGGTGAAGAAGGTAAAGATACAAAAGTATTGCAAAATATTGCTGATACAATTTCATTGATTGCAGGTCAAAAAGCGGTTGTCACATTAGCGAAAAAATCAGTTGCTGGTTTTAAAGTACGTGCGGGATATCCTGTAGGTGTTAAAGTTACGCTTAGAAATGAGCAAATGTATGCATTTTTAGACAAGCTTATTTCTGTAGCACTTCCAAGAGTGAAAGACTTTAGAGGTCTTCCAAGAACAGGATTTGATGGCCGTGCTAACTATAACTTTGGACTAAATGAGCAATTGATGTTCCCTGAAGTTGAATATGATAACATCATGAAAACACATGGAATGAATATTACAATCGTAACAACTGCGAGCAACGATAAAGAGGCCTTTAGACTTCTTGAACTTGTTGGTTTGCCGTTCGCAAAAGGTAAATAATATGGCTAAAAAATCGATGATTGCAAAGGCTGCTAGAAAGCCTAAGTTTCAAGTAAGAGCATACACAAGATGTCAAATTTGTGGACGTCCACATTCTGTTTATAAAGATTTTGGAATCTGCAGAATTTGTCTTCGTAAAATGGCAAATGAAGGTCTAATCCCCGGCCTCAAAAAAGCAAGCTGGTAAGGAAATAAACTATGATTAATGATCTAGTCGCAGATTCTTTAACAAGAATCAGAAATGCATCAATGCGCAAACTTGATGTCACAAAATTAATGCATTCTAAACTGGTTGAAGCACTTTTAGTTGTTTTCCAAAATAAAGGTTATATCGAAAGTTTTAACGTTATTGAAGAGGGTCCTAAAAAATTTATCAACGTTGTTTTGAAGTATGATGCTAAGGGTAACCAAGTTATCAATGAAGTTAAGAAAATCTCTAAGCCAGGCCGTAGAGTATATAAAGGCGCTGATGAGATTAAACGCTTTAAAAATGGTTATGGTACGATTGTTGTGAGCACGTCAAAAGGTGTTCTCAGTAATGATGACGCGCACAAAGCTGGTGTTGGTGGCGAAGTTATCTGTAGTATTTGGTAATAAACAGTTCTTTTATGGTATTCGATATCCATTCTAAGATTGTAAGCTTATCGTAGACAAGTAAAAGGAAAAAGTATGTCTCGTATTGGTAAAAAGCCTATTGCTATTCCTGCTGGTATTGAAGTATCAGTTAATGGTGACGTAGTAGAAATTAAAAAAGGGAGTGTTCAAAAAGTATTGGACACTAAGGGAAATGTTGACGTTAAAGTTCAAGATTCAGAGATCGTTTTTTCACCAAAAGGTGCTGATAGACAAAGCAGTGCGTTTTGGGGTACTTATCGTGCTCTTGCTCAAAACATCATCACTGGTTTGACAGAAGGCTTTAAAAAGCAACTTGAAATCAATGGTGTTGGTTACAGAGCTGCTGTTAATGGAAATATTCTTGAGCTTCAACTAGGTTTTTCACATCCTATTAATTATGAATTTCCAAAAGATATTCAAATTGTAGTGGAGAAAAACGTGGTTTCTATCCAAGGTAATGACAAGCAAGTTGTTGGTCAGATTGCAGCCGAAATTAGAAGTTTTAGAGCGCCTGAACCGTATAAAGGCAAAGGTGTTAAGTATAGTAATGAAACCATTATCCGTAAAGCCGGAAAAACTTCCAAGAAGTAGGGGTAGGACATGAAAGCAAATATTTTAAAACGTAAACTAGCACTAAGAGTTAAACGTAAAAAAAGAGTAAGAGCAGATATATCTGGTACTGAGCAAAGACCTAGAGTTTCTTTCTTTAAATCAAACCGATTTATCTATGCGCAAGCCATTGATGATGTAAATGGTGTTACTTTAGCGAGTGTTGATGGAAAGAAATTAGGATTTAATTCTAGCAAAGCAAGTGCAACTGAAATTGCTAAAGTTTTTGCTGAGACGTTAAAAGCTAAAAACTTGACTACAGTTGTCTATGATAGAAATGGTTATTTGTATCATGGTGTTGTTGCTGCTTTTGCAGATGGCCTTAGAGCAAATGGCATAGTGCTGTAACGAAAATAAGAGGAAAACGATTCAATGGAAAAATATAACAGAGAAGAGTTTGAAGAAGCCATAGTTAACATCGGCCGCGTAACAAAAGTTGTTAAAGGCGGTAGACGTTTTAGATTTACAGCGCTTGTTGTTGTCGGCAATAAGCAAGGCTTAGTAGGTTATGGTTTTGGTAAAGCAAAAGAGGTTCCTGATGCAATTCGAAAAGCTGTTGATGATGCATTTAAAAACATTGTTAAGGTAAATATCAAAGGTTCAACAATTGCGCATGATGTTGAAGTAAAGTTTAATGCAAGTCGCATTATCTTGAAACCAGCCAGTGATGGTACAGGTGTAATTGCTGGTGGTGCAACGCGCCCAGTCGTTGAACTTGCAGGCATTAAAGATATTTTGACAAAGTCATTAGGTTCAAATAATGCTTCAAATGTGGTAAGAGCAACGATTAAAGCTCTTAGCATGATTAAAAGCTAAGGAAGGATAGATTATGGCATTAGATAATCTTACACCAGCAGAAAACTCTACACATAAAATTAAGCGTGTTGGACGTGGACAGGGCAGTGGT
>JAQUVE010000065.1 GCA_028693565.1 Sulfurospirillaceae bacterium | reverse complement strand
ACAAGCGTAAGAATCGGTGTTTGTTGCAAGCGATACGAAGCAACATCTGCAAACGTATATTTTCCAAGATTTCGCAGTTGTTCAGAAATGAGAAAAAGGATGATTGGCCACCCTACTAAAAAGCCGATTGAATAAATCAGTCCATCAAATCCTTTCATGTAAACAAGTCCCGAAATTCCTAGAAATGATGCCGCTGACATATAATCACCCGCAATGGCTAAACCATTTTGAAAACCCGTAATACCTCCACCCGCAGTGTAAAAATCTTTGGCAGTTTTAGTACGTTTAGCCGCCCAATAGGTAATACCAAGTGTTGCTAAAACAAAGAGTAAAAACATGATAATGGCGGAAAGATTGAGGTCTCTCTTGCCCGAAACACCTGCATCACCGCCAGATGCTAAAAGAATATTGCTCAGTGTTAAAAGAATTAAGCCCCACTTCATTCTGCACTCCTTACGTCTTCTTTGATTTGATTGGTTAAATCATCAAATTCGCCATTGGCTCTTTGCGTATAAATACCCGTTAGCACAAAAGCTATTAAGATGATGGCTAAACCTATTGGCATTCCAATCGTTGTAACACCGCTTCCAATTGTATGACCAAAGGTTGCAGGAGAGAAGGCTATGACGAGTATAAAGGCATAGTAGACAACCAGCATGATAATCGCCAGTTTCCATGCAAAGCGACTTCGCTTTTCGACCAATTCAGTAAATTTGGGATTTGCCCGTACTCTGTCGTAGATATTTTGGCTCATAAATGCTCCTTTGATATAATGGCATCATTGTAAACTAGCACCATAGCATTAGCGTAGCATTCGAGCTGAGTGTGTATTATTTGGAAAGTTTTAAGCTTTTTATGAGTAATTATGTAACAATTATATTTTTTTTTCGGGGTAAAAGCGCTCTATTTTGTATCCTACTCCTTTAAGATTTACGATGAAATCTTCTTTTAAAAGTTTGCGAAAACGGCTTATTTCAGCTCTTATAGTCGCATTATCAACAGGTTCATCATTCCAAACGTAACTTCTGAACTTTTCAAAATCCACAACGATACCAATGTTTTCACACAATAGTGTTACAATTTGTAATTGTTTTTTGGTTAAAACAATGACATTATTGTTATAAAAAAGCATCTGTTCATGTTTAGAAAAAACGTATTTGGGACTTAAAATAATATGTTGAAAATTTTTAGCCGCCACCTCTTTTTTAATTTTATCAATTCTAAGCCCTAACTCTTTGAGATGAAAAGGTTTTTTAAGATAATCCGATGCCCCCAAATCAAAAGCCTGCGCAATATCATCAATATCAACATTGGCACTGATAAAAATCGTTGGAAAGACGTGTTCTATCTTTTGTAGCGCTTGCAATAAAGCAAAACCATTCATACGAGGCACATTAATATCCAAAATTAACAGATCAAAAACATCTTTTTTGATCGCATCATACGCCTCTTCGCCATTGCTAAAAGCGACGATTTTATGCCCCAGTGCATCTAAATACTCTTCGATGGAACTGCGAAGCATCAACTCATCTTCAAGCAATAAAATTTTCATCGTTCATCCATCCTTTGGTCTCAAAAACATACCTAAATAGCGTGCGCTCTTCTCCTGATTCTATCATTATTTTGACCTTTTTCTCATCACAAATCTCTTTAACGATATTAAGTCCCAAACCAAAGCCACCACGCGCTTCATCTTCACGGTAATACCGATCAAATAGTTTATCAGGAAAATTGATAGGCTCACCACAATTTTCAACCTCAAAAATGATGTTGGTCATATCCATTTTTAGCCTAACATGTAGAGGTTTTTGTTCATAACTGTATTTAATCGCATTGGAAAGATTATTATCACAGATGCGTTGGAGTTCTGTTTCATTAAAAAAGATAAAAATATCAGACTCTATCTCTGTCTCAATCACCAATTTATTGCCCTCAGCCACATCTTGAAAATACTCAACCCTCTCGGCTAAAAAGTTGGAAAAATTAATCATCTCAGGCACATAGACAACCCTGTTTTTTTTAACCACAAAAGCCAAATCTTCGTAGATATTATCCAAAACTTTAACAGCTGCTTCGATCTTGATTAAGTATTTATTTTTTTCATATTTTAAATTATACAAATCAATATTCATCAAAATAATCGACAAAGGCGTATTGATCTCATGGATGGCATTTTTAACAAAACGGTCTTGGCGTTCTAAAAGCTCTTGCGTAAAATCCACAGACGTTTTAAGCTCCTGTGTTTTCTGCTCAACCAAGGTTTCAAGTTTGGTGTTCAATTCCAACAAAGCGCTATTTTTTTCTTTAATTTTATCAATCATAAAGTTTGCTTGCGTAGCAATTTCACGAAATTCTTTAAACTTAATTTTTTCCATATCAATAGTACGATAACTACGAGAAACATCTTTAAATGATTCGGCGATAAACCGAATTTCTCGCCCCATGATGTCACTCACATAGCGATATTCTACGGTGCTAATGATGTATAAAAAGAGTGTTAACATATAAATTTTTAAGACAAAATTGATGATTTTAGACTGATAATCCTCTTTTTTTTGCGCCATGACATCTTCAATGCCACGTGTTCTAACCCCACTGCCTAAAATCAACCCTAATGGTATATATTCCTTGGTGACAACAATGTCTTTAACGCTTTGATTTTCATCCACTTCACTTGAGACAAAAAGCTTTTTTCCCCCTTTAGTGGTTACAAAAATGTAGTTATTTTCATCAATGTCTGATGTTAAATAGCGGATATCTTCGATGAGTTTTTGGTATATTTCACCTTGTGGCAATGATGAACTTTTCTCGTAGCGGTAACTCACGATTTTTTCAAGATGGTTAATTTGAAGTTCTGCACTCTTTTTTTGACTTTGAATATAACTTTTTTCTAAAACAGCCATCTCTTTTTCAAAATCTAAATACTCATTTACAATAATAATACACGCTGAAATAAAGGCAAATAAGCCTGCAAAAAGAATGGCCATAAAATTGATTTGATTGATACTTTTGTGCTTTTTCTCTTTTAAGAGCAAGAATACTTCCTTACATAGTAGATACTTTGAAAGCTTATTTTACCTTTTTTCGCTAAAAAGAGGCGATACAAAATCTATTTTGCTATAATTTGACTCCAAACTTTCTAAAAGGAGAAAAGATGAAACTACGCATACCTGCTGAGTGGGAAGATCAAGAAGCTCTCATCGTTGTCTTTCCTCCCGAACACAGCGATTGGGCTCACTCTTTAGAAGAAATTCGTACGAGCTATTTAGAGTTTATTACTACAATTGCACGTTTTCAACCGTGTATGGTGATCTGTGAAAACAAACAAACCCTGTCAAATCTTTTGCCAACGCTTCAAAATATCCAACTTATCGAGATGCAAACCAACGATACATGGATACGTGACTTTGGTGGTATCAATGTATACAAAAACAATAAACGCCATACGTATGATTTTGTTTTTAATGCTTGGGGTAATAAATTTGAAGCTTCAATGGACAATTCAATAACAAGAAGACTCTTTGATGAGGGGTATCTTGGTGGCAAACTCTCAAGCTTTGACTTTGTCTTAGAGGGTGGAAGCATTGATTCTAACGGTCATGGCGTGATGCTCAGTACAGCATACTGTCTATATGAACAAAACCGAAATGCGCATCTTTCAAAAAAGAAGATTCAAAAAATACTCATGGAACTCTTTGGTCTTAAAAAACTCATTATCTTAAAACACGGCGCTCTTATGGGCGATGATACGGATTCGCATATCGATACTCTAGCACGCTTTGTCTCGAAAGATACCATTGTTTATGTTAAATGCTATGATAAAAAAGATGAGCACTACAAAGAGCTTAAGAAGATGGAAAAAGAGTTGAAAAAAACAGAATTCCATCTGATTCCATTACCACTTCCAAGTGCACACTATTTTAACGACCATCGCATTCCAGCAACCTATATCAATTTTGTTTTAATTAACAATGCCGTTTTAGTTCCAACTTACAGTGACCCATGCGACGAGCAAGTGCTTCAAACTTTTGAAAAATTATTCCCTGATCGTGAAATTGTAGGTATCGAAGCTTCTGTTTTTATTAGAGAGCATGGAAGCTTACATTGTGCTTCAATGAATATTTATAAAAAACTAGGAAAGACTAAATGACCCTCCAAAAAAAAGCAACTATTATCTCTAGCGCCACAGCAACACTGCTTATCTTCATCAAACTGACGATTGGAATCCTCAGTGGTTCCGTGGCAGTCCTAGCCTCTGCTATCGATTCCGTGCTTGATCTTATCGTTTCAGCGTTTAATTATTTTGCAATTACAAAATCTGAACAACCCGCAAACCAGAAATTTAATTACGGGAAAGGGAAAATTGAAGCGCTTGCAGGCGTTATCGAAGGAACAGTTATCACTGTTTCGGGTCTTTATATTTTTTACGAAGCGATTCGAAAAGCACTACATAATAATGAGATAACCTATCTTGGCTCATCCATTATTGTCATGGTTATCTCTTTGGTTTTAACCATTGCTTTAGTAACATTCCTTAATTATGTTGCTAAAAAAACCGATAGTATGGTGGTTAAGTCTGATGCCTTACATTACAAAACGGACGTTTTAAGCAATGGAGCTATTTTACTCTCTTTAGTATTGATACAAGTGACAAATTTTGGGCTTATTGACTCTATCATGGGTATCATTATCTCACTTTATATTATCCATTCTGCATACGAGATTATTAAAGATGGTGTCTATATTTTACTTGATGCTGCCTTAGATGAAGAAGTTGTAACAAGTATCAAACACATTATCATCGAAGAAAAAGAGATCAGTGATTTTCATTACCTCAAAACACGTCGATCGGGTAATACGAACTTTGTGGATGTTCATCTGGTCTTTAGCCCCGGTATTTCATTGCTTCGAGCACACCATGCGGGAGACCGTATCGAAGATAAGATTAAAGATTTATCGCCTAATGATGAATGGGTGATCACCGCTCACCTTGACCCTTATGATGATTCAATTATCAATGATAGTAAATTGTAAAGAGGCACTTGCCTCTTTACAGTAGTAGCGTAATACGATAACCGATAAACGCTAGTCCCCATGAAATAGCCGTCGTAAAGATAACCAAATAACCAAGATACTTATAACTCCCCGTCTCTTTAGCAAAAACAATGGATGCTGCCATGCACGGTAGATAAAACATCACAAAGATGATAAACGAAACGGCTGATGCCAAAGGAATTTGCTTGGAAATTTCACTCAAAAGACTTTCATTTTGCTCATCTACATTAGAGCCTAAAGCGTATAAAACGCCCAATGTTGAGACCACAACCTCTTTAGCAGCAAGACCCGATTCGATCGCTATTGTCATCTTCCAATCAAAACCAATAGGCTCAAAAAGTACATCAGTTGATTTACCTACGACACCAAGGTAACTCTTTTCTAAAAGAATTTTTGCTTGCTCATTTTGAAGGTGAACTTTTTCAGCATTGGTTTGAGCCATCGCTATTTTTTGTGCATACTCAGCTTCTATGGAAGGATATTTAGGATAATTACTTGCGAACCATACTAACAAAGATGCCCCTAGAATAAACGTCCCCGCTTTCCTAAGATACATAATCGCCTTTGTCACTACCGTATGCCATATAAGTTTCAACGATGGAAGTCTGTACTTTGGCATCTCCATGACAAAAGGCTCATCTGCACCTTTAAAGACAAAGAGTTTCAAAAATTTTGCGGCAAAAAGACCGATAAAAGCACCCGAAATATAAATTAAAAAAAGAACATTTCCCGCACTCTCTTTACCAAAAAAAGCACCCGCAAACAGAACATAAACAGGAAGCTTTGCGCCACAACTCATAAAGCCTATGATAAAAAGAGTGATGAGTCTGTCTTTATTGTTTTTAAGTGTTCTAGCACTCATGTAAGCGGGCACAGAACAACCAAAACCCGTAACCAGTGGAATAAAACTTTTTCCATGCAAGCCAAAGCGATGAAAAAACCCATCCAACAAAAAGGCAACCCTCGCCATGTAACCTGTCGTCTCAAGCAGGGCAATACCTAAAAACAAGATGACGATGTTAGGTAAAAACATGATAACCGCACCCACACCCGAAATAGCACCATCAGCGATCATGGAGCCCAGTTCACCGTTGCCAAAAATCGTTTTAGCATAGTTTCCAAGGGAGACAAAAAAAGCATCTATCCAATCCATAGGAATGGAACCTAGTGTAAACGTCAGTTGAAACAGTGCCCACATCAAAATGATAAAAATAGGGATACCAAAAAATTTATGAATCAACAATGCGTCAATTTTTTCAGTCACAGAGCGTGAAATACTTTTTTTATGGCTCACCGTTTCGATGACAGCACCTTTCGCAAAAGCTGCATTCTCCTCAGCAAAAATTTCTGCACTGTCTTTAGTGTCATAGTGTAGATAAAGATGATTTAAAGCATCTCTAATACGAGGTAACATCACAATCCAAATAGGCTCATCATGCATTTTTTGGTACATTTTGGGCTCTTCTTTTAACAACCTAACACTAATTTCACGATACGAAAAATCACTTTTATAGTTTTTTTCTTGCAAAAAAGAAGAAAGATTTTCAATCTCTTCTTCCACCACATCACTGTAAATCAGTTTAGCTTTTTCATGGGGAAAATGTGAAATATCGATGGTGCGATTGATCAGTTTACCGATGCCTCTTTTAGTGGCCGCTGAAACTTTGATGCATGGAACACCTAAAATAGAACTAAGCTGTTCATGGTCGATACAAATACCTTCTTTATGCGCTTCATCCATCATATTGAGCGCCACAATCATCTTTTTATCTAACTCTAAAAGCTGATTGGTGAGAAAAAGATTGCGCTCCAAATTGGTAGCATCCACCACATTCATGATCAAATCATAATGCTCGTTTTCCAAAAAATCTTTCGTTACTTTTTCATCTTGGGTATAATCATTAAGCGAATAAGTCCCTGGTAAATCGATGATTTTAATCGCATGTTCATGGAACACAAAACTGACTTCCGCTTTTTCAACAGTGACACCCGAAAAATTACCAACATGTAAACGAGCATTGGCAATGGAGTTGATAAGCATACTCTTGCCAACATTAGGTTGCCCTACAAGGGCGATCACCAACTCTTTCATACGTTTTCAACCCCAATGCGCTGGGCTTCTTCATAGCGAAGTGCCAAAAGCGTTGTTCCAATCTCTATTTCAATAGTACTTTTAGCTATACTAGTCGCTTTTACCTGAAGATGACTTCCTCTGCGAAGTCCAAATGAAAAAAGTCTCTGTTTTAACTCTCCATCTGCATTGATGCTTTTTACAACACAAAGCTCCCCAGCATTCATTTCCGAGAGTGTTCTCATAAATATCCTTAATTGATAATGCTCATCAAGATTGTAAGTTAAAACGGATTAAAAGCTGTTTAATGTATAATAAAATCATCAAATTTAAGTCATTATAGAGGTGAAATTTATGAAAGTCGGTCTTATTCAGCACGCCATTGAAACAACCCAAGAAAAAACTATAGCCAAAACCGTTTCACTTATCCAAAAAGCAGCCAAGCAAGGTGCAGAACTTGTTGTTTTACAAGAGCTTCACCAAGACCGCTACTTTTGCATCAACGAAGATGTGGCATGTTTTGATTTGGCAAACAATTGGGAAGCGGACATCGCTTTTTGGTCGGGCATCGCCAAAGACAACAATATTGTTTTAGTCACCTCACTCTTTGAAAAACGCTCCGCTGGACTTTATCACAACACCGCCGTGGTCTTTGAAAAAAATGGCTCTGTCGCAGGCAAATACCGCAAAATGCACATCCCCGATGACCCCGGATTTTACGAGAAATTCTACTTCACCCCAGGCGACATGGGCTACAACCCAATCCAAACCAGTGTCGGCAAACTAGGACTTTTAGTCTGTTGGGATCAATGGTACCCCGAAGCCGCCCGTTTGATGGCGCTAAAAGGGGCTGATATGCTCATCTACCCAACTGCGATTGGTTGGTTTGATGCAGACTCTGAAGATGAAAAACGAAGACAATGCGACGCATGGGAGACCATCCAGAGAGGTCACGCCATTGCAAACGGACTGCCCGTCATCAGCGTCAATCGCATCGGCAAAGAAGCAGACAATCATGGCGTACTTGAAGGCATCCGCTTTTGGGGCAACTCCTTCGTTGCAGGCCCTCAAGGCGAGATCATCGCACGCGCCAGCCACGACCAAGAAGAAGTGCTCATCGTCGAAGTCGACCTACAAAGAGGCGAACACGTCAGACGTATTTGGCCATTTTTGAGAGATAGACGCATCGAGACTTATGGGGATTTGACGAAACGCTTTTGTGATTGAAACCTTTTTACATGTAAAGATTTGAAGCTTTACATGTAAACCTTTTGGAGTGCGCATGGAACTGGTTTATTTGTGGGTTGAAGAGTATAAAAATATCAAAAATCAAGGGTTTAATTTTTCGCCTCGGTTTACATGTAACTATGAAAATGGTGAACTTACGATTGAAGAGAACAAAGACTATGTTTCAATCTTTCCTGACAATATCAATGTCACTGCGATTGTTGGGGAAAATGGAGCTGGAAAAAGTAGCCTCTTCGAAGAAATCCTCAATATTATATCCTCAAAAATTTTAGTTATTAGACTCAATAATACTTTCTATATTCAGAAAAAAAGCGACATCACAATAAACATTGATTATGAAAAAATGAATTTGCTATTTTTTAATAGTATATATTTACACACTGATATTATAAGGTATGAATTTACTAAGAATTGGCTTGCCTACTTCTTTCAAAGTACTAAATTTTCAAATCCTTTTTACAATATGCTAAAAGATGATGATTCACAATCTTTACTCCATTTAGATAAGTTTCGTAAAGAATTCTATTTATTAATATTTCAATATTTTAATAAATTTAAACAAGTTCCTTTTATATTTCAACCAAAAAAAGTTGTTTTATTTTCAGGGTATCTATTTATTTCAGAAGAGAATATTCTTAATATCAAGAATGATTTAATAGCATTGGCACAAGAGAAAAATCTTAAAAATTTTGATATAGATAAGTACATTGATTTTCTCAAAGATATAGCACCTCTTTTAGGAGAGCACTATGATATTACTAAACTATATGATGCAATATTGAACCAACGCGAGATTTTTTTCAATTTGATAAAAATTGAAATTTTAGAAATTAATTTTTTTGATGATAAAGAAAGAAACTTTTTTCAACTTAGCCAAGGAGAAAGAAAAACTTTCATAGATAGCCTCATACTTTATAATGAAATTTCGGAGAGTAAAAATAATGATATGCTTATTTTAGTTGATGAGCCTGATTTATCATTACATCCTGAATGGCAAAGGCAATATTTTTTTAATTTGTTGGCACTAACTGAAACGTTCAAATCAAAAAAATTTCATTTTATTATATCTTCCCATTCGCCTTTTATTCTCTCAGATGTTCCAAAAGAAAATGTTATTTTTTTAGAAAAAGGTAAACAAGTTTATCCGAATATTGAAACTTTTGGAGCTAATATCCATACCCTACTCTCTCATAGTTTTTTCATGAAAAATGGGCTTATGGGCGAATTTGCAAAAAGTAAAATCAATGAAGTGATTGACTATTTAAACGGTAAAGATTCTCACATTGCAGACGATGACGAAGCGCAAAGGTATATTCGCATTATCGGCGAACCCATCGTCAAAAGGCAATTACAGCGTATGTTGGATAGCAAAAAACTAGACAAAATGAAAGAGATCGATGCGCTTAAAAACCAAATAAAAAGCCTCCAAAGTCGCTTAGAAAATTTGGAAAACAAATCATGATAAAAATTGCTACGCCACATTTAGAAGAGCTGGCTCACAAGCATTATGAAGCACTGAAATCAAAACTAAAATTTCCTACATGTAAATATGCTCTTGAAGAAGTCATTACCGCAAAACCTGAAAAGTTGCATGAAATTGCGATGCACTATAAAGGCAATCATAAATTTGATGTGATGATAAAAGTGTACAAAAATTTTACTGTTAAGGCTGAAAATACATACGATGCCTACGACCTTGCCGAATCTTTACATGTAAATGTTTGCCCGTATTGCAACCGAAATTACACGTTTACGGTTCGCTCCAAAAACGGCTCAACACGTCCGCAATTTGACCATTTTTACGACAAAGCGACGTATCCGATCTTGGCAATGTCGTTTTACAATCTCATCCCCAGTTGCCCTACATGTAATTCAAGTATAAAAGGACGCAAGCCATTTTCACTTACGACACACGTGCATCCTTACGTCGAGGGATTCGATAACAAGGCACATTTTGCTTTACATGTAAAGGATAGTTCGTTTTATTACGATGAAAAAGGGTTTGATTTAGAGCTTAGTTCAAACGATGCCAAAGCCAAAAAAAACATCAAAGATTTTGCGCTAGAAGATATTTATAAAAACCACAAAGACATTGTTTTAGAACTCATCCAAAAGTCCGTGATGTACAACGAAAGCTACATCGATGAGCTGATGCAAAACTACGAGGGAACGCTCTTTAAAAATGAAGAAGATTTACTGCGCCTCATTTTTGGCGGGTACATCGCCGATGAAGATTTGAGCAAGCGTCCGCTTTCCAAACTCACCAAAGACATCTTGGAGCAACTAGAGATTATTTAGCTTCAGCATTCCTAAAAAACCACATAAGAGCGAACATCAGCCCTGAGGTAGTGGCATTATCTTCGTTGAACATAAAGGAGAGTGCTTTTTCACGTTCTAAGTAGATGACTTCTATCGCTTCGGTTTCGACGCCGCCACCCTCGTCGACTTTCATGCTATCATCTAGTACAGCATAATAGAGCGTTTGAAGACCACCGGCAAAGCCAACAGCGGTATAAAACGAAGAGACTTTTTGCAATTTTTCTAAGGGTACATCATAGCCTGTCTCCTCAAGCACCTCTTCTTTGGCGATTTCAATGAGGCTTTTGTCTTTATCCACGATGCCCGCACACAGCTCATACGTAAAACCATCGTTATTTTTTAAGTAGATGGAAGGTCGAAACTGTTTGACAAACACGAACGAATCAAGCGGTTTATGGTAAAGTAAAATCGCGACACTATCGTGTGTATCTACGATATCCCAACGTTTTTCAATAGAATTTTGAAGATAGAACATACTTTTAGGTTTAATGTACTCTGAAAAAACACACTCTTCAATTTTTAAAATTTCTATTTTGTGAATGTCGTCCAACGCTAAATCCAGCCCTTCTTTTTAAAGATAGCAATGGGCGTAACAGCTGAGAGAATCATCAAGCCAATAGAAACGAGATAACCGTATTCCCAATGCAATTCAGGCATCAAATCAAAGTTCATACCATAGATGCTTGCGATGAGTGTGGGTGGGAGAAACACAACATTAACAATCGTAAAGATTTTAATGACTTTATTTTGTTCAATGTTCAAAACACCCACGAAGATATTTTGAAGGTAATCAAGTCGCTCAAAATTAAACTCTGTATAATCAATCAATGATTTAATATCTTTAAGCATGATAACAATATCACTGCGTAAGCTTGGGTCATATTTGTTAGATTTTAAAAACGAGGTCAAAATACGTTGCTTATCCATCAAGTTTTCACGAATACTCATATTTAAATCTTCAAAAGAGGAGATTTTTTCCAACATCTCTTCATCATCATTGGTGTAGTCTGTAAAAACGTGTTTGCGAAGTTTAGTAATATCTTTAGAAAGCTTTTCGATGATGTCCGCATCTGCGTCAATTCTGATATCTAATAATTGTGAGAAGATGTAATAGCCATCTTTAAACTCTCGAGGCGCGTAAAAGAAACGTTTGCTAAACTCTTCAAATGCCCGTAATTCTTTATAACGGATAGAAATCAGTAGATTACCTTGCAAGATAAACGAAACGGTTTCGTTATGCGCACCCTCTTCATTGCTTATCAAAAAGTAACTGTTGATTTCAATTTTTTTGTCTTCTTCCCAGTAACGAGAAGATATCTCAATCTCTTCACTCTCTTGTTTCGTTGGAAAGTCTATGCCAAACGTTTTTTCAACAAAAACAATCTCTTCATGAGTGGGATGTAGCATATCAAGCCAAACGACTTTGCTTTTTTTATCATCATTATCATCAAACGCATCTAAAGCGGTAATCACTTCTAATTTATTACTATTTTTAAAAAAACACTTTATCATGCAACACTCTTTTTTTTGGTTATTGTATCACAAAACGGTATCTATTTTATGGCTGACATGTAAACTATGGCTTTGCTTTTATCAAAGGTTCAGAATAGATAAAATCATCATCGAGTCTAGGTTCCATCGGATTAATTAAAGCTTTTTCAACATCTTTTTTCATCAATGCAACATACGCTTGAAAATTTTTCATCTCTTTGCCACTCAAAGCATTTTTTTCAACTTTGATGACGCTATTTGGATTGATAGCTGCTTCATTTCGATATAAACCAAAATGCAAATGTGGACCACTGCTCATTCCTGTATTGCCAACATAGCCTATCACTTCGCCTTGTCTAACCGATTTTCCTCTTTTAAGCCCGCGCGCAAAATTGTTAAGATGACCATAGAGTGTTTTATACGGTCCTGAGTGATCGACCATCACCGTATTGCCATACCCGCCTTTAACGCCCGCATAGATGATTTTTCCAGCTCCTGCAGCTTTGACGGGCGTACCAATATTGGCAGCATAATCAACACCTAGATGGGCTCTGTACTTATGCAATATCGGGTGCCATCTTTTGGTGGTAAATTCTGAAGAAATTCGTCTATAATTGACTGGTGTTGTCAATAAAAAACGTTCTAACTCTTTACCGCTTTGATCATAGTAATTTTCTTTATAATAAAACATATAATTTTTTTTATTTCCCGTCTCCAACATAGAAACATTTATCTTAATACCGCCGTATTGCCTACCAAGCCTTCGTTTACCTTTGTAAAACAAAACCAGTTTATCGCCTTTTTGTAAACCTCTAAAATTGACGCCGCCACGGAAAGACTGTACAAATTCGTTGGCAAGAATATAATTGTTTGTAGCTTTTACGATATCAAGATAGGGAGAATTCTCAATACTAATAGTTAAAGAAAGGTCTTCTTCTTTATAGACAACAGGGATGATTTCCATCGTATATTGGTCATTGTTTTTTATAATATGCATTTGCAACTCGTCACCTATGGGAATAAGGACTTGTTCTAGTTGGTTATCATCATTGCGCAGTATTTGGTATCTAATCCCTGCAACTATCTCAGCCGCTAGTTCTTGTTCTTCTCTATCAAGGGAGTAATAAAGCGATGAAGGAATGCCATTTTTATCCAAAAATGATAGAAATGTCTCACCTTTAGGCCATTTTGGTTCTTCAAGATAAGCTCCAAATGACAGTGATAAACATCCTATAAACATCCATAAAAATTTTATCATTCCACAAGCCCTCTTAAATTATAAATTTATTCTAGCGGGATAAATCTTACAAAACGCCTAAAGAACTCCCATCAAAAGAGCTGCTTTACAAACTTTTTTTAAACCACTTATAGTATAATCCCCTTATCAAATACCAAGGAGTTTCCGTTGAACAAACTTGCCATCATCGTTTGTATTTTTTTAGTAAGTTCTTTTTTAGAAGCAAAACCTCTTTTCGAAGAGTACAAAACAAAAATATTAGAAACCAACAACCAAGACGTTATCATTGCCGATTCATCTGATTTTGTTGTAGGTGCTAGTGGTATTGTGTCGCATAAATTTGATGAAAAAACATCCAGTATTATTGCGCAAGTCAGTGTTATGAGTAAAGGTAATGGCAAAGCTATTTTACGTGTTGAAAAATTTGAAATGCTTACACAAGGTGCTTTTCCTGACACCAACTT
>JAQUVE010000207.1 GCA_028693565.1 Sulfurospirillaceae bacterium | reverse complement strand
CTGTAGAGAAAACCGCTTATTTTCCAAATTTAAGTGCGAACGTAACTAGGTATGAAACTATCTCTTTAGTCTATCAAGATAGAGATTTAAAACAGTGCTCACTAAAAGCTGATGGAGCTTTTAGTATACTGTTGCAAAGAAAGGTTGATTATACTTTTGGTTCAACCTTTTTAAACAAGCTAAACAAAGAAGAAAGAAAACAGTTTCAAAAAAAACTAGAGTTTGGAAGTGATCTTGCAATCTCAGAGCTTTGTCCTACGACATTTAAAAGAGACTATATTATTAAACTTATCAATGTAATTATGATTATAATGGCTATACTTCTCTTGGCATCTTTGTTTGTAGATGAGGCGTTATCTAAAGAGTTTTGGCATTATCAAAGTTATCTTGCGCTTAGTGCATTTAGCTTAAATATAATCTACTTTTTTTATGCGCAGTATGAAGGGAAACGTTTCACTTCATGTACGAGTTGCCAAATAGGAAATATTATAGGTACTGCAACTATATCTTTGATAAAGTTATCAGTAATTATGATATTTTCATATCTTATAATGTAGGAAAATTTTAGAATCTATGAAAAAAAAGATACCAAATCTAGTAAAAAATTTAGACACTTTAAAAGGTTCAAAAGAGCTTATTTTAAAGCAGTGGTTGTCTTATGACTCTCCACAAAAAATCCTTAAGCTTCATGATATAGATAAGAATCAATTTCTAAGTGATTATGCAAACGGCGTTTTTGACTACTTTATGGGCGTAATTGCTGGTGTAGTAAATATAGGAGATTGCCCTGTTATGCGGAAGTTTCTTGCTTTTTTAAAAGGCAAAGAGATAAAAACAGAAGAGCTTTTTGATATTTGTAGCCATTTTCGCCGCTCTATAGTTGACTTTACATATGATGCCAATATTAACTCTAAAAACATTTTTGAAGAGATATCTTATATGTTTGACCAAAACTTTCAAGGGCTTTTGGGATACTACACAGATACAATTTATCAAAAAGAAAAAGAGATAGATAGACACGTAAAGCTTCTTAGTGAGTATCAAAATGCGCTTGATGAGAGTGCTATTATCTCTAAAACGGATAAAGATGGAAAGATTACTTACGTTAATGATAAATATATAAGAATAAGCGGATATGACGCAGATGAACTAATTGGAAGTTATCATAGTATTGTAAAACATCAAGATATGCCTGAGGATTATTTTAAAGATTTATGGTTTCAGCTTGAAAATATGGGTATTTTTAGAGGCACTATAAAAAATAATAAAAAGAATGGTGATTACTTTTATGTTGATGTAACAATCGTTAAAATCGTTGATCCATATGACAACACAACTGAGTATATCTCTATAGCAAACGACGTTACAACGCTTATAGATGCAAGACTTGAAGCACAAAAAGCATCACAAGCTAAAGAGTATTTTTTATCAAATATGTCGCATGAGATAAGAACCCCTCTAAACGCAATTTTAGGCTTTGTAAATCTTTTAATAGACCAAGACCTCTCAAAGCAGCATAGAAAATATCTAGAAATTATTTTAAATAGTGGAGAAAATATCTTAAGCATCATTAATGATATTTTGGACTTCTCAAAACTAAGAAGTGGTGAGTTTACTATTGAGCCTAGAATCTTTTCTATTCATAGTGAAATTAGCCATACATTAGAGCTTTTCGTTGCTTCTGCTAACTTAAAAGAGATTACAATCACATCTTTTATAGACCCATCAATACCTAAAGAGTTATATGCAGACTCTCTTAGAATAAAGCAGATACTCTCAAACTTTTTAAGTAATGCTATCAAGTTTACTAGAGCTAAAGGACATATACATGTCGAAGCAACTTGTAAAGATAGAATCCTTAGAGTAAGTGTTAGAGATAATGGAATCGGTATAGCAGCAGGAGACATCTCAAATATTTTTACAGCTTTCACTCAAGCTGGAGGTGCAGAGGTAGAGCATATGGTAGGAACTGGGCTAGGGCTTTCTATATGTCATCAGTTATCTCAACATATGGGCGGAATGGTTCATGTTTCATCTGAGCTTGGTCAAGGAAGTACATTTTGGCTCGAACTTCCAGTTGAGATTCATGATAACTCTTGTCAAGTCTTTAATGATTTGGAAGAGATAAAAAAATATAAGAAAATTTTCTATATAAAAGATATGCAGCATGATTATAGATCAGCATCATTTTTGCGATACGCTAATATTTTTGGAATGGATATAGAGATTTCAGAGAAAATAAGAAGTGAACATGATGTAGTTATATTTTTAGAAGAGGATGTTGATGAAGAGTTTAAAGAAAAAATCATCAACTCAAATAAGAAGTATATAGCACTGACAAATAGACCAAGTGATATATATGAGAAGTATCCACACATCTCAACTATCTGTTTTCCTCTTTACTGCTCAAAAATAAAAGCAGCGTTTGATGAGTTAAATCATCCAGATGAGGCTCCTTTACACAAACTAGAAAAAGCAAAAAAATTTAAAGGACATGTTCTAATAGCTGAAGATAATGAAGCAAATCAAGAGCTTGTTAAGATTTTACTAGAAAGATATGGGCTAACTTATGATCTTGCAAATAATGGGCTTGAAGCTGTAAATCTTTATAAAGCAAATAATTATGATTTGATTTTAATGGATGAACAGATGCCAACGATGGATGGTAACGAGGCTGTTAGAATTATTTTAGATTATGAACAAGAGAATAATTTAAGACATACTCCAATCTCAGCACTTACAGCAAATGTTATAAAAGGTGCAAAAGAGAGAGGTTTAATGAGCGGATTTGACTCATTTTTGGGCAAGCCAATAGTTATAAAAGAGTTAGAGAGAGTTTTTTCCAACTATCTAAGAGCTTCTAAGATACCAGCTCCAAACAAAAAAGTAGCAACTAAAAATAGTAGTATAGAAGGGCTTGATCTATATAAACTAACTCAAGAGTTGATGCTTAGTGAGAGTGAACTACTTATGTTAGCTAACTTATTTATCAAAAAAATGTCAAAACAGATAC
>JAQUVE010000206.1 GCA_028693565.1 Sulfurospirillaceae bacterium | reverse complement strand
GTAGCACTTCTTAAAGATGTAGGTATTTTTAAAGCTTCTTGCCTTTGAGATGCACTTAAGTACACGTTTCTACTACTAAGGGCTAGCCCATCTTTTTCTCTAACAGTATCCACTGCTACAATCTCTACATTCATAAAAAGTTGTTTTACCATTAAAGAGATTAGATTTAATTGCTGAGCATCTTTTTTTCCAAAATAAGCTCTTGTTGGATTTACTATATTTAAAAGTTTAATAACAACAGTCAGTACTCCATTAAAATGGCTCGGTCTACTCTCTCCTTCTAAAACATACCCTCTAACCTTTGGAGCAAGTAACGAAACCTCATCAGAGCCATAAATATCATTAGCTTGAGGAAAGAAAAGTAGATCAACTCCACAAAGCTTACATATTTTTTTATCTGCTTCATCTTTTTTAGGATATTTATCTAAATCTTCACCTTTTAAAAATTGTGTAGGGTTTAAAAAGATAGAGACAACGACAAACTCATTTTGCTCTTTTGCTTTTTTTATAAGAGCGATATGACCCTCATGCAAAGCACCCATTGTTGGGACAAAGCCGATAGAGCGTTTCTCATCTTTAAGTTGCTCTTTTAGCTCTAGGGGAGTAGAGATAATCTTCATTTTAAGCCTCAATTTAATATAATTGCGAATTATACACTATTGGACAAATTTTATGGATAACTACGAATATACAGAACTTTTAAAAAATCTTTCAAAAAAAATGAGCAACATTACAAGCGTTGTAGAGCCTGATAAACTAAATAAAAGACTAGTAGAGATAGATGAGCTTGAAAACTCTCAAGACTTTTGGAATGATGCATCAAATGCTGCTTTAATTCAAAAAGAAAAAACTCAGTGTGAGAGAAAACTAAAAAAATATAATCTTGCAAAAAATGCTATTGATGATGCAAAAGAGCTTTATGAGATGGCAAAAGATGAAAATGATGATGATTTGATAGCTGAATGTTTTGAAGGTGCTGAACTCATAGAAGACCTTATTCGTAAAATGGAGATTGAAGTTCTCCTTAGCGAGGAGACTGATGCAAACAATGCAATTTTATCAATTCACCCTGGAGCTGGTGGAACTGAGAGTCAAGATTGGGCTTCTATGCTTCTTAGAATGTATAAAAGATTTGCTGAGAGGCGTGGTTGGAGTGTTGAACTGCTTGACTATCAAGCAGGTGATGAAGCGGGTATAAAGGATGTCTCTTTACTTATATCTGGTGAGAATGCTTATGGGTATCTAAAAGTAGAAAATGGTATCCACAGACTTGTTCGTATCTCTCCATTTGACTCTAATGCAAAAAGACATACTTCTTTTAGCTCTGTAATGGTTTCTCCTGAAGTTGATGATGATATTCATATCGAGATAGAAGATAGAGACATTCGCGTTGATACATACCGCTCAAGTGGCGCAGGTGGACAACATGTAAACAAAACAGAGTCTGCTATTCGTATTACTCATATAGCTACTGGTGTTGTCGTACAGTGTCAAAATGATAGAAGCCAACACAAAAATAGAGCAACCGCCATGAAAATGCTAAAATCAAGACTTTACGAGCTTGAATTAGAGACTCAAAAAGCCATAGAAGATGGTATCTCAAAGAGTGAAATAGGCTGGGGCCATCAAATCCGCTCTTATGTTATGCAACCATATCAGCAGATAAAAGATACTAGAAGCAATATAGCATACTCAAATGTTAGTACTATACTTGATGGAGATATTGATAAAATAATTGAGGACGTACTTATATCTCAGAATCGTTCTTAGGTTTTGAAATAAAGCTATATAATAAAAAAAGCACCCCAAATACCATACTTGCAATTGTGAAGTATCTCATCTGTTGAAGTTGCGCGTTTTGAAGCGATTGAACAAATTTTGATGCATCAGGTTTTTGACTCTGTTTTGAACTACCTTTTGAAGCGCCATAGATACTAGCCTCCATTCTAGCCACATTTGCTAGAGCTATCTCATTTTCACTAATACCCTCTTTTGGCGACATCCAAAAAAAGAGCAAGAAACCTACTAACAACATTAAAGTACCAATAACTCTAAAAATAACTATTTTATATTTAATAAACACTTCTCTCATTTTTTGCCTTTTTATAAAGCAAATTATGTCAAACTTCGCGTATGAATATACTTAAAGAATTTAAAGTTAATGATACTTGTTCTTATTTAGATAACAAAAATCAAACTACTCACTACAAAGTTATTGACGATTGTTCTACCGTTTTTTGCCAAGAGCTAGTTGAGCGAGGATATAGAAGGTTTGGTAAAATGTATTTTAGACCAATTTGTGGTGATTGTAATGAGTGTCAAAGTATAAAAATTGATGTAGAAAATTTTAACTTCTCCTCTTCACAAAAAAGAGTTTTAAAAAAAGCATCAAATATTAAAAGTTATATTCAAAGACCCTCACTTACTAAAACTCACCTTGAGCTCTTTGAGAAATATCATCTATATATGAGAGATAAAAAAGGTTGGAACCACTCACCATCCTCTGCTCAAACTTACTATAGTTCATTTGTTGATGGACATCATGATTTTGGATATGAAGTACTATATTATTATGAAGATAAATTAATAGGGGTTGATCTCATAGATGTATTAGATGATGGTGTCTCATCTATATATTTTTATTATGACCCTGAGTATTCGCGCTACTCTCTTGGACGACTCTCACTATATAACCAAATACTTTTTGCAAAAAAGAGTAAGAAAAAGTGGATTTATTTAGGATATTATGTAAAAGAGTGCCCTTCTCTTAGTTACAAGTCACACTATACACCATATTTAACACTTAAAGATAGACCTGAGCTAAATGAAGATGCTTCTTGGTTATAGATAAATTATTTCATAAAACAACAATATTTTTTATTTTTTTATTATAATGCCACTATGATTAAAAAAATTACAACTGAACTTATCTACTTTTTGGCACTACTGTTAATTCTCTCTTTTTTACAACACTCAGATTTACTTAGCTCTCCACTACAAAGATTTAATCTAATGATAGATCAGGGTAATTTTATACATCCATTCATATGGACATTTGGTATTTATATT
>JAQUVE010000205.1 GCA_028693565.1 Sulfurospirillaceae bacterium | reverse complement strand
AACACTAATGAAGAGTGGCAGATAGACTCCACAAAATTTGACTTTATGGCTCTTAATGACCTTGGTGAGGCACAGCGCTACGATGCTATCTCTATCGTTGATGTTGCTAGCAAACGACGGGTGAGCTACTTGTGCGATACCTCAAATTCTTACTCTATCGTTAGACTTTTACGAAAAGCACTTAAGCGTTTTGAAAAGCCTTTTATTATCAAAGGCGATAATGGCAAGGACTATATGAGTGAGCATTTCCAAAACGTCTGTTTTGACCTTGGCATTTGTTACATCAATACTGCACCTTTTGCAGGACGTGAAAAGGGTGTCGTTGAGCGACAGTTTAGAACCATACAGCATTCCTATTTTGAGACTCTTCCAGGATTTATCGGGCATAACGTAGGTCAGCGAAGTGAGCTTGAGGCGCAAGCGCTTGAGAAGTCAAAGAAGCTTAGTGGTGTTAAGACCAGTATTAAAAATCTCCTTACCTTTGATGAGTTGCAGTTTATGGTTGATGCGTTTAATGAGGAAAAATTCAATAAAGGAGTGAAACTCCCTGAGCTGAGCTTTGATGAACGAGTACTTGGGCAGTCTAAAAAGGTTCGTTTAGGCCAAGACGGGCTTCGCTTCAATACGTTTACTTATATGAATTTGGAACTTTTCAAACATGGAAGCGTGGCCACAACCTATTTTAAAGTCTATCAAAATATCGACAATCTCTCCAGTGTTTATGTGTATGACATGGAGGGAAATTTTGTATGTGAGGCGATAGATAAAACCATCGTAGAGATAAGCGCTGAAGAGTATAGGGCCGCTCAAAAAGCTTATAAAAAAGACAAAGTAGGCGTGAAAAAAGCGATGGTAAAAAGTATGACACACCTTAAAGATAGCATCCACAAAGAAGGAATTTTAAGAGCGATGGGTGCAACGGATGCCGCACTAAAAGAGAGTCAAAAAACATTGTTTAAAAAACAAAAAAATACAGATGAGGAGGTTGAAATAAAACTAAGTGTCAAAGCAGGTTTAGGAAATCAAAAAACATACAGACCGAGCACGGACGACATGGAAGATGCACTCCGTGCTCTAAAAGGATAAACGAATGTTACAAGAATTATTTGAAAATTTCAAGGCAAGCGGTGGAAGTGCTGGTCAAATTGTACGAGATACAGGGCTTAATGCGGCGTATGTTTCTAAGGCTTTAAGTGGCTGGGGAGATTATAACCTGAGTGCAAACTCAAAAGCAAAAGTGGAAGAGACCATCATTAACTACTTAGAGTCTAAAGTAGAGATTAAAGAGTCTTTAAACACTTTAAAGGGTGAGTTTAAAAAGGGAAAATACAGCGAGATTTGTCTTAACGCTGGCATCTTAGAATTTACCAATACCGAAAATATCATCGCAACACTCATCAAGAGTGTGAAACAAAAAGCGCTCACAAAAATCTGTGGCAAAAGCGGTACAGGGAAGACAACTGCCATTGAAGCGTTTATTAAAAAGTACCCACAAGCTTCGATGGTAACTTCCTATGATGGTATGAACCAAGTTGAGTTTTTAGAAGAGCTCAGCTTTGCAATAGGTATGAAAAATGTCCCAAAAGGTAAAAAAAGCTTAATGCGTTGCATCAAAAGAGAGCTTATGAGCAATAAGAAGATTGTTATTGTTGATGAAGCAAACTTCTTGAATGAATCTAGCCTTGAGCAGATAAGACATATCCATGATGTCTGCAAAATACCTATCATTTTAGTGGGTACTGAGCGCCTTGAGCTTATCATCGCCCGTTCACATCCACAGGTAGAAAATAGAATACGTGCAAGTTTGCCAATAGAGCCTTTTAATGCGATCGAAGTTGGCATGATGACTCAAAGCTTTGGCATAGAGCTTGATGACAAGCAAGTAATAAAGCTTTGGAAACGATGCCAAAATCTACGTGAAGTTAAATACTGGTGTGAGGACTTTGTAGAAGTCTATGAGGGTGATGCCCAAAACTTTGAGGAGGCGATGCGATGAAAGCATTTTTAAGAAGAGTCTTAGGCGTTGATGCTTTGAGTGCTCAAGTAGGCGTATTAAATCAAAGAGTTCGGGAGCTCAAAAGTGAAAATGAAAGGCTTGAGCTTGAGATGAGCATGTGCAAAGCTAAAGCGCTTGATTTAAACACGACTCAAGCGGGGAAGCTTCATGCGATTGTTAAAGAGGCACGAAACGCTAGTAAAAAAATGATGGCGGTAGCGTGATGACTGATACAAAAATAGAGCATGACGTTGATGAGGCGTTAATGCAAGCAGAACGAGATAATGAAGCCGTTGACCAGTTTGCAAAAGCGATGAAAGAAAAGCTAGCCATTGCACGTGAAAAAGGTCGAAGCGGTTGGGATAATAAAGAGACATGTAGTGCAGATGATTTGGCACAAAGGTTTTGGAAGCACACACGTAAAGAAGATAAAGGCAATTTTGTTGACCTTGCAAACTTTTTAATGTTCTTACATGTAAGAAATGAACATCCTTCTAAACTATGCCTTAATGCTCCTTGTTGCAATACCTGCGGCAATGTGTACTGTTTTAACGCTATGCATCGCTTTAGCGATGAATTGGACTTGGGGATAATTAGTTGCAGGTTCTGGTATGGGAAGGAGGCGCAAGATGAAAGCAAACTTTGACAATATGCGAATTTTTACGACTGGGAGCATGAATGCTTTTGGAGAAGTATTGCAAGATGAAATCCTTTCAGTTTCGGATAGCTATTACATCGATGATGATTTAAAACGAAAAATCGTTAATGCTTTTAACCATGCCGCACAAAGAATTAATGCTCTAAATTGCCTATTTGATGACAATATCCAAGATGATGTAAATGACCTATCTGATGACATAGAGGTTGGACTTTTAAAACTTGAGGATAAAGAGGAGGACGACGATGAGCTATGAAATTTTCAAAAAAAAAGCAGCACTTAACAGTGAATTTGAAGTAATCCCATCGGCAGTACAACTCTATGCCGAGGGCGTTGGTTTTGATTCAAACGGCTATATGAAATACGACGGTTTGACCTATCCTAGCGACACGGTAAAGTTGTCGAGCTTGCCGCTAAAAATAAGAGGGTTATTTG
>JAQUVE010000002.1 GCA_028693565.1 Sulfurospirillaceae bacterium | reverse complement strand
GAAAATGGTCTTACATGGCATTTTTACGATACGGGTGTTCCCCATTTAGTAACTTTTGTAAATGATGTTGCTTTGTTTGATAAAACGATTGCACGGCAAATGCGCTACAAGCATAATGCCAATGTGAATTTTGTTTCGGTTCATGATAAAGCCTTATATGTAAGAACATATGAGCGTGGTGTAGAGGATGAAACGTTAGCATGTGGTACGGGTATGGCAGCCGCTTTTTATGGAGCATGGTTGCAAAAATTAGCCGATGAAAACGTTTGTGTATATCCAACTAGCCAAGAAGAATTATCGCTTAGAATTGATAATGGGAGGTTGTTTTTTAAAGGAAGTGTACAACATACTTTTGATGTTTCATGGGAGTATTCAAGCTCGTGAAGCGCTCAAATGTCCTTTTTATCGCTTTGTTAATATTCGTGGGAATAAAGAGTGTGTTGTTTGCTACGACAGGTTTTTCTGCCTCATATTATCAAATCGAAGACAGTGCGCAACAAAAAGAAGCTTTTATGCGGGAGCTTAAAGTTTTTGTAGATAGAGGGAATGCTGATATTCAAAAAGACAGAGTCTTTATTACAAACTTTTTTGCTAAAGCAATGCCAGATGCCTTTAGAGGACTCAATTATCAAAATGTAGGTTATCTCATAGCCCTTCGTAATAAATACGGTGTTGAAAATCTTTTTGATAGAGATGAGTTTTTTAAGCGCATAGATATTGTTCCTACCTCTTTAGCACTGGCGCAAGGAGCACTTGAAAGTGGGTGGGGGAAAAGTCGATTTGCTAGAGAAGCCAATAATCTTTTTGGACATTGGACTTATTCTGGCGTAGGTCTAATGCCTCAAAATAGAGCATTTGGTAAAACACATATGATTCGTGTTTTTTCTTCGATTCAAAAATCTGTTAATGCTTATATGCTTAATTTAAATAGCCATGAAGCTTATGAAGCATTTAGAGTAAAAAGACTCAAAGCACATTTGGAAAATAAAAAGTATACAGGCATGGAAGCGGCTAAAACAATGATTAATTATTCTGAACTGAAAACAGAATATATTAAAATGATTCGGGAGATGATAGAACAGAATAACTTACAAATCTACGATCAATAAAATTAAAGGTTGGCTTCTTTCATCAATTCCGATTGTGAATGAGCAATAATAGGTTCAATTACTTCATCAAATAATCCGCCTTCCATAATAGCATCTAATCGGTAAAGTGTTAACCCTACTCTATGATCAGTGATACGATTTTGTGGATAGTTATAGGTACGAATACGTGCACTACGATCACCTGAACCAACTTGCATTTTTCTTGCTTCGCTTTCTTTGGCATTACGCTCTTGAAGTTCTAAATCATACAATTTTGCTTTGAGGATTTTCATCGCTGCATCTTTGTTTTTGTGTTGAGATTTTCCATCTTGGTTAACAACAACAAGACCTGTTGGTAAATGGGTGATTCGCACAGCGCTATCAGTTGTATTAACAGATTGTCCGCCATTGCCACTTGAGCGCATAACATCAATTTTCAAGTCATTAGCATTAATCTCAATTTCCACATCATCAACTTCAGGCATAACAGCTACTGTAACTGCTGAAGTGTGAACTCTGCCTTGAGATTCTGTAAGTGGAACACGTTGTACACGGTGTACTCCACCTTCGTATTTAAGGCGTGAAAAAGCACCCTGCCCTTTAATAAGAGCGATAACTTCTTTATAACCATTTAATACGCCCTCACTTAAAGAGATAACTTCTACTTTCCATCCGCGATTTTCAGCATAACGAAGATAAGCTTTAAAAAGGTCCGCTGAAAAAATAGCCGCTTCATCGCCACCAGTTCCTGCGCGAATTTCTAAAAAGATATTTCTATCATCATTAGGGTCTGTCGGAAGCAGTAAAACTTTTATTTCTTCTTCAAGCTCGGCTTTACGAAGCTCAAGCTCTTTAAGATCTTCCTTAGCAAGGTCGCCCAGCTCTTCATCGTCAAGCAAAAGTTTATTCTCTTCAATATTTTTCAATGTTGAAAGATATTCTTGTGCTTTATCTTTGATTTTTTCTAACGAGGATTGCTCTTTAGAAAGTGCTGTCATTTTTTTAATGTCATCCGCAATTTGTGGATGGCTTAAAAGTGTTGTTAATTCATTGTAGCGTTCTACAAAAGGGAGAAGTTTATCTTTTAACATGTAAGAGGAAAAGAGGAGTGTTGCCGCACTTAAGCAGCAACATTACCTAGCGTATGGACCAATTTAGACAATCTACTAACACGTCTTGCAGCTGTATTTTTTGTTAAAATACCTTTGCTTGAATAAGAGTGGAAGTTTTTGTTTACATTTTTCAATGCCAACTCAGCGGCTGCCGCGTCACCTGCTTCAACTGCTTCTTTTACCGCTCTTGTAAGATTTTTGATTCTAGTTTTATAAAATCTATTTCTTTCTGTGCGTTTTTTTGTTTGTCTAATACGCTTTTCTGCTGACTTGTGATTTGCCATAGATAAGCCTTTCAATTTAAATTTAGGCGTAGATTATATAAAAATTAAGATTAAACAAAACTTATTTTAAGCACATTTTAAAATAAAAAGGCATTATAAAGATGTTTTTAGCTTAAGATGATTGTTTTTGAGGCGCTTTTTTAAGAAAAGGTGCCAAAAAACTTTTTTCTTGACCATAAAAAGCGTAATAGAATTCATGAATGTTGCTGACAATATACTCAAGGTGATCTTGTGCATTTTCATCGCCTGCAAATAAAAAGAGATCATGTTGTTGAATAGGACTTTCCCAGTGAGGAAGGAAATCGATCTCTTTTTGGCGAATACGCATTAAAGCGATAAGATTGTTAGATCCTTTTCTATTTTTTAATGAAGTTTTGAGGAGCGAAAGAGGAATTTGTTCATTAAAAAGATGCTCCAAAAGAACAGGGGCTTGTATTTCGTCCACTTTGAGTGTAAAAAGAATAGGGTGTAAATCAATTTCAAGGAGTTTTTTTGTAATTGCAATAACATTTTGCTCTCCAAAAGCAGTAATATTTTTAATAAAAATGTCCACTACGGGATTCATGATAGCATTAACAGTTTTATTAATTAGGGTTTTTGCTGGAATAAAAATAGTATGAATAGAAGAATTTTCAAAAATTGAGAAATCTTCTATTTCATTCTCGCGCGCGATAGTGATAATATTAGGATTTAATTTTTTAGCAGTTGATAAGATAGAAAGATTAGTGGTGTCATCATCTGTCCCAGCGATAATAGCTACGCACTCTTTGATACCTAAGCCAGTGAGCATCGCTTTATCATCGCCATCTCCGATATGAATGCTATTCCCTTCGCTAAGAGACAATCGTTTTGCTTTTGTACTATCAATTTCGATGAAAGCAATTTCAAATTGATTTTCTTTAAGGGTCTCATAAATACTCTCTCCCATACGTCCATAGCCACAAACAATATATTTCCCTTTAGGTAGAGTTCGCAGTGGATCGTAAAGATTACAAAGGCCATAAATCCATCGTATAAGGCGTAAAGAATGGGGTGCATTAATCGCTAAATTAATTTGTTCAGCGATAATTTCAAAAGGATTTTCAATAATTTGCACCCCTAAATCTTCCAAATTTTCGGTTTGATTTTTGGTAGTCGATTTAATGGCCATAGTTATATTTGGATTTAAAACTTTTGAAGTTAGGGCTATTCTAAGATTGAGTGCATCATTTTGAAAAAGACTGATAATGGCTTTACAATATATAGATTTTATCCCAGCCATTTCTAATGCTTTAGGATTATGAACATCCTCATTAAGACAATACACAGGTGGGGTGAAATTTTCCAATAAAAGTTTTTCTCTTTTTTGCTCATCTTTTTCAATCACAACAGCGCGCAAACCATTCTCATTAGCTTTTTTGATAATTTCGCTAGTAATAGCATTGTACCCTAAAATAAGAAGGTACTTTTCTTTGAGGTATTTGATATGCCTTAAAAATTTTGCTTTTTCTACTTCTTGTAAAAAAAGTTTATCTTGCAATAGAGTAATAATAGTTCCAATACTATAAAGCCAACCAATAACACTAAAATAGATAGAGATAGATACCCAAATACGCTGTGCATAAGTAAACGTAAAAGGTGATTCCCCAAAGCCAATCGTTGTTGCTGTATACGAAATAAAATAGAAAGCATCAAAAATGGACATATGATATATGTTACCATTGTTGTCAACACCATCAATGACTAATAAACCCACGATAGAGATAGTATACGTGACAATAAGCACCAAGAAAGGAGCTCTCATACGCTGTAATACAATCCACAATGAGCTATGTTTCACAGCTAATTATCTTTTTGACTTAAGAGTGTCACCTACATAAAGGAAAACACTAGTGATGTTGGCTAAAAGAGCTCCTCCACTAAGACTAATAATAATAGAAGCGATTTCTTTATTGACAACATATGCATAACCTGCAATTGTCCATACAAAAGCTGCTGCAATCAATTGAATATCAGCGACTAAGCTGGTTGCAAGAAGTACTGATCCTAATTGGGTTTTATCTCCAATTTTAAGGGTTGTAGCAATAATATTGACAATCAGGGCAGCAAAAAGCTCATATTTACTGTGTAGTTCTAAAGAAGCGATATCTCCATAGAAAAAACCAAAGTTTAATGTCATAGCAAGAATGATAAAAAACCCTGAAATGACTTTGTCTAAATTCATAGTGTTTCCCTTGTTTGATTGATAGTAGTGATAATTATACCTAGAATTATGATAGGGTAAGCTTTTGCATGTAAAGAATTAACAAAGTTTTGTTACAATTTCTTCACAAGTTTAGGGATTAGGAAAAATGATGAAACTTTTTGGAACAGATGGTGTTCGTGGTAAAGCTGGTAAAAAATTGAGTGCTTTTATGGCAATGCGTTTAGCTATGGCTGCAGGGATTTATTTTCGCAAAAACTCCATTACTAATAAAATTTTAGTAGGCAAAGACACCAGACGTAGCGGGTATATGATAGAAAATGCTATTGTTTCAGGCTTAACGGCAGTAGGGTATGATGTGAGACAAATTGGGCCGATGCCTACACCGGCCATTGCATTTTTAACAGAAGACATGCGTTGTGATGCAGGAATAATGATTAGTGCATCACACAATCCGTACTTCGATAATGGTATTAAATTTTTTGACTCTTTTGGTAACAAACTTGGAGAAACTGAAGAAGCAGAGATAGAAAAAATTTATTTTGATGATGATTTAATTGAAAAAAATCAAAAAACTGAATTTGATATTGGGCGTTCAAAACGAATTGATGATGTTATTGGAAGGTATATTGTTCAGATTAAAAATTCATTACCCAAAAATCTTACGCTTAAAGGCTTACGCATTGTTCTCGACACGGCTAATGGAGCAGCATACAAAGTTGCGCCTACTATTTTTAATGAGTTAGGGGCAGATGTTATTATTATTAATAATGAACCTAATGGTAGCAATATCAATCTTAACTGTGGCGCTTTGCACCCTGAGGAATTAGGCGAAGAAGTTAGGCGCCTTCGCGCTGATATTGGTTTTGCTTTTGATGGTGATGCCGATAGGCTTGTGGTTGTGGATGAAAAAGGCAATCCTGTGCATGGGGATAAACTCTTAGGTAAGCTCGCAAGTTTTTTAAAAAATAAAAATGCACTCACTAACAATGCTGTATGTGTTACTGTTATGAGTAACCAAGCGTTAGAAGACTATTTGACGCACTATGGCATAAAAACATACCGTTGTGATGTAGGTGACAAGAATGTATTGGAGTGCTTATACAAGGAGAGAATTAACTATGGAGGGGAGCAAAGTGGACATATTATTCTTTCCGATTTTGCTAAAACGGGTGATGCGTTAGTAGCAGCCCTTGCTGTGATGCATTGTTTGCTCACAGAAAAGCAAAAAGTGAGTCAACTTTTTAATCCTTTTGAACTTTATCCTCAATTGCAGCAAAATCTCAAAGTTGAAAATAAAATTCCACTCGAAGACATTAAAGGCTATCAAGAGCTCATTCAGGAGATAGAAGCAAAACATATTCGAGTTTTAATTCGCTATTCTGGAACAGAAAATCTATTGCGTATTTTACTGGAAGGTAAAGAGGAAAAAATTTTAGAAGAGAAAATGGAAAGAGTTGTAAAACTTTTAAAAAGTGCTTTGAATGAATAAAACACTCATTACTTTTCTGAGTGCACTATTGGGTGTTTTTTTTATAGATCAAAGTATTAAAACACTTTTTTTAGAAGGCTTTCGGTGGTATGGTGATTTTTTTTCACTAATTCTTACCTTTAATAAAGGCGTTGCTTTTTCAATGTTTGCTTTTTTAGAAGGACATCTAAAATACATACAGCTTATCATGATTATGAGTATTTTTTTATACTTACTGCGTCATAAAGAGAGTTTCCAAAAATACAGTTTACCAGCAGGTATTATTATGGGAGCAGGCCTTAGTAATGTGTATGATCGCTTTATTCATGGCGGTGTTGTGGATTATTTCTTTTGGCACTATGGGTTTGAATTTGCGGTCTTTAATTTTGCGGATGTGATGATAGATTGTGGTGTTGTATTGATACTTTACCTCTCATGGACAAAAGAAAAGGCGGCATAAAAGCCCAATTTAAACGGAAAAATAAGAAAATCATTGATTTTTTCATTTTTTTTGGTATAATCTCAGCTCTTAATTTGTGTGGCCGCGTAGCTCAGTTGGTAGAGCACTACCTCGACAAGGTAGTGGTCGGAGGTTCGAACCCTCTCGCGACCACCATTTTTTTGTTCTTCCGTTGGTTTGGAAGTTCATACAAGTAAAAGGATACTACCATGATGAATGAAGTGATAGCCTATAAAGATGGCAATCTTATCATCGATACGCAAACTGCAACTGCCTCCTCTCTCACGTATGACAATACTGTACTTTTTAACAATTCTAAAGAATCGCTCGAAGTCATTCGACATTCATGTGCACATTTGATGGCACAAGCAATTAAAGCATTGTATAAAGATGCACAGTTTTTTGTTGGACCTGTGATTGAAGATGGTTTTTACTATGATTTTCGTGTGGGTGAAAAAATAGGTGATGATGATCTTAAAGAGATCGAGAAAAAGATGGCAGAACTTGCCAACGCAAAACTTCCAATAGAGAAAATAACAACTACTAAAACAGAAGTTAGTAAACGTTTTGCACATGATGACTTGAAACAAGAAGTACTTTTACGCATTCCAGAAGGTGAAGTCTCTGTTTATAAACAAGGCGATTTTGAAGATTTATGTCGAGGACCTCATGTACCTAATACAAGGTATTTACGATTTTTTAAATTGACTAAAGTAGCAGGTGCTTATTTAGGTGGTGATGAAAAACGTGAAATGTTAACACGTATCTATGGTATAGCTTTTGCAGATAAAGAGAGTCTCAAAGATTATGTGACTATGATCGAAGAGGCTAAGAAGCGCGACCACCGTAAAATTGGTAATGAACTTAAACTTTTTACCTTTGATGATGAAGTTGGTGCGGGACTTCCTATCTGGTTACCAAATGGCGGAAGACTTCGTTCTAAGCTGGAAAAATTACTATTTACGGCACACCGTAAACGTGGTTATCAACCTGTTCGCGGACCTGAGATTTTAAAATCAGATGCTTGGAAAGTAAGTGGACACTACCAGAACTACGGCGAAAATATGTATTTCACGGTCATTGATGAAGCAGAATACGGCATTAAACCAATGAACTGTTTAGGACATATCAAAGTGTTCCAAAGTGAAGTAAGAAGTTACCGTGATTTGCCGCTTAAGTTTTTTGAATATGGTGTTGTTCACCGCCATGAAAAAAGTGGAGTACTTCATGGACTCTTCAGAGTGCGTGAATTTACCCAAGATGATGCACATATTTTCTGTACACCTGATCAAATTAAAGAAAATGTTATAGAAATTTTAAGTTTTGTCGATTCTATTATGAAAACATTCGGATTCAAATATGATATGGAAATTTCAACCAGACCCGCAAAATCTATTGGTGATGAAGCCTATTGGATAGCTGCAACAGAAGGGCTTAAAAATGCACTGGATGAAAATGGTATTCACTATGGTATTGATGAAGGTGGTGGAGCATTTTATGGCCCTAAAATTGATATTAAAATTACCGATGCTTTAAAGCGAAAATGGCAATGTGGTACTATTCAAGTAGATTTTAATTTACCTGAACGCTTTGACATCTCTTATGTTGATGCCAATAATGAACACGCCCGTCCAGTTATGTTACATCGTGCAATTTTAGGCTCATTTGAACGATTTATTGGAATTTTGATTGAGCATACTGCTGGAGAATTTCCATTTTTTATAGCTCCTACGCAAGTGGTTATTGTGCCTATTGGGGATGCTCATTTAGCATATGCAAAAGAACTGGCAAACGAGTTAATGGGCGAGGGCATTGATGTGGAGATTTCTTCCAAAAATGAAAGCCTTAATAAGCGCATTAGAAATGCAGAAACAATGCGTGTTCCGATGATTTTAGTTCTCGGAGATGCAGAAGTTGAGCAAAAAAGTGTCGCTGTAAGGGATAGAAGAGAAAGAACACAGTATAATCTAACAAAAGACGCATTATTATTAAAATTAAAGGAGAAACTTAGTGAGGTACACTTTTGAGTAAAGACAAAGACGTAATGCTTAATGAAGATATCAGAGCGAACGAAGTACGATGTATCGGTGATGATGGAACCCAATATGGTATCATATCTAGAAAAGAAGCTCTTGCAAAAGCAGATGAACTTGGACTTGATTTAGTATTGATTGCCCCTGATGCAAACCCTCCAGTTTGTAAGATAATGAATTATGGTAAATTTAAATACCAGCAAGAAAAGAAGCAGAAAGAAGCGAAAAAGAATCAAAAAATAATCGAAATCAAAGAGATTAAACTTTCGGTTAAAATCGCTCAGAATGATATAAACTATAAAGTAAAACATGCTAGAGAATTCCTTGAAGAAGGAAAACATGTTCGCTTTAGAGTTTTCTTGCGCGGTCGAGAGATGTCTACTCCAGAAGCGGGTGAGCAAGTATTAGAGAACTTGTGGCCACTTTTGGAGGATATAGCAGAACGTGAAAAAACTCCTAAGTTAGAAGGAAGATATATAAATATGCTGGTGACTCCTAAAAAATAGCATATTTTTCTTCGTTTTAATCCAATCTAAGAAAAAATTAGATACAATAAGCCCCTCTATTCTTCAGAGGGGTAATTCCCCTTGAAAAATAGACGTATACTAAAGGAGACAGCATGCCGAAAATGAAAACGGTACGCGGTGCAGCTAAACGTTTTAGAAGCAGTAAGAACAAAATTCGAAGAGGCGCAGCTTTTAGAAGTCATATTCTTACTAAAAAACCTACAAAAAGAATGCGTGGGTTGAAAGTGGCTAAAGTGGTAGATGCTCGTGATGAGAAATCAGTTAAATTAATGCTTTGTAAGGCTTAATTCAAGAAGTTTTTGACGCAAGTCATTTATATTAAGTTGCAATGTTCCCCTCAAACGAGGGCAAGTTCCCATTAGGGACACCGACATTATTATTGGTCAAGGAGACACAATGGCAAGAGTAAAAACAGGTATCGTCCGAAGAAGACGTCATAAGAAAATTTTAAAAATGGCGAGAGGTTTCTTTAGTGGAAGAAGAAAACACTTTAGAAAAGCAAAAGAGCAGTTAGAAAGAAGTCTCGTTTATGCATTTAGAGATAGAAGACAGAAAAAAAGAGATTTTAGAAGACTTTGGATTACAAGAATCAATGCTGCTTGCAGACTAAATGATATTAGTTATTCTCGTTTCATTAATGCTTTAAACAAAGCGAATATTAACTTAGATAGAAAAATCCTTGCTGATATGGCTATGAATGACCCTGAAGCGTTTACCGTAGTTGTTAAACAAGCGAAAGCCGCACTTTAATATAGACGATTACGCTACACAATGACAAAGGGCTTACCCTTTGTCATTCTTCTTTTTAACATCTTTACATAATTTTTTAATAAGCTCTTCAATATCCCTAATAGTAATATCTTCTTGTTTATTACATTGAATACGATACATTTCTTCGTTATCTTCAACAATCGATATACGTACAAAATTTTCTTTTGCAATAGAAGAACTTGCAAGCGAACAATGTTGTTGTTGAGAATTTGTTGTTATATTGATATGTATAGTTGAAGTTTGGTTTATACTCAATCCATAGCGATAAAAAAGAGTTGCAATAGATTCATAGGGTAGCATATTGTCTACATATAAAGTGGATGGACTTTCGAGCACAAAATCTTGGTTAAATTTTTTAGAGCTTATAGTAGTATTACACCCATAGAAAGAAAGCAATATAAGAAAAAAATAAATATATTGATAAACAAAGCTACTATGTTTTTTTTGAAAATGGTGATAGCTTATGCTATATGTTTGGAGAAGATAACCTCTCCAAACATAGTAGCTAATAAAATTCATGATGTACGTTATTTAGCGAAGTCGCTTTTTTTAGGAAAGATAAAGATCGTTTTACGAGTAACAAAGATTTTTTCTTTATCATCGGTAGCATAAGCTTTAATAAGAATAGGAAGGTCTTCACCCTCTTCTTTCAGAGTTTTAGGCAATGATGACAAAATAACAACTTTTTTCATTTTAGCCCCTGCTTTAAGCTGGAAAGGCTCAGTTGGTTTTTGAATCTTGATATCATTATTTGAAATATCAAAGTAGTAAATGTGATCTTTTGAGTCAGTATTTTGAAACAAGAAAGTATAAACATTTTCAACAGTTTTACCATCATCTTGGATGGTATAGAGCTGACTTGTACGATTAATATTAAGTAGCATATATTCTTTTGTACTTCCCATGAGAAAGAGACCAATTAATGCTATAGAAAGTGCAATACCATAAGCAATTGTACGAAATCTTATATATTTCGTTGGTACGCCTCTTTCAATCTCATTGGAGCTAGTCCATGTAATAAGAGATTTTTTCCCAAGTTTTGCCATAACGGGTGTACACGCATCGGCACATTCAAGACAGTTGATACATTCAAGTTGCATACCTTTGCGAATATCAATATGGGTAGGGCAAACTCTAACACATGCTTCACATCCTGTGCAGTCATCACTTTCAAGTGGAGGCTTACTACCCATTTTGACACCAGCATCATTATAGATTTGTCCACCTCTTTTTTCATCATAAATGGTTTGCAACGTATTTTCATCAAATAAAACGGATTGAACTCTTGCGTAGGGACATATATAAACACAAAAATCTTCTTTTAGTGTTGTAATATCATAAATTAAAAATGATGCTAAACCGATCATAAATCCATACATAACACTATGTTCTATAGGATCTTTAAGATAAACAAAAAAATCTTCTGGTGGAACAAAATACCAAATAAAGTTTGAAGCAGCTAAGAAAGCAAGTGCAGACCATAACAGGAAACCAACAATTTTTTTGAAAAATTGATTGTTTTCTGGCTCTTTTTGTTTATTGTGAATACTTCTACGAATTTTCAATAGATATGTTTGAATCAAATCGCGATAAATAATGCGGTAAATCGTTTGAGGACATGACCATCCACACCACACTCTTCCTCCTAATGTCGTCATAAAAAAGATACCTAAAAAGAAGAGGATCAATATAAATGGCATCAAGTAAAGTTCTTGCATGTCAAAAGTCGTAAATAAAAGGTGTAACTGTTTTTTGTCAAAGCTAAGCAAAAAGAAATGCTTACCTTCAACTGTTATATAAGGCAAGATGATAGCAATAAAAGTAATAATACTAAATACAATATAGCGCTTCATCCTATAGAAAGTGGTTTGCTGAGTTGTGTTAAGATTACAATTCATGTGTTATTCCTTCTGGTTTTGTGTCAGGGTCTTTTATTAGAGAGCACTCTTTAGGAGTACGATCTTTTTTAATGATAATCTCTTTTTTATTGGATTTTAAAAGAGAGAGTTTTGCTCTTACCAAATCTTTTAATCCTCGAGAATTGACATAATCTTTTAAGGAAGTACGACTGACTGCTAATTCTTTAGCAATAGTACTAACCGACATACCTCTTTCAAGAAATTCTATCACTTGGGGACGATAAATATCAAATTTTGATTTGGACATTCGACCTTTTGGTCTTCCTTGTGTTTTTTCAATATCCATATTGTTTGTAATATCTTGTTGTTTAGAAAGAAGCTCTAACAAGACAATAGGTTTGGTATTTGTGTTAAGAATTGTATTTGTATTGGCAATATAAACTGTAATTGAACGTGTTAGTAAACATTCAAAAACTTTTACTAACTCTTCCACATTTTCTGAGAATGTAAAAAGATCATAGATAATAATATTATCGTTTTCTTCGAGAGAGCGTAAAAAACCTTTAAACTCTTTTCGCTCTTCAAGTTCTAAAGAAGGGTCAGAGTTTTCTATCTCTGTTGTATCAATTAAAAGATTATGTTGATGTGCATACTTAAGAATATGCTTTTGTTGAACAGTGATTGTAGGATCATCAATCTTATTTTTTAGAAGTGTGATTGTCATGAAATGTCACCTTTTTATCATTTCGATGATGGAAGTATACAGATATTGACGAACAAAGTCAATATCTGTATACTTTTTGTCGTCATGGAAGGATAATTACTTTATTTAAGCTTACATATAAAAGTTATTCGATATAATCCTCACCTAAATCAATCAGAAAGGTGGTGGAAGAGTATGCCAGGGATTAAAGTTCACCCTAATGATTCATTTGACGAAGCTTATAGAAAGTTCAAAAAACAAGTTGATAGAAATCTAGTTGTAACTGAAGTACGTGCAAGACGTTTCTATGAAACGGCTACTGAAAAACGTAAAAAAGATAAAATTAGTGCTCGCAAAAAACAACTTAAAAGACTTTATATGCTTAGAAGATACGAATCACGACTCTAACGCACGCGAAGCTGAAAATTTATTTTCAGCTTCGATTTTTTTCCAAACACCTCATTGTCATAAATTTCTTTCTAAAATTAACTTATTATCAATCAAAACTAATTAAAGCTGTGATAACATAACAGTGATAACGTAATTGTATAAAATCTTCTTACTATTATTTCTAAAAAGGGTTTAACGATGGATAAAAAGCTAACTGTGCTTGAAGCCGCTAAGTTATTAGGTGTGAGTAAAGAGGCTATCTATAACCGTTTACGCAGAGGAAGTTTGCAAAGTGTTGTGGAAGGTGGTGTCAAATACATTTTGATGAGTAAAGGGCAGACACGTGAGCATAATACTGTTCGCAATAAAGCGGAGGCAGGAATTGATCATGCTTATGTAGAACTTTTAAAAGCACAATTAGAAGAAGTTAAACTCAAAAATTTACAGCTTGAAGCGGATAAGGATCGGCTGATTAATGATAAAGAGCGTTTATTAATTGAATCCAAAGAGAGAATTGAAGCAATTTACAAAGAAAGAGATGAACAGTTAAAAACTATTTTGTCCTTAGCAAATAGGCAAATTGCACATCAAACTCCTGAAATTCACACAGCAACCAAATCTCATAGTCAAGACGAATCTTCACATGCGTCATCCTCACCATTTTTCTATGAAGATGCTGATGTATTGGAAGAAGAGGAAGAAAATACTGTTGTGGAAACGATGTTTGAATCTTATCGTGATTGGAGAGATTTACGGAGTTATTTGAAACAAAAAGGTTTTTCAAAAAAAGAAAAACAGAGCATTAGTGATGAGTTAGAAAAAAAAGTAGGCATTGATTCGGATGTCATAGATAAAAATGGAAAAATTTTTATCAAAAAAGGTAAAAAATTAAAAGAGATATTGGGAAAATAAATAATGCATTATATTCGTAAAATTTCAGATTATATGATCGCAGGTGGTATTGGTGTCATGGTGATTGCAGGGATGCAAGGTTGCGAACAGAAAGATGACAATAAAAATGCCTTAGTGGATGCAGCAAAAACACAAGGTGCGTTAGTGATTGTTGATGAGATGGCGTCAGGTGAATATAAGATTGCCGAAGAGTATCCAAGCTCGACCACACGTGTTATTGTACGTTCCCCTGATGGCAGTGAGCGAATTTTAAGCCAAACAGAGATTGATGCGTTAGTGAAAGAAGAAGCAAAAAAGATAGACAACAATACCTCTGCTTTGACCAATCCACAAATGAGTTCAGGTTCCATGGGATTAGGAGGGATTTTACTCTCAAGTATAGCAGGAGCGATGATTGGTAGTTGGATTGGTGGTAAATTGTTTAACAATCAAAACTTTCAAAATCAACGAGCGGCAAGTTACAAAAGCCCCCAAGCATACAGTCGCAGTACCAGTAGCTTCAATAAACCTATGGCAAGCGGGAGTTCAAGTAGTACGACTAAAAGTAGTGGCTTTTTTGGTTCAAAAAGCAGTGGAACTTCTAGCGGAAGCACCAGCACATCAAGTTATAAATCAAGTTTTGGAAGTTAATTTATGTTGCAATTAGAAAAAATAAAACCCCTAACTCCCAAATTTTTAGAATCAATTGGATTTTATTGGCATACGGATAGTGACAATACTTCTTATGTGGCCGATGAGTTAGTTGTGATAGACTCGGATGAAGCAGAAGCGTATTATCAAGCGGCTAATACGCTATATGACATGTTTGTTGAAGGCGCTCAATATGTTATTGATCATGATTTATTCCATGAACTTAACATTCCTTTTAACCTTGTCAATCTTATTAAAAATTCTTGGGAAAATGAGGTGCATTGGCATTTGTACGGACGATTTGATTTTGCAGGTGGCGTAGATGGAAAGCCTATTAAATTGATAGAATTTAATGCAGATACACCGACGTCTTTATATGAGACTGCTATTGTGCAATGGGCGATGCTTAAAGTCAATGGTATGGATGAAGCAAAACAATTTAATGTACTTATGGAAGCATTAAAAGAGAACTTCAAACGACTCGTTGTTTTGGGTGGGGATACCAGCGAATTTAAGAACTATTATGATGGATGGAAAATCCTCTTTTCTTCCATAAGAGGTAATATTGAAGATGAAAACACGACTCGATTACTGCAGTCAGCCGCTAATGAGGCAGGATTTCATACCGATTTTTCATATGTAGATGAAGTCTCTTTTAGCGGGGGTGAAGGTATTTTTAAAGGGGAAGAAAATTTTGAATTTTGGTTCAAGCTTGTTCCATGGGAGTCCATAGCGATAGAAGAGGGTGACTTAGCGCTACTCTTAGATGAAATTATCGCCGAGCAAAAGGCTATTATTTTAAATCCAGCCTATACGCTTATATTTCAGAGTAAAGCATTTATGAAAATTTTATGGGATTTATTTCCTAAACATCCATTACTTCTTGAGACTGCTTTTGAACCACTCAAAGGGCAAAAACAGGTTGAAAAAAGAGCTTTTGGAAGAGAAGGAGCAAATACTATTATATACGATGTAAACAAAGAAGTATTAGCTAAAGTTGACGGGGAATACACTAATTTTTTACCTATCTATCAGGCATACGCAGAACTTCCAAAAGATGCGCATGGTAATTCCTATCAAGCAGGGGTCTTTTTTGCTTATGAAGGGTGTGGACTTGGGTTTAGACGTGGTGGATTAATTATGGAAAACTTTTCGAAATTTGTAGGACATAGGATAAAGGACTAAAATGAAAATTGTACTTTTAGATGCTAAAACGTTAGGTGATGATGTTGACTTAAGTGTGTTTAAGCAGTTTGGAACGTTTGAGGCATTTGATACAACTTCGCCAGAACAGTGTGTAGAGCATATTGGAGATGCAAAAATTATTTTAACCAATAAAGTGGTTATTTCAAAAAAAATTATGGATGAATGCCCTAACTTAGGCTTAATTTGCGTGACTGCAACAGGGATGAATAATGTTGATTTAGAGTATGCTAAAAGTAAAGGCATTACGGTTAAAAATGTGGCGGGGTACTCAACAGCTTCTGTAGCACAAACAACTTTTACGTTAGCGTTGTACCTAATAGGGCAGAGTGCTTATTATGATCATTATGTTAAATCAGGAGAGTGGGTTAAAAGTCAAATTTTTACTCACATTGACCGTCCATTTAGCGAAATAAAGGATAAAACGTGGGGAATCATAGGGCTAGGTACAATTGGTAAAGAAGTCGCAAAAATTGCTTCTGCTTTTGGTGCCAAAGTGATTTATTTTTCAGCAAGTGGTGCTAACAATGATCGTCATTATGAAAAAGTAAGCTTAGAACAGATAATGACCCAAAGTGACATTGTTTCCATTCACGCTCCTCTTAATGATAAGACAAAAGGGCTGATTGGCGAAGAGCAGTTACATCTGATGAAACAAGGTGCTTTACTTTTAAATCTTGGGCGAGGAGGCATCGTAGATGAAGATGCATTGGTTAAAGCCATTGATGTACACGGAATCTATGCAGGATTTGATGTATTGGCTATTGAGCCTATGCAAGCTAATCATCCTTTGTTACACGTTAAACATCCAGAGAGGTTGTGTATTACGCCTCATGTAGCTTGGGCAAGTAAAGAAGCACGCGCAGAGTTGGTACGTTTAGTAGGTGAAAATATTAAAGATTTTTTAGGACAATAAGTAAAGGAGAAAGATAATGGCAAAAGAGCATACATTTGATATTAGCGCGGAAATCGATAAACAAAAATTTAAAGATGCTTACGAACAAGCTAAAAAAATTATCACTAACAGATGGGACTTTAAAGGCATTACGTGTGAGTTTGAACACAACGAAAAAGCGAAAACGGTGACATTTCTTAGCACTTCAGATAGTAAAGCGGATGCAATGTATGAAGCATTGGTTTCCGAAGTCATTAAACGAGGTATCTCATCCAAAGCACTTAAAGAGCATAAGAGAGAAACAGCAGGTGGGAATAAGACACGCCTGACAATTGCCATTGTGGATGCCATCTCAAGTGATGATGCCAAAAAAATTGTTAAAGAAATTAAAGAATTAAAGCTAAAAGTTCAAGCATCTATTCGTGGTGATGTAGTAAGGGTTGAAGGCAAGTCAATCGATGATTTACAAGAGAGTATCAAAGCAATTCGCGCGTGTGAATTTGACTTTCCTGTTAACTTTACCAATTTAAAATAAAATGGATGAATTTCCACCCTTTATTGAAGTAACACCAACCCTTTATGGTAGGTGGTGCAAAGTTTTGATGTATCTCATATATGCTGCACTAACTTTCTTTCCTATAGTGTGTGGTTTATGGATAGGCTATTTCTATGACATATGGGTAGGGATTGCTTTTTTTCTATTTCTAACTTTAGTGAGTGGTATAGTGAGTTCTAAGATGCGCATCGCTTCTATACCCTATGCTCAACGAGAGATGGATTATTCAACGGTAGCGATTGTCAAATGGTATTTGGCTAAAAATTGGTGTATGTAAGCTCTTTAAAGAGCCTACATACGAAGATTAAAAACTAATATTATTAAACGATGGATCAGTAAGTCCTTTAGCTACCATTGGTGGTTTAGCAACTAAAATACCTTCAACTAAAGCATTTGCATCTTTGCCGACATTAGGAAGATAGAGGGGACAAATTTGCACTATAGCGCCTGCTTTCATAAGTCCTTGCAATACCATTTTTGGTTTTGCAGTAGATCCATCAGGTTTTTTAACTTCTACTGCAGGAGAATCCTTTAGCGCCAACGCACCAGCAGGACCACAAAGAGTGATATTAACCGCTTTTTTTTGATCATTTAAGACACTGGAAGAGAGAACCATACCCATCATTTGGGTTTGGGCATCAGAAGATGTGATAAGGACATTGAGACCTTTAAGTTCTTGCGCACTTATGATGCTTGGGGCTGCTAATGCAGTTACAACTAAAACCTTTGTCAATAGATGCTTCATGTAGAACCTCCATACAGATATTTAGATCCGAGATTATAGCACAACTTCAATAGTATGAATTTAAGAGGGGACTTTAAAAAAAAGATAGAGAAACCTAGACCGGGCAATCTAGGCATCTCTTAATAAAAAAATTGGTTGTAAACAAAAAGGAGGTAATTGTTTTGGTACTGAAAGTATAAGCTAACAGTTTAAATGTATAATGAACATTTTGTAAACAAATTATCAATGAATGCTTTAAAGAGTAAAGCAATAATCTTACAAACGCTATTTACTCTTCGTTCAATGTTAAAAGGGTATAATTTTATAAAATAAGCACGAGGAATTGCAAATAAATGGCTCTAAAAACAACATCCAAACGACTCATTCTTTATGTCAGTCTTTTTTTAGTTTTAGTTGATAATTATACTTTTTTTAAAAATGTTTTGAGTGTTTACCCTCTTTCATGGCAGAATAGCGGATTTATCTTTTCATTGGGAGTCGTACTAACTTCGATCCTTATCCTTTTGCTAAATCTTTTAACATCACGTTATAGCCTTAAAATCTTTTTGATAACTTTGGTACTACTTTCTGCAATTACGAATTATTTCATGAATACATACCATGTGATTATTGATGATACAATGATCCAAAATATAGCTGAAACAAATGTAGGTGAATCTTGGGATTTATTGAGCCTCAAGTTGTTAGTCTATATTGTTTTCTTAGGCCTTTTACCTTCATGGATCATCTATAAAACAGAGGTTTACTATGCACATTATACAAAAGAGCTTTTTGCTACACTGAAAATGATCATATTTGTTATCAGTGTTAGTCTGGCGTTAATGTTTGCGTTCAGTAAGTTTTACACTTCTTTTTTTAGAGAAAATAAAACATTACGTTTCTATAGTAATCCAACATATCCGATTTATTCCGCAGGGAAATATCTTTACAATAGTTTCAGTCAACGCTCTTTAATCGTAAAAACAATAGGCTTGGATGCTCAACAAAAGCCTTCTCAACATCGTAGAATGACTATTGTCGTTGTTGGTGAAGCGGCACGTGCCAATCGATTTTCTTTAAATGGCTATGAGAGAGAGACCAATCCTTTGTTAAAGAAAGAAGATATTATTAATCTCGATAATGTCTCTTCATGTGGTACTTCAACAGCTATTTCTGTCCCATGTATGTTTTCAATCTTGGATAGAGTGCAGTACAGTGATAAAGAGGCAAAATCAACCGAGAATGTATTGGATGTCTTAAAACATAGTGGGGTGAGTGTATTATGGAGAGATAATAACTCAGATTCAAAAGGGGTTGCCCTTAGAGTATCTTATGAAGATTTTAGAACAGCCAAAACGAATACACTATGTGATGTAGAGTGTCGTGATGAAGGAATGTTGATAGGCTTGAAAGAGTATATTAGTGAGCAAAAAGGTGATATATTGATAGTATTACACCAAATGGGCAATCATGGCCCAGCTTATTATAAGCGCTATCCTAAATCATTTGAAAAATTTACGCCTGCATGCCAAACAAACCAAGTAGAACAATGCAGTAGTGAAGAAATTGGTAATGCCTATGATAACGCAATCCTTTATACTGACTATTTCCTCTCAAAAACGATTAATTTTTTAAAACAATATGATGATATCTATCAGACTGCACTCATTTATATGGCTGACCATGGAGAGTCTTTAGGTGAAAATGGGCTTTATTTGCATGGGATACCTTATTTTATGGCACCAGAAGAGCAAACTCATATTGGAGCTTTTGTATGGATTGGAAAAATGAATCGTGATAGCATTGATGTAGAAGCCTTACGCCAAAAAGCAAATGAGCATTATTCTCAAGACAATCTTTTTCATACTATTTTAGGGCTTATGGGCACACAAACAGCTGTTTATGAAAAAAGAAAAGATATACTTATATACAAATAACTATCAAGGAATAGTGTGAGAAATCAACCAAAGTATCATTTTTTTAAAAACACATCATATGCCCTTCAAGGACTTAAGGATATCATCGCTAATGAGACATCATTTAAGATAGAGTTGGTAATTGTATTGTGTCTTATTCCTATTATTTTTTTTGTGGAAATAGAACTGAGTTATAAACTGCTCATGTTTATCTCTTTGATGGGGATGCCTATTGCTGAAACAATTAATAGTGCTATTGAAAGAGTTACGGACTTAGTAACACTAGAACATCACGATATGGCTGGTCGCGCAAAAGATGCTGGAAGTGCAATTGTATTTTTGAGTATAGCTGTTTTTGTAGTTGTATGGTTTTTTTCGTTATGGAAAGCTTATATGTAGTAAAGGTGCAAGGCTAAAAACTAGCCTTGCATTAAAATTAAAGCGTATTTTTAAAGACAGTAATAATTCCCCAAAGAAGAAAAATTAATGCCCAAATAATGGTAATGCCAACTGTTGCATTAGCCAGTTTTGTCACAGTAGCGTCGGCGGTATAAATACCTTTTGTACGACCTGCTCGCCAAGCCATAGTGAGCATAAACCCAACTGCTGTAAACCCAACTCCAACGAATGTTGTAAGAAACATAATGACTGTTGGCCAATCAATGTTCATCGGATAGTCATAAATACTATAGCCATATTTACTCATGATATTCATACGAATAACTTCTCGAAGAGTTGAGATTAGTAATGCTGTTACAACTAAAACAAGGGTCGTGATATAGCTATTACTCTCTTTGATAACCATGAATAGTAACACAAGAACAGCGACAACGATCGCAATGACCAAAGGGTTCATGAGCATATTCAAGGTAAGTACCCAAACGGCAAAAAGTACTGCACTGACAAGAAGTCCTACGGTAGCAATTTTTTTACCAAGATTTTTAACAAATGAGAGATATGTTGCGGTGTAACCATCACATTTAGAGGTATAATCAACATAATTGAGTAAAAAGATACCAGTTACAGGTGCGCTCAGGCTAACCATGAACGCTAAACGCAAAATATCAATGTGTAAATTGGTTCCCGAAGTATCAATAACCCCATTAGGTGCATACCAATTCATCCATTGTTCAGGTTGAATGGATTCATTAGCAAAGGCATGCATTAAAACACCTGCTCCTACAAAAGCAAGTAAAGAGACAACACCAACGAGCCCAGCAATAGGGGAATTGTTTTTATTTGCATAATAAAACCAATACCACAGAGAATAAGCAAGAATTAAAATGTAAATAAATGCAACAACCCAAAGTCCTGATATTGTATTGGTAACATACCAGTTTGCATCATAAATGACTTGTGTAAACAATAGCGGAGCAACACCTAAGACAATTAAGATTGATACACTAATTTTAGCAACTTGTGTCATATGCGCGCCTAATTTTTTCCAATTATCATCAATGGATTTTTTAGCGTTACCTATAAGAGCAAGTGGAATGCCTCCTAATGCCAAAAGAACAAATGCAATATGCAATGCCCACGTTAAAATATACAATGCTTGAAATACAATGGGATAAAATGGTACGCCAGCAGGATCGCGTAGCGTATTTAATACAAGACCTATATCCATAGTGCCCTCCTATTTATTTTGCGTAGCAAGCCAAGCTGCTAGCGCTTTTGTTTCATCGTCTGGTAGTTTTATAGGTGGTATATAACTACGTACACCAGTTGCAATAACCTCTGTTAGTATCGTCTCAATAGTTGCAGCATCAAGACCTGGAAACTTATCGGGGAGTGGTCTAAATTTTGCACCTTTTTCTAAAGAGTGGCAGTTAGAACAAGCAATTTTTGCAATCAAATGCCCTGCTTCAAGTTGATTCTCTGGAGTAATGCTTCGAAGATGATCAGGAATAAAAGGATCTAGTTTTAAGAGTCCTTTTTCTGCTACGAGAGCCATTTCTGATTTTACATGTTTACCAGGAACATCACGTGCGATGAGTTGATTACTGTAGATATAACGACCTGCGACAAAAGGTTTACGCATACTTTCCCGCATTTTTTCTCCTGGCCAAACACCAATAACACCAATAACTAACATCATAACGACGGCTAATACAGTGTTGATACTGCGAGGAAGTACAAATGCCAAAATTAAATAAAGTGTAATGACAGTGGCGATGACAATACGTGTCATACCATCACGAGCCCATAAAACATCATGAAAGAGATCCCACGCATTTTGTGGCAATGTTTGAACATACCATAAAAAGGACATAAGCACTGTAAGTCCACCAATCATACCAATGACAGCTAATTTACGTGTTAGTTCACTCCTAAGATCTTTCTCTTTCAATGCACTACTAATGATAAATCCTATGATAGCTGACATAAGAATCATAAAACCTATACGTAAGAACATATGTGGGAAGGTGTTAATACCGAAGAAAGCATCACTCGCGGAACCTGTTTGATACCATGCTTCAGTTCCTGGCCACATCATAAAGCTGATGATACCAATGATGAGGAAAAGCGTTGATACCGAAGCCAATGCAAACATATAGGTGAGTTTTAGGTGTGTTTTACGATCAATTTTCCCAATTGTATAAATAAGCGTAAAAACACCAATGACTTCAACGATAAAGAAGACCCATTCAGTTGCCCAAACCCAGACAAAGTTATGAATGAGCGCACTAATGCCTCTAGGGCTTGCTGCTGTTGCTGTATACCAAATACCAGGTCCAGTGATAGATCCTATAACATAAGAAAAAATAACCAAAAACATACCATATTTTTTCATATAGTCATAAAGTTCTGGCCTATCTTCTTTGTAGGCTTTGTGTGCCAGAAAAGCAAACAATAATGCAGCACCTACTGACGTATGCGATGCCATAATATGAATGCTACCCGTAATACCCATCAGCCAAGCTGAACCAATTTGCGGAAAATAGAACAAAGGATATAATCCGATTAATTCCACTTAACACCTCCTTAAGATTTTAAAAACGATTCGAAAAGGTAGGAACCTCTTGAAATGTGTTATTTTTGTGACATTTATTCATCGCAAGAGGAGGAGGAGGTACCCCTACCTTTTCGAATCGTTTTTAATTGTTTTATAAAAAGAATGAAGTGTAAACTGCAGAAAAGGCTCTATTTTTTAAGCCTTAATAGAGTAGAATATTTCTGCATTGTCACAGCAATGTCATGCTTGTCCGTTGTAGGTTTGGCGATCACTACGGGCAGGCATGCTTCAAACTAAAAGTTTTCTTTCAAACGATAATAACATATTAGTGTTAAATTAATATTAAATTTTAAAAAAGGAACAAACGATAATTTTTTGTTTTGCAACAGTCTAAAAAAACCCTAAATAAAGGCATTTTTAGACTGTTTTGAAGAGATTTTAAACGTTTTATTCAAACACTCAATACTGTAAAAAATGAATGATTTTTGCCTCTTAATTAGCTCTTCAAAATCAAAATGAACTAAAAATATCATCTTTTTATTATTAATTATATTATTGTAATACCGCTTATTGTGATTTAAGAAAAATTTGTGTGACGTAAAATATATAATAAAGCATTTACAAGCAAAATTTTTTTTCATTGTTTTTCAAAAAAAAGAAAAAGTGCGTAAATTTAGAACATATATCTGTTTTTTTACTCTTTTATGATTCGTTCATCAGCTAAATATCATAGAGTTGTGTTATATTTTTCATATAAAATAGACTTTTTGTAAAATTTAGTCTTGTTGTCTTAATTATTGAAGCAAAATTTATAGGTGACTTGAAAAATAAGGAGTAGGATATGGCAGATAAGATCGAAGTTAATGAACTTTGTATTGATAGTACTTTATACCACTTTATAAAAGATGAGGCTCTTCCTCAAACGGATGTTACCGAGGAAGCATTTTGGGCTGGTTTGACTGATATTATCAAGGCATTAGCCCCTAGAAACCGCGCATTACTTGAACATCGTGATATGTTGCAAGTAAAACTAGATACATGGTATCTTTCGAAAAAAGAGACAGGATTTAATCAAGCGGAGCAACAATCATTTTTAAAAGAGATTGGTTATCTCGTAGATGAGGGTGAAGATTTTATGATTCAGCCTTTACATGTGGATCCAGAAATTGCACATATCGCAGGACCTCAATTAGTTGTTCCAGCTGATAACGCTCGCTATGCACTTAATGCTGCCAATGCTCGTTGGGGCAGTTTGTTTGATGCTTTATATGGCACTGATATGATTCAAGACGTGGCACCTTATGCAAAAACTTCTCATTATAATCCACAGCGCGGGGAGAAAGTCTTTGACTTTGTCTATAACTTCTTAGATAAGATTGCTCCATTGCAATTTGGCTCTTACGCTGATGTAACCGCCTTTAATCTTCAAAATAATAGCTTATATGCCACTTTAACATCAGGCCAATCAGTTGAGTTGCAAGAAGCAGACTGTTTTGTGGGGTATCTTAGTAACTTAGGTATGTTAAGTAGTATTGTACTAAGACATCATGGGTTACATGTCGAGATACAACTTGATAAAACAGATCCCGTTGGGTGTACGAATGCTATGGGCATGAAAGATGTCATTATTGAATCAGCATTAAGTGCTATTCAAGATTGTGAAGATTCGGTTGCTGCAGTAGACGCTGAGGATAAAGTTCGAATTTATCGTAATTGGAACGGGATGATGCGTGGTAATTTATCGGTAACTTTTGAAAATAAAGGGCGAACTATTGAGCGCTCTTTGAATCCAGATAAAACTTTTAATACACCTAGTGGAAAGATACTAACACTGAAAGGGCGAACGTTATTGCTTATCCGCAATGTTGGTATGCATATGTATACTGATGCGGTAACATTGAAAGATGGAACGTTAATCCCTGAAGGATTTTTAGACGCCATGGTAACTTCTTTATGTGCCATACATGACTTAAAGAAAACGGAAGGCATTAAAAATAGCACAGAAGGAAGCATTTATATCGTGAAACCCAAATGCCATGGTCAAGATGAAATTGCATTGATGGTAGAATTATTTGCATCTGTTGAGAAAGTGTTAGGGTTACCTGATAAAACGATTAAGATAGGTATTATGGATGAAGAAAGACGTACAACGAGTAATTTAAAAGAGACTATACGTATGGCAAAAGAGCGCGTCTTTTTTATTAATACCGGTTTTCTTGATAGAACAGGGGATGAAATTCACTCTGTAATGGAACTTGGTGCTGTGTTACCAAAAGAAGAGATAAAACAACAACCATGGCTTAAAGGGTATGAAAATCAAAACGTCAATGTTGGTCTGGCCCTAGGTTTTCGAGGATTCGCACAAATTGGTAAAGGTATGTGGACGATGCCTGATTTGATGGCAAACATGGTGAAAACTAAAATCGCACACCCTCTCTCAGGCGCCAATACAGCATGGGTACCTTCACCAACTGCCGCAACGTTGCATGCGCTACACTATCATTATGTGAATGTAAGCTCAGTTCAAGAGAGTTTGAAGAATCGCCCCAAAGTCTTACTAGATGATATATTAACGCCTCCAATACTAACACGAACTCTAACGCAAGAAGAAATTCTTAAAGAAGTTGAAAATAATATCCAAAGTATTTTGGGTTATGTGGTACGTTGGGTTGATCAAGGGATAGGGTGTTCAAAAGTACCTGATATTAACAATGTAGAGCTTATGGAAGATAGAGCAACACTTCGTATTTCAAGTCAACATGTCGCGAATTGGTTACACCATAATATCGTGAGTAAAGAGATCGTAATGGATGTATTTCATAAGATGGCAATTGTTGTGGATGGGCAAAATGCAAAAGATGTAAATTATCATCCGATGGCTCCACTCTTTAACGAGAGTATTGCTTTTCAAGCAGCAGTGGATTTAGTCTTTAAAGGGCGAAATGAACCCAATGGGTATACTGAATTTATATTACATACTAAAAGACGAGAAGTGAAAGCAAAAGGTTTTTAAGAAGAAGAGGAGAGACTCTCTCCTCTCTTAGCGTTGAGGTATTACTTTAAAGTAGAAATGTAAGTCGCTAATGCTTTGATTTTTTCATCATCAAGTGCTTTTACTTGCCCAACCATTGTCATTTTTAATGCACCACCATATGTACCAGCTTTGTAACCATTAAGAGCTGCTGTAATTTTATCAGCACTCCAGCCCGCGATAATTTGAGATTTGTTAAGTGCCGCTTTTTCTGCTTTTGCCCCATGACAAGTCGCACATGTTTTAAAAAGGCTTGCGCCATCCGCTGCGAAAATAGAGGTTGCACAAACAACCGCTGCCAAAACTAATAACTTCTTCATTTTATCCCCTTATCAAATTTATTGCATTATTATATATAAAAAATGTGAATTTATTGTGAAAGAAAAAAGTAATTTTTATACACAATATTTATTTTAGTTTATCAAAAACATTATATTCTTGCCAATAACTATCAATAGCTTCTTGTAGCTCTTGAGGTGTTAGCGTTGTTTTTTTCTTAACTCCAAAGCGGTTAATAAGTCCATCAACGAGAATGGTATCTTTTACATTAGGGTTTTGTAGGTATGCTATCATTGCTTTTTTGACCTCTTGTTCACTGCTATATTTTAGCAAGTAGCGGTAAAAAAATTTATCGATTTTAACAGCCATTCCTTTATGGCAAGGGAGGCAATTTTTTTCATAAATCGTTTGTGCAGACAAAACACCAGTGAGTAAAAATAGTACAAAAAGTTGTTTTACCATGAAATTGTGACCTTCGTTCCTTCATTGATTTTAGAATGAATTGTAATTAATAAATGATACTCTTTAGCAATAAAAGCAACAATATTAAGGCCAATACCAAAGCCACCAACAGTTTTATCAAAACGTGTATAGCGCTCAAACATATGTGCGATTTTTTCTTCTTCAATGCCTTTGCCGCTATCGCTTATTTCTAGACAGCCTTCTTGAAGGACAATGTGAATTGATCCATTGATTTTATTATATTTAATGGCATTGGAAAGAATATTATCAAAAAGCTTTGTCATTTTTTTACGGTCAATGTGAAGAAAAATAGCTTTATGAAGCTCTGCACTAAGGGTTATTTTTTTGGATTCTACAATAAGCGAAAAGTACTCAATTCGTTCTTCAATTAACGGTTTTAATTCAACATCTTCATCAAAAGAGAGGGCACTGTGAGAGAGTATCAAGTAGGTTAAATCTTCATATAAATGTGAAATAGTTTTAGCTCCAATATTGATTCGTTTAATTTTTCGTGCCAAATTTTCATCTAGCGCATCTAGCTCAATCATCTCAATATTGGATAATATCGCATTAATAGGGGTATTGAGCTCATGAGTTGTATCTTTAATAAAGCGATCCAGTAAAGCAATAGCATTTTTCATAGGTTGTAATATAATATTTAATAAAAAGTATCCAATAAATGTCAAGATTAAAAAAAGAATAGCCCCATAAAGCCCAAGTTCTTCATAGACTTTTTTACTCCAAAAAGGTGGTTCATTGACCTCAATCGCAATATATCGAGCGCCTAAGTAGTAAGATTCAAGCTCTTTAATAAAGTATATTTTTCCCTCTTTAAGGTAAATATCTTCGTATAAATTGACATTTTTTGAATTAAGTGTCGAAAATATCTCTTTAAAGCTACTATCATAAATAGCGGAGTTGAAGCGATCATCTCTAGGATAGATTTGCTCTTTTGCAAAGTTTATATGGAGATTTTTAAGTTTTGCGATTTGTTCATTTGTAAGATTTGAAAGTGCTTCACGTTTACTTTGTAGCATAAGATCGCGTTGTAGACCATAGTATAAAAAGGCTACAAAGACTAAAATTAACAGTGTCAAAAAGGAGTAGAGGAGCAAAAAAGAAAGAAGTGTTTTTTTTTCACTCCATCGTAAATTTATATCCCAATTTTTTAATGCTAACAATGCAATCTTTCCCTATAATTTTTCGTAAATTTTTGATGTAAGTACGTAAAGCATCATCACTACCTTGCTCGTCATACTCCCATAACTGTGCCATAATCGTCTCATGTAAGATAATTTCATTTTTTTTCTGTAAAAATAGTTTGAGTAATTTTGCCTCTTTGTTTTGAAGTTGTACTTTTGTAGTATCAATAAAAAGCTCATGGGTTAGTGTATCGTAGGTAATATGAGGTGCCAAGGTAAGTCTTGGTTCATTTGCATGGAAAAATTCTCGTTTTAGCAAAGATTCAATACGAAAAATAAGCTCTTTAAGTGCAAAAGGTTTACGCAAATAATCATCGCATCCACTTTGATAACCGTGCTCTAAATCCTCAATAGCATTCAGCGATGTTAAAAAAATTGCAGGCGTGGTGTTACCTTCATGGCGAATTTTTTGCAAAAGTTCAAAACCGTTGATTCCTGGTACATTGACATCTAATAAAAAAAGGTCAAATTGATGTTCAAACATCTTATCTTCTGCTTCAATTCCATCATAAACAGCTGTGACTCTATAGCCTTTTGAGTCTAAAAATTCGCATACAGTTTCGCTTAAGTTGATATCATCTTCAAGCAATAATATATTATTTTTCTGCATGCTTTTGAGCTTCCTTAAACTCAAGATAAACACGCTTTTCTTCATCACTCATGTGAACAACTCGCTTATCAAGTTCCATCAAAAGGTTGGGTTCATTTTCACTATTTACATATCCTATTAAGGCTAAAAGTTCTTCCGTGCTCATATCACTGTAGTCAGTTTTAGCAAAGAGAAGGCTACAGAATAGAAGCAATATTAAAAATAATTTGAACATATCAAGGTCTTACTTTATTGATCCATAAAGATAAATCTCTGATGACTTCTTTACTTGCAATATTAAACGCTTCAACAGCTCCTTCTGCACCATTTAAATTGATAACATCTTTTTTAGAAGAGAATTTTGCGCTCGCAATAACTTCGGATGAGTGCATGTCAATCACCCTAAAACGTATGCTGACATGAGCATAAGACGAGCCATCTTTTCTAAAGACTTCTTCAAAATTTTGAAGAATAGATTCTAAAACAAGATTACTTGAGGCAAGTGAATTGCCAAGAACTACAGCATTAAAATGGTTTTGATCTTGCAGAGCTTCAGTGATAAGGTATTGAAGTTTTAAAGAAGGAGTTTCACTCCAAACACCATACTTATAAGGCTGCATAGCGCCATCTTTTAAATAGAAGATTGCCCTAGAGTTAAGGCCACTATAACTCTCAATGCGTGAAACTTTGAGAACGTCATCATTATGGTTTGAAAAACGCTCTAGCGTCAATGCCGGTTCAAGCGTATAAGTAAAAGGCTTGAGTTGTACATCTTTAGTACTACAACCACTCATCATCAGGATGATGAAAAGTGAGGCGAAAAGGGAAAGTATGTGCTTCATGTGTTATCCTTATTTTTCATTAGGAGCAGGATTGATCGTTTCTGCTTTAAAAAGTAGGTCACTAGGACTATCTTTAATGTTATTAATTAACTCTTTTGTATCAATCGTTAAGATACGTAATTCATCTAAAGCGCTTTGTGCTGGTAAGAGATTTTCTTTGACGAGAATATCCAAATCAAAAGTTCCTTTTTGAATTTTTGTATCAAGTTTTTGCATTACAGTCGTTATGTTTTGAGCCGCTTCTCGCATTTTATTCATCGTGTCAACACCTGTGTTATCAATAGCGTTAGTAAAGGAGCTTGACATAGCTTTGATACTATTAGTGGCCTCAATGGCAGATTTTTCAAATTTGATAGCTTCATTTAAAATGATATTGATTTGTTTCTTTTGTGCTTCAATATTAGCTAATGTTTTGCTCGTTGATTCTGATATTTTAGCGCTATTTTCTAAAATAAGTTCAAAATTTTTAAGGTTTTTTTCACTGAGAATTTGTTCAGCTCGTGCAAAAATTTCTTCGGCTTTAGCACTTACAGAAGTTAGTGTTTTATCGAGTCTTGAAAAAGTAGAAGGACGAGAGGGTATGATGCCATATTCTTCTACTTTTGTACCTGTTTTAAGCGCAGCACTCTCATTACTTCCTCCTCTTAGTTCAATATAACTTAGCCCTGTAATGCCTTGTGCTTCAATCAAAGCATAGGTGTCTTCCTTTATGGGAGCATTGTCTTGTACTCGAATAAGAACCATGACTTCCTCAGCATTTTGAGGGTTGATAGCAATATTTCTGACCTCACCAATTTCAACACCTTTGAGTTTCACAGGAGCTTTGTTGTTAAGCCCAGCAACGGACTCTTTGGTATTGACTTTATAAAATTTAAAAACTCCTTCATTAGAGTAGTGCCCCAGCCATAATGTTGCTAGTGCACCTGCAATGGCAAGTGTAAAAATAAAAATACCTACAAGTATATAACTCAGTCTATTTTCCATGTGTTCCTCAATTTAAAAAGGTTTTCAGTGATGCATCACTGGTTTGACGCAGCATATTCATGGTGCCATCAAAAAGTATTTTTTTATTGCCTAAGATGATAAATCTATCCAAAACATGCTCAATTGTGTCTTTATCATGGGTCACCATTACAACAGTTATGCCTAACGTTTCACGTAAATTTAAAATAAGCTCATCAAAACCACGTGCACTATGAGGATCGAGTCCTGAGGTTGGTTCGTCCAAAAATAAAAGCTTAGGATCAAGTGCTAAAGCACGCGCAAGACCTGCTCTTTTTTTCATACCACCGCTAAGTTCAGAAGGAAACATTGTAGTTACCTTAGGTGGAAGGCCTACCAAAGAGAGTTTCATACGCGCTGATTCTTCAATAAGATAATCGGGAATATCGGTATATTCTTTAAGCGCAATAGTAACGTTTTCTAAAATAGTTAGTGAGGTGAAAAGTGCTCCAAATTGGAAGAGTACGCCCCATTTTTGGCGAAGTGCCCATGCTTCAGAAGAAGAGAGTTCACTCACGTTATGACCCAAGACATTCATCTCTCCTTGGGTTACTTTTTGTAAGAGTATCATTTCACGCAGTAAGGTGGTTTTACCACTACCACTACCGCCTAAAAGACCAAAAATTTCACCTTTTTGAATCGCGAAGCTAATCCCATCATGAATGATATTTTTTCCAAAACTTGTGACAACTTTTTTAGCCTCAATTAAAATACTCATAGTCCAAGCTCAGTGAGAAATACAGAGATAATTGCATCCATGGCTATAACCCAAAAGATGGCATTGACTACACTAATCGTGGTGTATTTACCGACACTTTCTGTACTACTATCAATTTGAAAACCTCGGAAACAGCCAATCGTTGCAATGATGGCTCCAAAAATAGGCGCTTTTACAAGACCAATAATAAAATGTTTGAGTGCAACAGTTTCAGCAATGCGATCAATAAATTCAGTAAAGCTAACATCTAATTTTGTTGTGGCAATAACCATTCCTCCAAAAACAGAGATAATATCAGCAAACAAAACCAAAAGAGGTAACGCGATGATTAAGGCAAAAAGGCGGGGAATGACTAAAAAATCCCATGGTGAAAATCCCATGGCACTCATGGCATCTACTTCGTCCGTAATCTTCATAACGCCAATTTGTGCAGTGTATGCAGAAGAACTTCTACCTGCAACGACAATAGCTGTTAAAAGTGGAGCAAGTTCACGAAGTGCTGAGATGGTAACCATTTCGACAATAAAGATATTGGCACCAAATTTCTCTAGTTGCGTAGCACCTTGATAGGCGATAACAATACCAATTAAAAAAGAAGTTAAAAAGATAATAGGAATAGCACTCGCCCCACTATGTTCAATATGATATAGCATAGCTTTGATACGAATTCTGGCAGGCTTGAATAAAACCTCTGCAACGGCGTGAGCTAGTTCTCCTGTAAAAGAGAAAAAAGAAGTGAGTGTTTTATAACCTTCAATAACTGTTTTACCCGTATTTTCAAGATAATCAAGAAGAAAAAAATGGTTTTTAACAATAATGGGTTCATTGGGAAAATGTGCTTCACAGATTGTCAATAATTTAGAAAAGTGTACGCTTTGCCCAATCCTTTCAACTGTACAAGTAAGGCTTTCTAAACGTTTGATAGTATGCAAAATCAGCATAATACCATGGGTATCAAAATCTTCAATCGCAGTAAAATTAAATCGAAAAAGAGAATGTGGCTTACCAGTAAGGGGTTTGAGGATTTTATCAATGGTAGCAATACTATCACGGGTCCAAATACCGCAAAGAGTTATATCAAAAGTGGTACTATTGGTTTGAGCGATATGAAGAAAAGGCGTATTTTGCATCATCCACCCTCTTTTTGAGCGCATTATAACATATTTACGATAGGGTGTTATAATAGAGGTCTTATTACAAAGAACTGTAAAGGGATAACAATGAAAATAATACTATTGATCTCTTGCTTGATTTTAAGCTTGTTTGCTAAGGACAAAATGATGGAAAAAGAAGTTGCAACGTTTGGTGGTGGATGTTTTTGGTGCTTGGAGGCTGTATTTGAAGAGACGCGAGGTGTTTTAGACGTGGTAAATGGGTATGCAGGGGGAGAAATTAAAAATCCAACTTACGAGCAAGTATGCAGTGGAGCAACAGGGCACGCTGAGGTTGTGCAAATTATGTTTGACCCTAAGATTATCTCTTACGAGGCATTATTAAAAATTTTTTGGCTTATTCATGACCCTACAACACTTAATCGACAAGGAAATGATATAGGGACACAGTATCGTTCTGTTATTTTTTATCACTCAGAAGAGCAAAAAGAGAAAGCAGAAAGTTCTATTAAAACATTTTCTTCTAAATTTATAAACCCGATTGTGACAGAATTAAAACCTTTAAAAACTTTTTACACAGCAGAAGCATACCATCAAGATTATTTTAGAAATAATCCAAACCAAGGGTATTGTACGTTCGTAGTGTCACCTAAAGTACAGCATTTTAAACATGTGTATCAGGAGCTAGTGAAATAACACAATTTTTGACATAGTAAGCTAAAATGTATGAATAATACCTCGGATACCATCAATGAACATTTGTACAGACATCATTAAAAGAAGCATTCCCATCAGTCGTTCGAGAGCTGAGAGTCCTTTGTCGCGAAGAAGTTTGTAGAGTATTGGAGAAAGATACATAATAAGTGCAGAGATTAGCCACGCTAAAATAAGAGCTATAAAAAGCTTTTCTAATGAATCGGTATGAGCTTTACCCAACACTAAAAGGGTTGCTAGTGTAGAAGGTCCTGCGATAAGAGGCATCGCAATGGGAACCATGAAAGGCTCTTTTGAAGAGCCATAAAGTCCACTACTACCTTCATGTCCTGGAAAAATCATCTTAATGCCAATAACAAAAAAGATGACTGCTCCAGCTATCCGTACGGATTCTGTTTCAAGATGAAAAACATTCAAAAAGAGATCTCCTCCAAAGAGGAAAAGCATCAAAATACCAAGTCCAAAGATCATTTCGCGGATAATGATGACTCTTCTACGTGCGATATCCACATCTTTAAGGATTGAAAGTATCACAGGAACCGCCCCAAAAGGATCAATCACAAACAGTAATAAAATGGCGGTTGATATAATCGAAAATTCACTCAATGTCTACTCCATCATGTTCTAAACTCAGAAAGTTTGAGGTTGAGTATCTCTGTCATTTTACTTAAATGTTCTGCAGCACTTGCAATCTCTTCAACACTTCTCGCATTTTGAGATGAGATGTCATTGATCTTGGCAACATCTTGAATAATAAGCTCAATATCTTCTCCGGTTTTAAGATAATTATTGACTGTTTTATCAGAAACATTGGTAGCGCTATCCATAACCATTGCCATATCATTGATTTTCTTTTCAACGCTATTCGCTGTAGTGGCTAGAGATTCTACTTTTTGTGAGTTTGCTGTCATCTGCTCTCTACTATCCACAATGGCTTGGACAATGACGTTAATGGTTGCATTAATCTCTTGAAGACTCTTTTGTGTGCGTTCTGCAAGTTTTCGTACTTCATCTGCAACAACGGCAAAACCTCGTCCATGCTCACCTGCACGTGCAGCTTCGATGGCGGCATTAAGGGCTAAAAGATTGGTTTGATCAGCGATGTCACCAATGACAACAAGCACCTCTTTAACTTGTCCTGCATCATGACTGAGTTGTTGAATCCTGTGGGCAAGTTCGATTTCAGTGGTAGCACTTTTTTGAATATCATGAGTCAAAGCCAAAATAGCATTATTGGCCTCTTTGAGATATTGGTTTGCTTTGAGTAGTTCATTTTTCCCATCTTTAGCCTCAACAATACCTTCACTCATCTCATTTTTAAGTGTATTTGCTTGATAGGTGGTGTCACCAACAATCCTCATAGATGTTTCAACTGAACGCCCAACTTCAAGTGAGGTTGAAGAGAGTTCATGGGAAATAGACGAATTTTCATTGGAAAGGTTTTTGGCTTCGCCAATTAAAAGACGAATTTTTTCAATAAAGCGATTAATGCTTATACTTGCAAGGGCAATCTCATCTTCTCCTACAACTTCAAGTTTACGTGTTAAATCACCATCCCCACTAGAAAGGTTATCGGCTCGTATAATTAGATTGTTAAGAGGTGTTGAAATATTTCGTTTAATTAAAACTAAAGTCAAAAGAATACTTAGAACAATCAACGCTAATGAAATCAAAATAAAGACAAAAACTTGTTTGGTCACACTTTCATCAATTAATTGTTGCAGTTGAGCAACTTCCTTATCAACATTGTCCACATAAACACCTGTTCCCATCATCCAATTATAAGGAGCAAAAGAGAGTGCATAAGAAAATTTTGGCAGAGCTTTACCATCTTTTACTTTGGGGAACATATACCTTACGATACCTCCACCATTTTTTGCTTTTTCGATAAGCTCTTTAATAAGGAGAACACCATTGGCATCTTTAAGGCCTATTAAATTTTTTCCTTGTAAGGATGGGTTGCTAGGCATTAAAACATTGGTTCCATCATATTGATAGATAAAGATGTAGCCACTTTTATCGTCAAAAAAATGCATCTCATCAAATTTTCCAAAGATAGCTGCTTGAATTTGCGCATCGGTTGACCCTTTGGCTTTTTCTTCTTCGTAAATTGATTTAGCAGTTTAAAGTGCTACATCCATAATGGTTTTTAACTCATTTTCATAAAATGCATAGGCACTTTTTTTATGTTCGTCTAAAAACATAGCGGTATTGGTTTTGGTATTGCTGTAAGAGACGCCAATAATAGCTCCCCCTAAAATCAATAATGATATGACCAATGAAATGAGAATTCGTGTTGATATTTTCATGGTACTCTCCTTTTTTATACTTCTACTGAAGTCTGTTTTGTATCGCGCTTTTGCAAGCTAGTAAACACATTCTTAATTTTAACACAATCTTCACAGATTTTCTTTGATAAAAAATTGTACAATCCTCTTGTGTATTATCTGTGGAGTGTGAATGAGAAAGTATATAATATTATTAACCCAAAATAAAACATTGTTAAGATTGAGTTTTATTCAACTTCTCTGTTATTTTGGTGCGTGGTTTAGTCATATGGGTATTTTTACGTTATTGATTAATTTAGGAGCCCCCGCTTGGGCGCTTAGTACGGCAGCAGCATTTACTTTTTTACCTTCAATGGTATTAGCGCCCTTTAGTGGGGTTTTGATCGATATGGTTCCTACGAAAAAATTAATGTTAACGCTAACATTGATTGAAATCGTTACGGTATTGGGGCTTATCTTTATTACGTCGCTCAGTGGACTTTGGATATTATTAGCATTGGTTTTCATTCGAATGGGGGCTGGGAGTATCTATTTTCAAACGGAAATGTCCTTATTGCCTAAATTTTTAGGCGATGAAGATTTAAAAATGGCCAATGAAATTCATTCGATTATTTGGTCAGTATCTTATGCTTTAGGTATGGCTATTGCTGGCTTTTATATCCACTATTTTGGGACGACGAGTGCTTTTGTTGTCGATATGGTGATTTATCTTATCGGCTTTTGGCTTCTTGTAGGGCTTCGCATACCTACCCTAATCACCCATGCGCATACAAAGGTATTTGAAATGATAGGAAGTGGATTTTTGTATCTACGGAAAAATCCAAAAATTATGCATCTTATCTTGCTTCATGCGAGTGTTGGGTTGACGGCCTATGATGTTTTGGTTGCATTATTGGCTGATTATCAATACAAATCGTTATTGTCTGTTTCGTTAATTATAGGGTTTATTAATGCGGCACGTGCCATCTCTTTGGTGTTTGGGCAGCTCTTTTTAAGCTCCAAAATAAATCCAAAAACACTTTTTACAATTTTTATTGTTCAAGGTTTATCGATCATGCTATGGGGGATTTTGCAATTTGATTTTTATCTGAGTTTTATAGGTATTTTTTTATGTGGTTTATTTGCAACCACTATCTGGTCTTACACCTATACGCTCATACAGTATGCAACCGATGAATCATACTATGGTAGAGTTCTTGCCTATAATGATATGGTTTTTATGGGAGTTGGAACACTCACTTCATTTGCCATAGGGGCACTGTTTGAATGGGGCATGGCACTATGGATGATTACGTGTTTATTAGGGGGATTGTTTATTTTAGTTGGATTTTATTGGAAATGGGTACAAAGACTATGATAAAATAGCCTTATCGTTTGATAAAAAAGGTCCTTTATGAATATTCGAGCAAGAGTAAAATTGAGTTTTGTCCTAATTATAGTTATGTTACTTTTCTTAGGGCTTATTAGTGTTATTATCACGTATCAAATCAAAGAAAATAACAGTTTTAGAGAGAATATTTCGACGATACTTTTGATGCAAGAAGGAATGAATGACATCATTAGTGAGAGTACACTTAGTCCTGATAGTGAAAAATTAGAGCAGTTGCATACCGAATTTGCCGCATATGAAAAACATTTTGAAGAGCTTCGCACAACTTTACTGCAACCCAAAAAGCTTTATTTTTTTAATAGAATAGTTCTTAATATTCAAGAAGATACCACCATCAAAAAGTATCTCAATGAACTTTATGCAAATGAACATCATATAGAATCAATCTATGATAATATATTTCAATTAGAACGGGAGAAATTAAAATATATTGACGTATTTAATATGCTTTATTCTCAAGAAAATAGTGCAAGAGTTGATATCCAACAGTATATTTTAAAAAACAATTACATTGAACAGATTAAGGCATTAAGCGACCTTCGATATTATAGTAAAGAGATGCTTTATCAGCACGCCAATCAGCCTACCTTAGATAAATGGCTAGTATCTATTAATAAACTTATTTTGACAGCACAAAATGAACAAGAGATACTTACAAGACTCCTTCATTACAAAGAAATTGTTCAAATAATTGCCGAAAAAGCAATTAAAATTGAAGAAATAAAAAACATTGAGAGTGAAACAACACTACAAGCATCAAATGTTCTAGACAATAACAAGAAGCTTAGTGTAGCATTAGAAAAAACGATTTTTGCTTTATCAAGTGGCTTCATTGATCAAATGCGTCTTATTCAACTTTTTGTCGGAATAGTTACGATTCTATTTATTGTGTTTCTTGCTATTAAAGTTTCTCGTAATGTATCACTTACGATGGATGAAGTTGAGATTAAGATAGAAGAAGGCTTGCAAGAAGTAAATACGCTTAATAAAGAGATAGAAGATACGCAACGAGAAGTTCTATTTACCATGGGATCGATTGGGGAAATGAGGTCTAAAGAGACAGGAAATCATGTAAAAAGAGTAGCAGAGTATTCGAAAATGCTTGCTTTGTATTATGGGCTTGATGAACAAGAAGCGTATATGCTAAAACTAGCTTCTCCAATGCATGATATTGGGAAAATTGGTATTCCTGATAGTGTTTTAAATAAGCCAGGAAGGTTTACTGATGAAGAACGTGAGATAATGAATACACACTCCATGCTAGGATATGATATGTTGAAACATTCACAAAGGCCCCTGTTGAAAATGGCGGCTATTGTGGCTAAAGAGCATCATGAGCGTTATGATGGCAATGGGTATCCTGATAAAAAGCGTGGAGAAGAGATTCATATCTATGGTCGTATTACGGCGTTAGCTGATGTCTTTGATGCACTAGGAAGCGCACGGATTTACAAGCCTGCTTGGGAAGATGCAAAAATCTTTGCATTGTTTAAAGAAGAGAGAGGACGACAGTTTGATCCTAAGTTGGTCGATCTTTTTTTTGAACATTTGAACGTTTTTTTAGAGGTAAGAGAGAGTCTGCGAGATTAAGTTCACAAATACTTCACAATTATACGTTAGGATGTCACAAAACATAAGGAGATTCCTAATGAAAACAGTTAAAATGATATTTGTTTCAATCTTTTTAGTTCTCAGTGGTGTGAGCAGTGCTCACGCTATGGGAGATAGGGAACAAGGTGCACTATTAGGTGCTGGGGCTATCATCTTGCTTGGAAACCTATTAAGTAACAATACTACACGTTATGTCGAGTCACCTGTATATTATGAAACACGTCCAAGAGTTGTGTATAGAGAACCTTATTATGAACGACCAAGAGTTGTAGTGATTGAAAGGCCAGAATATCGTCATCACCATAGGGACTACTACCGTTATGATGATAGGTTTGATCGACATTACCGATAATATCTTAGTGTAGCGAGGGTGCATCGCTACACTTTTTTAAAACTAAAATTCTTTTATGATCTGTTTTAAGTAGACTTAATCCACACATTTCTCCCATTATTTCTAGCGTTTTTGGTGTATAAAATGTGATATGTGTCAAATCTCTAGGATACCACCATTTTTTAAAGTGTTCTTTATCGTTATGGTGAAAAAGCGTCATTATCGCAATGAGTCCATTTGGTTTGAGATGCGAGGACAGTAACCTAAGTGTTTCTAGTGGATTTTCAAGATGTTCAAATACCTCAGTTGAGGTGATAAAATCATATAGTTTATTGGTATAAATTGGGTTAGGTTGATAAAACTTATCATAGCAATCAACGCTTGCGCCTCTTCTTCGCATTAATTCGCTCAAAACGGGTGTTGGCCCTGAGCCAAAATCAAGTCCGAGAAAATGTTGACATGTAAGCTCACCCCAAAAAAAATCTAAAAAACCTTCAAACATTGCTACGTAACCCAGATTTTCAAGAGAGTTTTGATGTTGGTCATATTTTTCTTTTTCTTCTTGCTTGGTTAATAAAAAAGTCTTTTCTAGGCTAATATTTTCACAATAGCCACAGTAAGTAAAGCGTTTGTGTAAGCTTTCATGAAAGAAAAGAGTAGTGGGTTGCTTACATATAGGGCAAAACATTTGTTTAAGCATCCTTTTGGTCTAAAAAAATCATTTTTGTTAAGATTTCTTTACTAAATTAAGTATTATTATAAAAAATTCTTGTTATTATACCTTTTTTAAATTACGTGCGAAAGATGAGGATATGCGCAGAATTTTTGGCGTTTTTGTTGTTATTATTATTTTATTACTGCCTTATTACTTCTCTCAAACCAAATTCAAAGGAGATGTGATACATTTGGGGATGAGCGGGCCTTTCAGCGGAGGGCTCACGAGTGTTGGCAAAGAGTTTTTGCTTGGTGCTCATATCTACTTTCAAAACCTCAATGAACACGGCGGTGTCTATGGACGCAAAATTGAGATAATTGCCAAAGATGACCGATACGAGCCAAAAATTGCCATTGAAAATGTCAAAGAATTGATACGTAACGATAAGGTATTTGCTCTGTTTGGTATCATTGGCACACCTATAGCAGAAGCTGTTTTCCCCATTGCCAATAAAAATCGAATCCCTTTCGTAGGTGCTTATTCAGGAGCAGATTTTTTACGTAATCCTCCCAATCCGATTGTATTAAATGCTAGAGCAGGCGATCTAGATGAGATTGAAAAATTAGTGAAGCACTATACGGAAGAGTTAAGCTATAAGCGTATTGCTGTATTTTATCAAAATGATACGTATGGTAGAGCTGGATTAAAGGGGATTAAAAATGCATTGGAACGACGAAATCTAGTGGTTGCAGGAGAAGGTAGTTACAAACGTAATACTCTCTCCGTTGGTAATGCGCTATATGAAATAGAATTATGTAATCCTGATGTGATTTTGATGATAGGCTCAACAGCACCTGTAGCGGAGTTTATTAAAAGAGCTCGCAAAAGTAATAAAATTAGGAAAGATATTAAATTTGGACTTTTTTCATTTGTTGAGCCAATGCCACTTATTCAAACGTTAGGGGGCAATGGCAAAGGGATAACTTTTTCACAAGTAGTACCATCACCATGGACATCAGATGTTGATGAGGTAGAGAATTACCGTCTTTTGATGCAAAAATATTATCCTAATGAAGCATTAAGCCATGTTTCATTGGAAGGCTATTTTGCCGCGCGTATGATTACTGAAGTGTTTAAAACAGTTGGTAAAGATTTTACAAAAGAAGAGTTTATCCAAGCACAAAGGAAATTTTCTCAGACATTAGATGAGTCAGCAGTCTCGAAAAATAGAGACGAGCGTTGTAAATGTTTACATCGTGTGCATTTGAGTGAGTATGTATTGGAAGACTTTTTTTCAGTTGGGTATAGCGATGACTAATCGTATAGTAGCTTTTATGGGTAGCATGGATGAAATGACTATCACCAAAAAAACGACCCTTTTATTTTTAATTATGGTCGTTGGGATGCTATTTATTGGTAGCTTTGCCCATATGAGTATTAATCGTATTAAAAACAATTTTGATATTTTGTATACGAAACGAATGCTACCAACAATTCGACTTGAAAATCTAAAAGATATTTACACAGTCAATATCTTGGATACGATTCGTGATATTGAAAAAGGCTCTATTAGTGTTAAGGCGGGTAAAACGGTTATTGAACTAGCGCAAGATTTAATCAAAATAGAGCTTGAAGAGTATCGTAGTAGTTTAGGAATTGATGATAGTGATTGGTTAATAAAATTGGCTAAATCATGGGGCTTAGTACATCAAACCGCCCCTAAAATCATTAGCGAAGAAGAGGCAATGCTTGAACGCATTGGGACAAAAATTTATACAATAGATAGCATTTTGTTTAAAATGTTCAACCATTTTGAAACATCCCGAACTAAAGAGGCTTATGATACGTTGCAAAATGAACTTTACCCTAGTGTTTATTCTATCAATATTGACATTACAGGTTTGATCAATCTTAATTTAGAGGGTGCTAAAAAAGGATTTTCACGTACGGAGCTTGTATATAACAATACCTTTGAATGGATTGTTGTGGCTACGCTTGGTACGATTGCATTTGCTGCACTTTTAGCTATTGTATTGTTGCAAAATATTCGTTTACTCCATGGACGTTTGGAAAAAATGGTCGATGAAAAAACGAAAGAGTTACAAGCGCTCAACCATGATTTGGAACTTAAAGTCATGCATGAGGTTGAACAGAGTCGTCAAAAAGATCAAATTATGTTCCGTCAAAGTAGGCTTGCTTCCATGGGTGAAATGATAGGTAATATCGCCCATCAATGGCGACAACCTCTTAATGCAATGGTGCTAGTAATTCAAAGTTTTCAAATGAAGCGTATGGCGGGGTTACCATTAAGTGATGAGTTTATTGATAAGCAAGTTGAAGAAGGCATTGAATTGGCGTCTTTAATGTCACATACGATAGATGATTTTAGAAATTTTTTCAAACCCAATAAAGATGAAGAGATATTTAGTGTTCAGCATACAATTGCGTGTAGCATTAAATTGGTAAGAGATTATTATGAAAAAGAGCATATATCGATTTTTTTAAAATGTGACAATGATGTTTCTATTAGTGGTTATCCCAATGAGTTTTCGCAAGTAATTATGAATTTATTCTCGAATGCAAAAGATGCTCTAGAAGAAAATATATTGAATGAAAGAGAAATTGAAGTGGTAGTCAGCCAAGAAGGTGCCAATGCTATTATTAATGTTATTGATAATGGAGGAGGTTTTAGTGAAGCAGTGCAAGATAGGATATTTGAGCCTTATTTTACAACGAAGCATAAAGCTTCGGGGACGGGGATTGGGCTTCATATGTCAAAACAGATTATCGAAAAACAGATGAAAGGAAGCATTAGCGCAATGAATGTTGCATATACCTTTCACGATGGAAAACATTACCCACGATGCGCCATGGTAACCATTGTTGTACCGCTTGAAAAAAAGGAGAAAAAAGATGATGGATTTTAATAGTCTTAAAGATTGTGTCGTGCTCTATGTTGAAGATGAAAAATCAGTGCAAATGCAAACGCAAATGATTTTAAAAGACTTTGTTAAAGAGGTTTATCTTGCTTCTAATGGGGAAGAGGGGATTAAGATAGCACTCGAAAATCATATTGACATTATTGTAACCGATATTTTAATGCCGGGTATGAATGGCATAGAAATGCTTAAAAAACTTAAAAATGAATACAATATGCACATCCCTACGATCATCACGACAGCATTTACGGAAACAGATCATTTAATGGATGCGATAGCACTTAAAGTAGATGGTTTTATCATGAAGCCAGTCAATATCAAAGACCTTATTAGTAATATGTACACGATTATGCTTCCAAAATTACATAATAAAGAGTTGCAAGGATGTTCTTTTATTATTGAAGGGTTGGCGGCATTGATTGGTGGGAAAAAGATCGAAATTTTACGCTATATCATTAACCACTTAGATGATGATAAAATTTTTAATGGTTCTTACCAAGAGATTATAGACAACATCGGTGTGAGTAAACCAACGGTGGTTCACATGTTTCAGCAACTTCTCAAAGTAGGTATTTTAGAGAAAGTTAAAAACAAAATGTATCGTTTTAAAAATACTAAACTTATCGGAGAGTAGTGGATGAAAAAATTTTTCCTTTTAATGGTTATAGGTGTATGGAGTTTACTAATGGGAGCTGAAGTTGTTTTTGAAACAACTCAAGGGAAAATTGTTTTTGCATTAAAACCCGATATTGCGCCTAAGGCATGTGAAAATTTTACAAGTTTAGTGAAGAAGGGATATTATGATGGCATTGTGTTTCATCGGGTGATAAAAAACTTTATGATTCAAGGTGGCGATCCAACAGGAACGGGTCGTGGTGGTGAGTCTATTTATGGTAAAGCGTTTGAAGATGAGTTTAAACCAAATGTAACATTTGATAAAGCAGGCATTTTAGCAATGGCTAATGCAGGTCGAAATACTAATGGTAGTCAATTTTTTATCACAACGGTTCCTACACCTTGGTTAAATGGAAGACACACAATTTTTGGTGAAGTCATAGAAGGTATGGATGTTGTGCGTAAAATCGAAAACACACCCACATCGGGACGTGATACTCCTGTGACAAAACAAGTGATACTCAAAGCATATTTAAAATAATTTAAGATAGAATAGCGATAAGATGAAAATTTGAGGAGAAGCGATGAAAAAAATTGAAGCGATTATTAAACCTTTTAAACTTGAAGACGTTAAAGAGGCTTTAGGGAGTATCAACGTTACCGGAATGACCGTAAGTGAAGTAAAAGGATACGGAAGACAACAAGGACATTCAGAATTATACCGAGGGGCTGAGTATGTAGTAGACTTCTTGCCAAAAATCAAGCTTGAAGCAATTATTGCTGATGAAAATGTAGACAGTGTGATTGCTAAAATTACAGAAGCTGCAAAGACCGGTAAAATCGGTGATGGTAAGATATTTGTTACTAATGTTGAGAGAGTAGTGCGTATACGAACTGGTGAAGAAAACGAAGACGCTATCTAAACTTTAAGAATAGTGATTATTTTTTAATCACTATTCTTCTTCCTTTTTTTGTAGAATTGTTCCTCGCATTTAAACATTTCTACAAAGGCTATATCTTATGGATACTCTTACCCTTCCTTATGTCATAGATACATTTTTCCTTCTGTTTGCTTCTGTTTTAATTATCTTAATGGTTCCAGGTTTTGCAATGCTTGAAGCGGGTCTCGTGCGTACTAAGAATGTCGTTGCAGTTCTTACGGGCAATGTCATGCTTTATGCTATTACCTCATTTATTTTTTTACTATGGGGCTTTAATGTTATGTTTGGAGGTAATGGTTTTTTTCTAAGCGGTGTAGTTGCCGATGGCTATAGTCTTTATGCTTATTTCTTTTTTCAAATGGCATTTGTTGGTAAAACAGTTTCAATTATGAGCGGAGGCGTGAGTGAGCGTATTCGTATTATTCCTTTCATGATTTTTGCAGCATTAATGAGTGGTTTTATCTATCCAATGGTTGGAAATGCCATCTGGGGTGGAGGGTTTCTAAAAGAGGTTCATGACTTGGCAGGCTCAACAGTTATCTATTCTGTTGGTGGATGGGCACTGTTAGCAGGTATATTGGTTTTGGGCGCAAGAAGAGGCAGATACGGTAAAGAAGGGCAAGTAAGAGCAATCCCTGCTTCAAATATTCCGTTAGTGACGCTTGGAGGAATGTTGTTATGGATAGGCTGGTTTGGTTTTAATGGTGGAAGTGCTTTTCATATCGCTACAAAAGATGCGGCAGATTTAGTCGGTCTTATTATCGTCAATACCAATACTGCAGGACTTGCCGGCGCTATAAGTGCTGCCTTTATTGTCTATTTTCAGTATAAAAAGCTCGATATCACGATGATATTAAATGGTGCATTAGGAGGACTTGTTGCTATTACCGCTGGTGCTGATGTTGTAGGTCTTTGGGAGCCAATTGTCATTGGTGCTATTGGTGGAGTTTTAGTCGTTTTTGCTATTCCTATGTTTGATAAGCTTCAAATTGATGACCCTGTTGGTGCGCTATCCGTACATTTAGTCAATGGTGTGTGGGGTACAATAGCCGTGGCATTGTTTGCCGATTTTTCATTGTTAACACAACTTAAAGGCATTGTTCTTACAGGTTTATTTACTTTTCCTCTTTCTTATGTATTATTTATGATTATCAAAAAAGCAGTGGGACTTAGAAGTGATGAAGAGCACGAATATGTAGGGCTTGACCTTGAAGAGTGTGGACTTGAAGGCTACCCTGAATTTGTAAAATCTAAAGTATAAAAATCTCTTTGTATGTTGGCTTCCATACCTAATACGTAAAGATTATTCTACTCTTAGCTATAATATCTTAACACGATTTTATAAGGTAAGAGTATGACACAGGCAAGCCAACATCAGCCTTTTAGTATTCGTTTTTTTAATGAAATAGCTCTTTACTCGGGCCAATATGCACTCTTTTATCTTTTTATGCAATTTAGCGCTAAAGAATCATTTTGGCTCAATATTGGTCATGTGATTTTACTAGTAGCGCTTATTGTTCAAACAAGTGCTTTAGTGTATTATGGGCATAAGATAGTTCCTCGAATATTTCTTTCTTTTCTTTCACTTTTGGTTTATATGCTTTTTGAATTGCGGGAAGATGGGCTGCACTCATTGCTTAATATCGGGCATCTTTTTTTCTGGATCTCTACGATAGTATTGGCTTATTTGCAATATGTTGGGCATATAACGACACGTCAGGGGGTACGTTATAGTGTCGAATTTTTAGTTTCAAATATCAATATTTTAATTTTTATTTTTATCTATTTCTTTTTTGATTTAAAACTCAAACTGGATGAAGAGTTAGCTTTGGGTAAAATTACAGCAGTATATGCCAAAGAAGAGGTTTTGATCAGTCGCCTTCTTGATGGTTTTGGAGAGTTTTTAGATGATCCTGCTCATGTGTACATTATCTTAGGCGGGCTCTTTCTCTCTTTGACGATAGCCTATAGTAGAATTAAGATTTTGATCCTCAATCAAAAGATAGATAGTCTATTAGTACGTTATATTGGGGAAGAAACTCGTGATAAATTAGTTCAAAATGAACTTGGAGAGCACTCAGTTCGTATTCAAACAGTATTGTTATATGCGGATATTCGTAACTTTACAACACTGAGTGAAAAATCAGATCCCAGCGATGTTGTAGCCATGCTAAATTATTACTATAGCATATGGTATCAAACGCTTAAAGCGCACTTTGGCACCATCAATAAATTTATTGGTGATGCTTTACTCGGTTATTTTGATAATGGTCAAAGTATTCAGAATAATGTTAACAGTGCCGTCAAATCAGCTTTGCATATGATTGAGGCTAAAGAGCATATTAATCTTGCATTAGCTTCGCGGAAGTTACCTACTATGGATGGTATTGGTATAGGTATTCATTGTGGAGAAGTGATTTTAGGTGATATTGGAGGGGAGCGCAAAGACTATACTTTAATTGGAGATACTGTTAATACTACCGCGAGACTTGAAGCACAGTGTAAAGAGCATCATACCTCGCTTATTATCAGCGAGGCATGCTTTTTACAATTAGAGGGGGCTTTAAAAGAACGTTTTACTTATCTTTCATCAATGGCATTAAAGGGCAAGGAAGAAAAAATAACTTTTTATGGGTTAACCCATCGGGTATAAAATTTCGTGTTGCACTTTAGTACACTCAGCTAAAAGCTCTTGAGAAAGTGTTGTTTCTAAAGCTTTAAAACTCTCTTCTAGTTGTGAGGCGTAACGTGCTCCAATGATAGTTGAAGCGACAAAATCAAAATGCATACTCCACGCAACGGCAAGAGTAACGGGACTCATGCCATATTTTTTGGAAATTTCAAGGTATTTTCCTGTTGCCGCCAATGTTTTATCGTTGACAAAACGATGGTACATTGCTCTTTGGCGGGATTCACTGGCATACATATATTCACCAAAACGAGTTTTTTGGTCAATAAAATTTTGATTATATTTACCGCTAAGAACACCTCCTCCAATGGGTGAATAAGGTAGAAGTGACACTTTTTCTTTGCGACAAACGTTGGCAAGCTCATCTAAAAAACGAGGATTGAGCAGTGAAAAATTATTTTGGATGGATTCAAAACGTGCAAGTTTTTCATATCCTGCAATGGTGTTGGATTTTGTAAGCCCATATGCAGTGTCATTAGATGTTCCAATATACCTTACTTTCCCTTGTTTTATAAGGTTGTCTAAGGCTTTCTGAGACTCCTCTTTGGGAACAAGTTCATCAGGCCAATGCACTTGATACAAATCCAGATAGTCCGTTCCCAATCGCTTCAAGCTACCTTCAATAGCTTTTTGGATATGAAAATGATCTATAGCAGTTAAGCCATGACGAATGGGTGGAGCAAACCATCCATTGGCTGCACCAGCAACTTTGGATGCAAGGATAATACTATCACGAGGTTTTGTTTTTAGCCATTCACCGACAATCTTTTCTGTCTCACCTGCATATTCTGCGCGGGGAGGAATGGGGTATATTTCGGCAGTATCAAAAAAATTAATCCCTCTATCATAGGCGGTATCTAAAATCTTAAAAGACTCTTCTTTACTACTCCAGCTCCCAAAACTCATCGTTCCCATACAAATAGGTGTAACCCTTAAGCCAGTTTTGCCAATATAACGGTACTGCATTTTATTCCTTTATTGTTTGCTTGTGTAATTTTATCGTATAATTAAACTAAAAAAGGTTTACTTATGACCCATACGCTTTTATCTCCCATGGATATGCATGTACATCTGCGTGATGAAGCGATGCTAAAATGTGTTGCCCCACTAAGTGCACAGAGCTTTTCTGCTGCCATCGTTATGCCTAATCTGGTTCCTCCTATTACTACTATAGAAGCACTTAAAGCTTATCATGGGCGTATTCTTGAGGCGATGGGAGAAATGATATTTGAACCGCTCATGACACTATTTTTTAAAAGTGATTATACTCGAGCTTTTTTAGAAGAAGCTTCTTTATACATAAAAGCTTTAAAACTGTATCCATCTGGTATTACAACTAATTCAGAAGGGGGAGTTGCAAGTATGGACATTGAGACATTGCGCCCTGTTTTAGAAGTCATGAGTGATTTAGGTCTCATTTTATGCGTGCATGGTGAAACCAATGGTTTTGTAATGGATAGAGAAAAAGAGTTTTGTTCAATTTATGAAAGTTTAGCGAGTGCCTTTCCTCGGTTAAAAATTGTGATGGAGCATATTACGACTAAAGAGAGCGTAGCACTTTTGGATAAATATGAAAATCTTTATGCCACTATTACATTACATCATCTGTTGATTACGCTTGATGATGTAGCTGGTGGAATGCTTAAACCACATCTTTTTTGTAAGCCCATTGCCAAACGATACGAAGACAGAGAAGCGCTATTGCAAGTAAGTTTAAAGGCACATCCAAAAGTGATGTTTGGTAGTGACTCGGCTCCTCATCCTGTACATAAAAAAGAGTGCTGTGGATGTGCTGCTGGTGTATTTACGGCACCAATTGCTTTACAAGCTTTAACCGAACTTTTTCATAAACATCATATGTTAGCAAACTTACAAGCATTTGTGAGTAACAATGCACAAACAATTTATGGCTATAAACCGCCTTTTAAAGAGATTTCGTTAGTAAAAATTCCTTACGATGTGCCTCACAGTTATGGTGATGTTATTCCTATGTTTGCAGGTGAACAATTAGCATGGAGTCTTAAATGATGATGTATAAGATTTTAATTTTAGAGGATAATGTATTGCTTTTAAATACATTAGAAGATTTTTTGTCAGGTCATGGATACGAATGTATCTTATGCGAAAGTGGCAAAGAGGCATTGCAAAAGTGTTATCAAGAAAAATTTGATTTATATCTATTGGATGTTAAAGTCTCGGATATTAATGGCTTTGATTTACTGAAAGAATTACGCAGTGCCAATGATACAACACCTACTATTTTTGTAACATCACTCAATGATAAAGAGAGTGTTGCAAAGGGTTTCATGACGGGAGGTGATGATTATGTGAAAAAACCATTTGATTTGCAAGAGTTACTTTTTCGCATTAAAGCCATTCTCTCACGTTCAAAAGAGTTAACAGACACTAAAATTATCATTGATGATAATTACTATTTAAATCTTTCTCGCAAACGGCTGTACCATTGTGATCAAGAGATGGATATCAATCTAAAAGATTTTGAGCTACTGAGTCTTTTAGTTCGCAATCGAGGAAAAGTTGTAACCAAAGAGATGATCAAAGATACGTTGTGGAGTAGTGGTGAGGAGATTAATGAAGGCTCCATTCGGGTCTATATCAATAATCTCAAAAAGATTTTTGGGAAAGATTCAATTTTTAATATTAGAAGTATCGGATACCGCTTTGAGGCATAAAGACAGGGCAATTCTTATACGAGCAATCGTTCTTTTTTCATCATCAATAGGCTTATTTATTGTTATTTTTAGTTTAACTTGGAGTGCAATTTCGCAGATAATTCCACTTCCTGTACTTTTTATCGCAGGAGTCCTATTTTCTATTTTAATCGGATATTTTATTGCTTCTTATGCGCTTACTCCTTTATTTAAGACTAATCGGCTATTGGATTTCTTACTCAAAGACACCTTGCATGAGCTTAATATTCCACTATCGGTTATCAAAGCAAATTTACAGATGCTTTCACTTGAAGAAAAAGGAGAAAAAAATCTAAAAAGGCTTGAGCGTATTGCCCTAGCCAGTGATGATTTGCATCAACTTTATAAAGAAATTGACTATTATATAAAACGTGAAATTAGGGAAGAACTCAAGGAAATTTTTGATTTAAATGATGTTATTAATCAAGCGATTGATAAATGCCAAGATATCGCAAAAGATACTGTTATTGAGGCAGGCCATTTGCACGGCGAACTCTTTGCTGACAAACACGGCTTTGCAAAAGTTATTTCAAATTTACTGAGTAATGCTCTTAAATACAATCGGAATAATCAATCTATCCATATATCACAAGAAGGTAATCAATTGATCATTAAAGATCATGGCATTGGGATGAATGAATCAGAATTATTTTTAGTGTTTGATCGTTATTATCAAATTGATACCAATAAAGAAGGTTTTGGTATAGGACTAAGCATTGTTAAAGCCTATTGTGATGATTTTAAAATTGGTTTGAAGATCAATTCGCAACAAATGGTTGGAACAGAGGTTATTTTAGATTTGTCAAACCTCTTGCATAAAAGATGATATAATAGGTCAAATTGATAATGGAAATATTAAGATGTCAAATAAAATTTTCAAAAGCGAAGAAAAAGCTTTTTTGAGTAAATCAGCACTTTTTTTAGAAGAGTTTGAACCAAAATTTGTTGATTATTTTATAGCTCTTTGCTCTAGTTATCATTGTTCTCTCCCCTCTGATGAAAAAAAAGTTATTGCAAGTGCCATTTACCACAATGTTTTAAGATATGGTGCTCATTGGGAAGAGCTTAAAGATACTCTTTTTATCAAAATGCAGCAAGATGGATTAATGGTTGGCTTTTTAATCAACCGGAGTATGTTCTATTTGCTTGAGAATTACCTTAGCTTTGCAAAAGTTCATCAATTTGCACCTCAAATTGAAATTCTAATGAGCTGTATCACACGTTTTATTCAACTTTTTGAAAACGAAATAACAGAAAAAACGACTTTCCAAATAGCTGATTTTGCCAGCGATTCGAGTGTTGCTTTACATAGTAATAATAACATTATTGATATTTTTAAAAAAATGCAACAAGATAAGAAAGCGGTACGTTTTCTTAATTTATATCAAGGTGTTCCTATCAGCTATGATGCCCCTATCCTTCATGTTGAAGCAGAAACAGTTACTTTTAGCATTGATAGGTTGCAAGAAATTGCTATGAAATTGGATGGGCATGCCTATATCATAAAAAATGAGTACTTCACTAAACATATCAAAGCAGATATTCTATTTAATGACTTTACAAATAATACAGTGACACTACACAATTTCATTTATCTTCTTAATATGCCAGCAATGCAAAGAGCCTATATTAGAGTTCACCCAGATATTGTTGCAAATGTCTATTTACACCAATTTGGTGATATACAAACTAGTGGTAGATTGTATGACCTTTCCATGAAGGGACTAGGTGTCGTAAGCCATGAAAATAATGGTATTTTTCGAGGCGCAAAAGTGATGGTTGAGTTTGATCTCAATTCTATTTCTGGGCGGCAAGGCGATAAAATAATTGTTGAATCAGAGGTTATTAATATTATTGAGTACAAAGACTCTTATCGTTATTGTATGCAAATTTTTCCAGCAAATGAGATGATTGATAAAATCGCAGAGTATATTTTGTTACGTGAAAAAGAGATTATACAAAATTTAGAAGATGAATTAAGAGAGTATATCGTTTAAAGTAATATGTAGGAGAGCGAGCCGCTCTCCTACATACCGCCTTGTTTTTTCATTTTAGATTCGATTTTATGTCCAAGAAGTGATAGTAAGAAGGTGATTGAAAAATACATAGCTGCAATAATTAACCATGTTTCAAAGGGTGAAAAAGTATTTGCTACAATTTCACGCCCCACTTTTGTTAAATCAGTGATAGAAATAACCGATACTAGCGAAGAATCTTTAACTAAAGCAATCATTTCACCAACGAGTGTTGGTAATGCTCGCTTGAGTGCTTGAGGCATAATAATATAGATCATTGTTTGAACATAATTCATCCCTAAAGATTTAGCTGCTTCATACTGCCCTTTATCAATAGATTGAATGGCTCCACGCAAAACTTCTGCGATATACGCTCCAAAGAATATACCTAAAGAGAGAGCTCCTGCTAAAAAGCGTTCTAGTTCAAAAATAGTAGCAATAATAAAATAAAAAATAAAAATCTGTACTAAAAGAGGCGTTCCTCTGATAATAGCGATATAAACCGTTGCGATATCTTTGAGAAACTGATAATTTGAAATTCTCATAAAGGCTAAGATGGCCCCTATGGAAAAAGCTAAAATGGCAGCCATACCAGAGATTTGCAGTGTAACAATCAAGCCATCAAGTAAAGGGCCACGGTGCCAGTAAGTTTTTTTAGCAATGATGTCATTTTCATAGACACTATCACCATCTTTCACATTCGGCTTATAATCTTTTTCTAATATGACTTCTTTACTATCATCTGAACCCATAACAATAATGGATAAATCTCTTATTTTGATTGTTCCATCAATAGGTGCGCTAAGGGTTTCAGTCTTCTCATATGCAAAGTATTTTGGAACGCTGGTCCATTTCCAAATATAATTCATATGCGAAGCTGCAATAAAAAGCGCATAACCGAGTGCAATATAAAAAGCAATGGCCACAGCGTGACCAAATGCTTTATTTTGCAAAAGATGTAATTTTTCTTTTGCCACGGATTACATTACCTTTTTTTGCCAAGCAGTATCATTGAACCATCTATCATAAATTTTTTGATAGGTACCATCATGTTTTGCTTGATTGAGGAAGTTATTGAGCCAGTTGGTAAAATCAGGGTCACCTTTTCTAATAGCCCAGCCTAGAGGTTCATAAGTTAATTCTTCACTCATATGAACCAATTTACCCGCACCTTTTTCTGCAAAGAAGATTGCATTGTATGGTTTATCATAAACAAGACCATCTGCGTTACCATTAAGAACTTCTTGTGCTGCGTCAGCTTCTGTTTCAAAAGTTCTAATTTTAGCTTTTTTAAACATTTTACGTGTTGCAATCTCACCTGTAACACCGATTTTGGTAACAATAGTATATTCAGGCTTGTCTAGGTCGCTCCATTTTTTGCCTGCGTGCTTTTTAGATGCAAGAATTGTTTGTCCAACGCTAATATAAGGGTCAGCAAAATTGATTTTAAGATTTCTCTCTTGAGTGATGGTCATACCTGACATAATAATGTCATATTTGCCTGTTATCAAACCTGCGATAATTCCATCCCAAGCGGTAGGCACAAGTTGGAGTTTGACGCCCATAGCTTTTGCCATTGCGTTTGCCATATCAACGTCAAAACCGATGATATTTCCTTGTTTGTCTTTCATTTCAAATGGCATATAACCAGGTTCTAAACCAATGGTTAAAACACCCTTTTGAACGATTGAATTAAGGGTGGATTTTTGCCACAAACTGATATCATCAGCCATGACATTAAGACCTAGCATTACAAGTAATACTGCTAAAAACTTCTTCATAGAGACTCCTTATGGGATTTTTTAATGTGTTAAAACTTCTTGTAAAAACTTTTGAGCACGTTCAGATGAAGGATTTGTAAAAAATTCTTCAGGAGTCGATTCTTCAATGATAACCCCTTCATCCATAAAAACAACGCGATTACATACTTCTTTAGCAAAGCCCATTTCATGCGTAACGCATACAATGGTATAATTTTCATGAGCAAGATCGCGCATAACATCTAAAACACCGCCAATCATCTCAGGATCCAGTGCTGAAGTTGGTTCATCAAATAAAATGACCTTAGGCTTCATTGCTAATGTTCGAGCGATTGCAACACGTTGTTTTTGTCCACCACTTAACTCATTTGGATAGCCTTCGGCTTTATGAGCAAGTCCTACTTTCTCAAGTAATTTTAGTGCCTCTTCGTTTGCATCATGTTTGGAGATATTTTTTACTTTGCGCTGAGCAATGGTAATATTTTCTAAAATAGTTAAATGGGGGAAAAGATTAAAATGTTGAAAAAGCATACCTGTTTCAGCACGAACTTGATTGATATTAGTTTTCTTGCTGTAGAGATCGTAATTATCAACAATAATTTCACCACTATCAATCTCTTCTAGTTTATTGATACAGCGAATGAGTGTTGACTTACCACTACCACTAGGGCCACAAATAACAACTATTTCACCTTCGTGAACTGAAAAATTAATATTTTTAAGAACATGAAAATCACCATAGTATTTTTCAACATTCTCCATACGTATAAGGGCTTGTCCCATTGGAACCTTTCAAAATAATGACATAAGCCATAATTGTAGCAATTCAATATAAAAGTAAGATAAAGTTTTCTGTAGCTCTTATTGGGATAAAAATCTTACATAAAAAACAAGCTTAACAAGAGGGGACATTTCCACTATCGCTCGCAAAGGAATTTAAAAAATGAAATAAATTCAGTAAATCTTTATCGGATTCGATAGAGGGGGCTTTTGGGCAGATGGCTTTGACAGCATCATTGAGTTTATTTGTTTCGTATAAAGTTCTCCACTCACGCATAGTATATTTTTTTCCCATAACATCGCCAGTAAAGCCACAAGGTACCCGAAGCGTTTTTGCATAAAAAATTTTGCCTCTGACAGTACTTGCTTGAAGATTGGTTGTAAATAATGTAAGTGTTAGAATACTAACAGTAAGAGTAAGGAGTACTCTTTTCATTGTGAACCCTTTGGTAGAAAAGTTTATTTTAATGTAGAAATATATGCTGTAACGTTTAATACATCTTCGTCGCTTAGTTTTCTCACTTGTTTTGCCATAACGGCAGTGGAACTATGCGCTTGAAAATCACTCTCTTTATAAAAAGCTAGGCTATCCCTTAAATCTTGAATAGATTGTCCAGCGATAATACCACTTTTCCCAAAAGCTTTATGTGTACCATCTGGACCATGGCAACCTTTGCATCTTTTGAAAACAATTTCACCTTTTTTGATATCTTCAGCATAAGATGATGCTGCAAAAAACAGGAGTGTCACAACGAGAAGTGCTATTTTTTTATTCATCGCAATACCTTTCTCTTTATCAATCATTAAAATTGTATAAAATTTTTTTACTAAAATTTAATTATACCATTTTATTTCATTTTAGATAAATAAAAGTATACAAAAATTACTTTTTTTATATATTACTCTATAATTTAAGACAGCATTGTGCTAAAATTCAAGGTTTTTATAAAATAGGTCAAGGTATGGTTTATAATGCATTCAAAATTTAAAGAGTTTGGCGCAGATTTTTTATTGTTGTTGGTAGCCGTTGCATGGGGAAGTACATTTTTTATTGTACAAGCTGCTGTGAATGTGACACCTGTCTATACATTTTTATTTTGGCGTTTTTTACTCGCAGGTCTGTTAATGGGAATAATCTCGTATAAACAGTTACGGTTTTTGACCAAAAAAGTTGCAGTAGCAGGAGTCTTACTTGGGCTCTTTATGTTTTTGGGATATGCTTTTCAGACATTTGGTTTAAAATATACATTCTCATCAACCGTAGGTTTTATCACAGGATTGAATGTGATTATTGTGCCTTTTGCATCGTATATTTTTTTTAAACATAAAGCTTCTATTTTTTCGCTCTTAGGAGCAGTAATTGCTTCATTAGGACTCTATTTTTTAACACTTAATAGTGAAATTGGTCTTTCGTTAGGCGAATTATATGCACTTATTTGTGCAGTGATGTTTGCACTTCATATTGCATTTACTGATCCTCTTTCAAAAAAATATAATATCTATTTGTTGGTTACAATTCAGTTTTTAACAGTGGCTTTTTGCTCTATGCTGGGTGGCGTTGTCCTTGAAGGCACTATTGTTCCACCTGTAATTAATAGTATGTTTGTCAATGCCATTGCGATTACGGTTGTATTTGCTACCATTTTTGCATTTTGGGTACAAACAGCGATGCAACGTTTTACAACGGCAGCTAAAACAGCTATTATTTTTACCATGGAGCCAGTGAGTGCAGGCGTGTTTGGGTATCTTTTTGCTAATGAAGTCTTGAGTTTTTCACAGTTGTGTGGAGCATGTTTGATTGTGGGTGGAATGCTTTTAGCTGAACTTGGTTCATATTTTGCAATAGTTTATCGTAGGCGCGCTCTTTAAAAACGTTTAACTTTTTCAACAAGTAGTTGGAGACAAAATGCAAGAGTTGCTACTAAAATAATAGAGGCTCCGCTGCTAAGATTAAAAGTATAAGATAAAAAAAGACCACTTAGGCAAAAAAAGGCTGCAAGAATAGTTGAGGCGATCATCATTTCCCATAATGAGTTAGTAAATTTTTCTGCAATGTACGGAGGAATTGTAAGTAACGCTATCACTAAGATAAGCCCTACTGCTCGAATCGTAATCACAACACCCAATGAGATAATCAGCACTAACGCAAAATAGAGTAAGGTTACATTGATACCTCTAAGTTTGGCAAATTCTGCATCGAAGCTCATGGCTAAGAGTTGCTTGTAAAATAAAAGCACAAATCCACATACCAATACTAAAATAGCGCTCATAGCATAGAGGTCTTCAGTTGATACGGATAAAATAGCACCAAAGAGATAACTCATCAAATCGACATTGTACCCAGGTGTAAGATCGGTTAAAATAATACCTAAAGCCATGCCAAATGCCCATAGTGCACCTACAAGAGCATCAAGCCTATTAGCATTGCGATGGGTAATATAGGCTAAAATGATACCTAAAAAAAGCGCAAATAAAGAAGCGCCAAGCATTGGTGCAAAGCCAAAAAATAGCGCTATTCCTATACCGCCATAAGAGCCATGGGCGATTCCGCCTGCGATAAATACCATGCGGTTAATTACTACTAATGCACCAATAAGCCCACAAATAATACTAATGAGTAGTGAAGCGATTAGAGCATTCTGCATAAAACTAAATTGTAAGATTTCCATTAAGACTGCTTTGGATGAAGGTGTGTGCAGCGTGTTGCCGTAATCAGCTCAATAGGACAGATATGAACAGGGGTCTCTTTTGTATCAAAAATAGCAAAGTTTTTTGCATTCCCTACATCGTGCAAATAGAGTGTTTTATTGACGTGGGCAACTTTAGTGGCGTAATTCATAGCAACATTGATATCATGACTAATGATAATAATGCCAATCGACTCATTAAGCTGTTTTAGAAGTTTAAAAATATCTATCTGTCCAGCCGTATCAATACTTGCGGTAGGTTCATCTAAAAATAAAATTTCGGCTTCACTTGCAAGGGCACGCGCAATAAAAACACGTTGCCTTTGTCCTCCAGAGAGTGCATTAATCTTATGATGTGCAAAGGTTTCCATACCCACTTTTTCAAGCATTTTAAGTGCCATTGCTTTATCATTTTTAGAATAAAATGAAAAGGATTTTGTCTTAGAAAGCCTCCCCATCAAAACGATGTCAAGTACTTGAATGGGGAAACCTTTTGTTGTAAAAGTATTTTGCGGGACGTAAGAAATACGTTCACTGACTTGACCAGGGCTTTTCCCAAAAAGTGTAACTGAGCCGTGCTGCGGTTTTAAAATGCCTATCATAAGTTTCAAAAGAGTGCTTTTCCCCCCACCATTTGGCCCAATGATGGCGAGAAAATCTTTTTTAGAGTAATGAAGGTTAATATTTTCAAGTACGGGCGTACCCTCATAATTGAACGATAAATCTTTTAAAATAATGTCATTTTGCATACAGCAATTATATCATAATACCGATTGGAAAAGTTTGGCAATTTTCATTAAATTGTTTTCCCATGAATATTCAAGGGGGTCAATGATTTCAACTTTTCCGTTAATTTGTGTTGCAATACTTTTGGCGCTTTTTTGTGAAAATTGAGGCGAAACAAAGACAATTTTTGCATTTTCTTCTTTGGCTTCTTTGATAATATGGGCAAGCTCAGCAGGCTTAGGCTCTTTGCCACTCACTTCAATCGCAACTTGTTCCAAGCCATAGCGTTTTGCAAAATAGCCAAAAGAGGGGTGAAACACGATAAAAGAGCGATGTTTTATAGGCTCTAACATTGTTTTGATATTGGTATCAAGGGTATCAAGTGAAACGAGAAAAGTAGCATAATTGGCTTCAAATTCTTTAACATGTGAAGGATAAACGCGGCTTAATGTTTCAAGAATGGTTTTAGCTTGTATTTTGACAAGAAGAGGGTCAAGCCAAATATGCGGGTCTAGTCCACCATCGTCATCATCGTCGTCGTGATGCGCATTTTTATTATTTCCCTCATGATGATGCTCGGCCATCGCTATTTTAGTAATACCTACCGAGGTATCTGCAAAAATCATTTTAGGGTTAATGCTTTTGAATTTAGGAAGCCACGCCTTTTCAAAACCATCACCAATTGTAAAATAGATATCCGAAGTGCTAATGTCCTTCATTTGCTGAGGTTTTGGCTCATACGTGTGTGGGCTTGAACCCGCACTTACCATAACATTAATATGAACGAGATTTTTAGCAATCTGTTCAACGAAATATTTTTGAGGAGCGATGCTAACAGTAACGTTGGGTTGTGCGTAGACAAATGACGTAAAAAATAGCATAAAGAATAAAAATAAGTACTTCACAGGTGTTCCTTTTTGCAACTTAGTCGCATAATTTGATTGAAATCATAATGCATTGCAACTTAGTTGTAACTTAATATAAATTTGGATACTATTAGCACTATTTTAAAAAACGAGGCTTTAATGCACGAACACATTAAGACACTGTTTGCTGAGCATGGGATAAAACACACACACGCAAGATTAGCAATTATCACGGTGCTTAAAGAAGCAAAGGGACCTTTGAATTATGATCAAATCAAAGCAAAAATGAGTTTGACGATGGATAAGGCAACGTTTTATCGTAATATTGCTATTTTTGAAACATCTGGGATGATTCATAAGTTTGAATCTGATGATCGCAAATGGTATTTTGAACTCTCAAGTCATATTCATGCGCATTTTATTTGTGATGTATGCCATGAAATTAAATGTATGGATATTTCAATGAATGATGTTGAGGGTGATGTGAAAAGCATTGTTTTAAAAGGTACGTGTAAAGCATGCAAATCATAAAAAAATTATGGATTTTAGGACTTTGTCTCTTTTTAGTGAGTGGTTGTGCACTAAAGCATACGATTAGTTCATCTCAACCGTATCTTATTACAATCAAAAATTCTCACATGGCGCTTTCAGATACGGGATTTATAAATTTTGGTGATGCCTATACCAATGTACAAATTTTTTCAGCAGGGGCAATACTCTTTAATCTTGAAGTAAGTAGCGATGTATGTGTAGATGGTCAATGTCTCTCAAGAACACAATTTAATCAGTTATTTTTTAATAATGAACATTATGCAACACTGATTGATGATTTGCTTCATATGTTACCAATTTACAATAAAAAAAATCTGTTGAAAACGGAAAATGGCTTTACTCAAGAGATAAATATGCCAAAAAGTCACATTATTTATACTGTAATGGATAATTTAGTAACATTTAGAGATAATACGAATGGTGTTCTTATTAAATTAAAACCTTTACAGTAAAGGAGAAATATATGAAATTTGTAGGTGCTCATGTGAGTGCTAGTGGAGGAGTATTTAATGCACCTTTGAATGCTGAAAAAATTGGTGCTAAAGCCTTTGCGCTATTTACTAAAAATCAGCGTCAATGGGATGCTAAACCCTTAGAAAAAGAAGACATTGATCACTTTAAGAGAGCACTTGAAAAAGCACAAATTTTACCGAAATACGTTTTGCCTCATGATAGCTATCTCATCAATTTAGGACATCATGATGCTGTGCAACGCCACAAATCATTAACTGCTTTTATTGATGAAATAAGGCGGTGTGATCAATTAGGGCTTGATAAACTCAATTTTCATCCAGGAAGTCATCTTAAAATAATAAGTGAAGAAGACTGCCTAGAATTAATAGCTCAAGGAATGAATGAAGCCTTATCTCAAACCAAAAATATTACACTTGTTGTTGAAAATACTGCAGGGCAAGGAAGTAACTTAGGTTACAAAATGGAACACCTTGCGTATCTTATGGAAAATAGCATAGATAAAGAACGTGTCGGTATTTGCATAGATACATGCCATCTTTTTAGTGCTGGATATGATATTCGGGACGAGGAAAGTTATAGGCAAACCATGAAAAAATTTGATACAATTGTCGGATTTAAGTATCTTAAAGGTATGCATTTAAATGATTCTAAGCCAGATTTAGGCAAACGTGTTGATAGGCATGATTCTATCGGCATGGGAAAATTAGGTGTAGAACCATTTGGTTTTATCATGAACGATGATAGAATGAATGATATACCGTTAATACTTGAAACAATCGATGAGTCATTATGGGAGCAAGAGATAGCGCTACTCTATAGTCTTATCAAATAAAAAACCTTTAAGGAAAATAGATGAAAAACGCCGTTAAAATAGCTACCCTTCTCAGCCTTAGCGCTGCCACCCTTCTTGCTTCAGGATACCGTATTCCTGAACAATCTTTAGATGCTGTTGCCAAAAGTGCAGCCAATGTTGCTGGTGTTAATGGAGCAGATGCAAGTTATTATAACCCTGCAAATATGTCCTTTATAGATAATGGTGCACAAATTGAAGTAGGTATGACGTATATCAACTTACCAAAAGTGAGTTATACAGATGCTGCTATGGCTGGATTTAGTGGAGATTCGAAAGTTGAAGAATTTTTAATGCCTACAATGCATTATGTCTCTCCGATGGTAGGTAACTGGCGCTATGGTCTCTCTATTGTTGCGCCTGCGGGTCTTTCGAAACGATGGGATGAAGCATTTCCTAAAGCAACAGCACAAGAGTTTACACTCAAAGTTATTGAAGTAAACCCAACAGCAAGTTATCGTTTTAGTGATCAGTTTTCTGTTGGTTTTGGTGCTAGAGGTGTTTATACCGATGGTGTGGTAAAAAGTGATGCAGCAGGTTTAGGTTCTCCAGCAAAGAGAGATTTGACAGGGGATTCGATTGATTTTGGATACAATCTTGCATTAAGCTATAAACCGATTAAAGAATTAACATTGTCTTCAACGTATCGCTCAAAAGTAGATTTAACCGTTGAGGGTGATGCTACATTAGTGGGTGGTTTGTATAAAGGTGGCGCTTCTGTTACGATTCCATTACCAGCTTCTTTAGCGTTAGCTGCAGCTTATACAATGGATAAAACAACCGTTGAGTTTGTTTTTGAACGTACGTATTGGTCAAGTTATAAAAATCTAGATTTTAATTATGATGTTGATTTGACAGCAACAGCTATGGCTGGATTCGATAGACCAATTCCAAAAAATTGGAAAGACGTTAATGCGTATCGTATTGGAATTACACATCAATACAGCGATACCTTAACATTAATGGCTGGTTTTGCCATCGATAAAACGCCTGTTCCGTCAACTACACTTGGCTTTGAACTTCCCGATGCAGATGCTAAACTCTATTCTATCGGTTTTGAATATAAACTCAATAAGCAAATGGCAATTGGTCTAGCGTATCTTTACGATGATAAAGATGAAAGGACTATAACGAATCGCTCTGCAACTAATACAACCGCACCTTATGGTAGATTTACAGATGAGGCTGCACATCTTATAACTGCATCGTTTAAATATAAGTTCTAAAGATGTTAGATTACAAGTACCAGAATTTTTATGAGGCTATTGAGGCAAATGCCAAAAATAGCCCTAAGAAAATAGCTTTATTTATTGATGATCGCAAAGTAACCTATCTGAAATTAAAACAGAATATTGATACCTTTGCGCGATTTCTAGAATTTAGTGGTATTAAAAGTGGAGAGAGAGTTGCCATGATTGTTGGCAACTCTGAGGAGTTCATTGTCTCATTATTTGGTATTACAAAAATTGGTGCGATTGCTGTTCCTTTAAATACCTTTCTTAAAAAAGAAGAGTTTGCGTATATTCTCAATGATTGTGGCGCAAAGATGTTGATTTGTTCTGCCGCTTATGCTTCAGAAACCAAAGATTTGCTGACATGTACCTCTGTTGATAAGATTGTGTGGACGGATAAATATGAGCATTTAGATGAGCATAATTATAGTTTTACCGAAATAGATATTTCCCAAGAAACTTATGAAAAGTTGGCAAAGAGACCTTCTTTAGATGATTTGGCGTGCATCGTTTATACTTCTGGTACCACTGGAAAACCTAAAGGAGCAATGTTAAGTTACCGCAATTTCCTTTCTAATGCCACAGCTGGGGCTGAGTCTTTTCAAATTACCGAAAAAGATCGATTTATTGTCTTTTTGCCGATGTTTCACTCTTTTACACTTTCGATCATGGTGTTGTTACCTATGGTTGCATCATCTTCCGTTGTGATTGTCAAATCTGTATTTCCATTTGCCAATGTTTTAAAGCAGACACTTCTTAAGCAAGTAACGATTTTTTTAGGTGTACCAACGCTGTATACCGCACTGTTAAAAGCAAAGATTCCGTGGTACTTTATGTGGTTCAATAAAGTGCGTATTTTTATTTCTGGAAGTGCGCCATTAAGCGAACAAGCTCTGCTTGATTTTAATGCAAAGTTTAAAAATGCAAAATTACTCGAAGGATATGGCTTAAGTGAATGTTCACCTGCTGTGTCGGTGAATCGTTTAGATAGGCAAAAGCCTCTTTCCGTTGGTTTGCCATTGCCTGGGTATGCTGTGAAGATAGTCAACGATGAGATGATGGAAGTTAAAACAGGTGAAGTTGGTGAAATCATGATTAAAGGTGATTGTGTCATGCAAGGTTACCTTAATCGCCCAGATGCCACAGATGAAACCATCATCAATGGATGGCTATTGAGCGGAGATTTGGGTAAAAAAGATGAAGGCCCCCGGTGCCTTTGCTCTCGGCTTTGCCAACTTTTTCAAAGAGGTAGCCTTGCCACACACTTCGCATGTCGAAATAATTCTGGCCGAACAGGCGCAAATCAAACGAATCACGGCACTTTGCGATTCATTGAAAGGGTTGCGGGAACCGCAAATGGAACGTGCAACCGCGATGCACTGGTTAAATCGCCTTATTCAGAATCTAAAATACACCGATGGTAAAAACTGCATCGGCAGGGTTCTGATAACCGCGCCTGGCAGTCACGGCCTTTCAGGTCGAAAGCATGTTTATTTTGCCGGAAT
>JAQUVE010000064.1:5837-14385 GCA_028693565.1 Sulfurospirillaceae bacterium | reverse complement strand
GCACAAATTGCTGAAACCAGCAGTGATTATGATAAAGAAAAATTGCAAGCGCGTTTAGCCAAACTCAGTGGTGGCGTTGCGGTTATCAAAGGCGGTGCGGCAACTGAAACGGAAATGAAAGAGAAAAAAGATAGAGTAGATGATGCCCTTTCAGCAACCAAGGCAGCGGTTGAAGAAGGTATCGTTGTGGGTGGTGGTTCTGCATTTTTACTGGCTAATGCAAAAATTAAACTAGACGTTAAAGGGGATGAGCTCATCGGTGCGCAAATCGTAACACGCGCACTTCAAGCACCTATTAAACAAATCGCTGAGAATGCAGGCTTTGATGCTGGTGTTGTTGCGAACAATATCCTCACAAGCAACAAAGCAAATTATGGTTTTAATGCCGCAACTGGCGAATATGTCGATATGTTTGAAGCAGGCATCGTTGATCCTGTTAAAGTCTCTCGTATTGCGCTTCAAAACGCTGTTTCAGTTGCAAGCTTGTTATTGACAACCGAAGCAACTATCACGAATGCAAAAGAAGACAAAGCTCCAGCAATGCCAGATATGAGTGGCATGGGCGGAATGGGAGGCATGGGTGGAATGATGTAATCATTCGCCTTTACTTGCTACATGTAGAGCCTTTCACGGCTCTACACTTTATACTCACATGAAAGCTTCCAAATTCAATGAAATTTATATTAACCCTCTTCTTTTTTTTATCTTTTTCCTTTAGCGCTGATACACTGATTGATGCCCTAACACAAGGGACATTTGAGAAAAAAATTGATCTGGAAAATACCGATGGAACCGATAGTAAAAACGATCTCAAAAAACAAAAAGTCATTTTTCATTATACCTCAGCACCCATCAACGGCTTTCGTGTAGAAGTTGAAAACGATGGATTATCGGCTTACGCTAAGGCACTGTATATGGGTAGCTTTTCTGATTTGATGTATACGTTTAGCGCTAATGCTTACACAACAAACGCTTCCTCTTATACGATGGATGTTAATTATGCTCTTAAAAGGGAGCTTTCTATTGGTTCTCGTTATACACTGATGAACAATCCAACAAGCCTCGTTTCGTATTCTGGTATTTATACTTCATTGATTCTTGATGAAATCAATAAAGGGCTGAATGTTGGGCTATACTACGATAGAATAGGATTAGAAAAAGAGGGGGACAAATTTAGCCTCAAAATCAAAAATAACTTTTAGTGCCCTCTTCCCAATAATTCTGAAGCCTCCATGACAACCATAAAGGCATCTTTATCGATACCTTGTATCAGCTCTTTTAAACGGGGAACTTTACTGTTTTCCACCACTAAAAAAATCATACGTTTATTTTCATGTGCAAAAATGCCATCACCTTGAACAATAGTTCCAAATTTTCCTAAATGCAACACGATTTGTTCAGAGAGTTCTTCTATTTTGGTTGAGACGATGTGCACCACTTTTTTAGAAGGCCCTCTGGTTAAAAACATATCAATACTTTTAGCTGTGATATAAATACTCACCAAACTCCACATTGCCAAGTCTACATTACCAAACAAAACCCCAATAGCGATGATAACCAAAACATCGATAAACATCATCACCGTTGAAGCTTTAATATTCGTTTTAGCAGCAACGATTTTAGCGATGATGGTCGAACCACCCGCCGAGGCATTACCACTTAATACCAAGCCAAGTCCAATACCTACCGAAATACCGCCAAAAATAGAAGCTAAGATGACGTCATGACTTAGTGCATGTACATGTAAAACTTCACCCATAAAATCAATACAAACCGATATAAAACCAATAGCGATGATACTACGAAAGGTAAAATGCTTACCAAAATATTTTGTGCCTAACAATAAAAGAGGAACATTAATGGCCACCATCAACATACCAACAGGCAATTTAAACATATAATGCCCTAAAATGGCCATACCAGAAGTTCCACCTGTTACTAATGCATTGGGTATAAACAATGCTACAACCCCATACGCTAAAAAAAGCGAACCTATCATGATAAAACTATAATTTTTAAATTCCGCAGAAACGCTCAAATCAATCCTTTATAGATAACGCAAATTTTTATTTTTGGTAAATATAATTTTCCACGACCCACTCTGAAAATGGCATCGATGATGTAAAAGCAGGAGAAACGGCATTCAGAACGTGCACACTTTTAGCATCACCTTCAACGACAAAATCTTGAACCAATTCAAGTGTTTTAGTATTGAGCAGTTGAGCCCTAATACCAGGTGTACTCCAACTATCAAATCCACGCAGTTCTATCTTATGGGTTAATCCCTTAGCAAGACCTAAAAGATGTCCCTTCCAATACTTTTTAACTTCACTAAATGCCAAAGCACGAAAGCCAAAGGCGTTGGTTAAAAAGAGTTTTGCCTCATAATATAAGATTTGTACCATCTCGTCAAGTTTAAAGTTATCAAACCCTTTATAATTTTCTCTCCAAAATGCGGGGATTGCTGTAGGTCCAATTTTACTTTCGTTTTTAACTGTGAAAGTATAATGAACCCCTAAAAACGGATTGGCAAGATTAGGCACAGGATAGACATTGGTAGTAAGACCACAGATATTGGTTTTATCTTTGAGGTAAATTCCTTTAAAAGGAATGATGACAAAATCCCCAGCAAAGCCAAAGTCTTTTGCAATTTTATCGGCATATAGCCCAGCGCAATTGATGATTTTCTTATAGCTAATCAACCCTTGTGTGGTTAAAATGGCATCCTTGTCAATCCGTTTAATGTATGCCGTGTTGGTTAAAACATTGACCCCTAGTTCAAGGATAAATTTTTTAAATTCTTTTGTGACTTCGGTTGGATCTACTGTGGCAGTCGTCGGCGAAAAGAGTGCTTTTTGATAGGTTTTTAGTAGAGGATAATGCTCACATAAATGCTCTTCACTCATCCATGAAGTTTCAACGCCATTGATGTCACCTCGTCGTTTTAGCTCTTCAAGTCCTTCTAACTCTTGAGCATTTTGCGCCACTACTACTTTGGCGCACTGGTTTATTTTCAAATCACGCTCTTGACAAAATGCTTTTAGACGAGCATTACCTTCTTTGGTAAATTTAGCTTTTAATGAGTTAGCACTATAGTAAAAACCTGCATGTAAAACGCCACTATTACGCCCGCTACTATGTTGTGCTACTTCAGGCTCTTTCTCGATTAATGTGATTTTAGCGTCTGGCTCTTTCGTTTTTAATGCTCTTGCAATATTTAATCCTATAATCCCACCACCGATAATAAGATAATCCACCATCTTAAAAACCTAAATCTTCATCAACAAGAATAATAGTTGTTCGTCCTTCCACGTCTGCATCAATATAAGCAAACTTATTGCCAATATTTTCCATCGTATGTCTTGGTGCTTTCCCCATGGCAATAGCTGTATTGTTCATGCGCTCTATATTTTTAGGACTTGCAACATCATGAATACGCTTAAATCCAGCGGCAACATCTTCAACAATTTTATTTTTACCCGTAATAATCAAGACTTTTTTAGGACCAAAAATTTGTGCCGCAACACGATTGCCACTGCCATCAGCATTAACGATTTCACCATTTTTTGTTAGTGCATTCGTACCACAAATATACAAATCAGCAAGCATACCTTGACGTCTACGATGTGTATTTTCTTCCATAGTGATACCTTTTTCATACTGATTAAAAAGGGTAATATCTTTTAAAGAAGTAACATAATCTAATAAACCAATTTGCGCAACTGTTGTCGAGCCTCCTAATCCAACACTCATTCCAGATTTGATAAAACTCATAGAAACACTGAGCGCTTCTTCTTTGTTCGAAACACAAATCAATTCAAAACCATGCTTTTTAAATGCTTGTTTTAAGGCTTCCATTCTCATTATCCTTCTTTCAATAATCTTAAATTTTAAAAATTATAGCAGATTCAAACACTGATTTTTATAAACGCTTTTGACGTTGTAAAAAAGTTACACTCTGCTTATTTATGTTACTAAATTGCATTTTTTTATCTTACTTTGGTAACAAACACTTTACAATGAAACATATTTACATATCAAACTAAGGAGTTTTCATGCATTTGTCTTCACTTTTTAAGACACTTTTAGCATCATCCCTTGTTGCAGCAACCCTTATTTCTGGGGCTAATGCTGCCGATAAAGAACAAAAGTACATTATTGCTACGGCCAGTACTGGAGGTACCTATTATCCAGTTGGAGTGGGTATCGCAACGATTGCTTCACTCAAGCTTGCAAAAGACCATAAAATGACTTTTTCTGCTATTTCGAGTGCAGGAAGTGGTGAAAATATCGATATGATGGAAAAGAAAGAGGTTAATTTTGCCATTTTGCAAGGCCTTTTTGGTTCAATGGCATGGCAAGGTAAAGCAAAATACAAAGATCAGCCCAAAAAAGACCTTCGCTCCGTCTCAATGCTCTGGCAAAATGTAGAGCACTTTACCGTTTTAAAAGATATTGCTACAACAGGTAACATTAAAGACTTAAAAAATTTATATGGAAAAGGCTTTTCTATTAGTGAGAGAAACTCTGGAAGTCGGGTATCTGCTGAAGTCATTTTAGATGCACTTGGTATTGATTATACTAAAATGAGCCTTGAATACCTTGGCTATAATCCTAGTGCAGCAGCACTTCAAGACGGAAAAATTAAAGGTATGAACACTCCTGCTGGAGCACCTGCATCAGCCGTTACAAGCGTTTTCGCCTCTATGGGACCTTCAAAAATAACGGTTTTAGATTTTTCAGATGACGACTTGGCAAAAATTGTTGAACAATACCCTGCATGGAGCAGATATGTTATCAAAGCAAACACCTATCCAGGTCAAACCAAAGATATCAACACCATTGCACAACCCAATCTTTTAGTTGCTACGGCAGATACCCCCGATGAAGTTGTGTATCTTTTGACAAAAACAATGTATGAAAATCTTCCATTCTTAAATTCTGTCAACAAAGCAACCTTAGCGATGTCTATCGAAAAAGCAATTGATGGTCTTCCGATGCCATTGCATCCAGGTGCTGTGAAGTTTTATCAAGAAAAAGGTATCAAAATACCTGATCGCCTTTTAATGAAATAACCACTTAAACATTAAAGCGGAGGACTCCTCCGCTATTTTATAAGGTAGACTTATGACAATTTCTAAGCAAACACTTAAACCCGTTCTTTTTTGGTACGCTGTTTTCATCTCTTTATTTCACATTTGGATCAATGTTATCGGAGGGATGAGCAATTTATGGTTCAATGCTTCGCATTTTTCACTTTTAGGCTCTCTTGGTTTCCTAACCTATAAAGCTTCTTCTGCATCAAGCGATGAGAATGTTCATCTTTTTGATATTCTATTAGCACTAGCAACACTCAGTATTGCTGGTTATATGATCGGTTACGAAGAGAGTCTATATGCTGTTGCCAATGGCAATATGCGACAATCCGATATTATTTATGCAACGGCTGCTATTTTACTCGCTGTTGAAATGTTACGTCGCACAACAGGGTGGATTATCCCTATTTTAATTATTGTTTCGGTTAGCTACGTTACATGGATGGGAAATTATATCAGTGGTGTTTTGGCTTTTGGTGGTATGTCTTATGAGCGTTTTGCCTATCGTATGTTTTATACGGATGAAGGACTCTTTGGCTCTATTGCTACAATTTCATCGACCTATGTTTTTATGTTCATTTTATTTGCCGCTTTTTTACTCAAAAGTGGTGCTGGTGATTTTATCGTTGATCTCTCTCGAGCTTTTACTAACCGCTTTCGAGGAGGTGCTGCACAAGTAGCAGTTTTTTCTTCTGCATTGATGGGAACCATCTCGGGCTCTGCAGTTGCCAATGTTGTCTCCACAGGCTCTATCACCATTCCAATGATGAAACGCAATGGATTTAGTGGTATTTTTGCTGCAGCAGTAGAAACAGCTGCTTCAACAGGTGGACAAATTGTTCCTCCTATCATGGGGGCTGGTGCCTTTGTCATGGCACAAATTACCAATATACCTTACACAACCATTGTGCTTGTTTCTATACTGCCTGCCATTTTATACTATGTTTCAATATCTGTTTATGTTCATATTTATGCAAAAGAACATGACATCGGAGCAGGTGGCGAAAAAATTGCCCTTTGGCCTATCGTTCGTGAAGGTATGCACTTTTTTATTCCTATTGGTGTTTTAGTAGGCTTAATGGTTTATGGTTATACGCCAACATATGCAGCAGGTTATTCTATCATAGCCATTATCGCAGCTTCTTACCTCACTAAAAATAAACGTATGAGCTTTCAACAAATCGTTGAAGCTTTTGCGATGGGGGCACAAAATATGATTACCACTGGTGTCATGATGATAGCGGTAGGTATTATCGTGGGTGTTATCAATATCTCAGGTATTGGTGTCACCTTTTCGCAACTGATTATGGAGTGGTCCGCCAACCAACTTATTATCGCGATGATACTCGTTGCCCTTGCCTCTTTGGTTCTTGGTATGGGTTTGCCTGTCACTGCTTCATATGTTGTCCTTGCCGTACTCTCAGCTCCTGCGCTTGTTGGCTTAATGGTTAGTCCCGAAATGGCAGCTCTTTTAAATGCAGGCGTACAACTTCCAGAAGTAACAATGTATTTTCTAGCGGCACACCTTATTATCTTTTGGCTTTCACAAGATTCAAACCTTACACCACCTGTTTGTTTAGCTGCTTTTGCAGCTGCGGGCATTGCGGAGTCTTCACCTATGAAGACAGGTTTTGCCTCTTGGAAACTTGGCAAAGGACTTTACATCATGCCATTTTTATTTGCATATTCACCCCTTATTACAGGAAGTTGGTATGATAGATTCGAAGTCTTTGGATTTGCTCTTATAGGACTGGTCGCTTTTGCAACAACCGTTGAGGGATATTGGGATCGAAAATTATATCTTCTTGAGCGTGCTCTATTTGGCATCTCTTGCTATCTTTTACTCTCTCGTGATAAGATGTTAGGACTTGGTGATGATATTTTCAAAGGGGAAACACAACTCGTTCATCTTGTGGGAGCTGGACTCTTCATTTTAATGATGGTTTATCATAAAATCAGTACACATAAAAAGCTCAACCCTACGTTAACAACTGCTTAACATGTAGGTTCTTAAAAGCCTACATGTTTCCTAATATTATATTTTTATGTTTCTAAAAATTATTCTATTTATTTATAGTAAAATTTCAGCAAAACATTCTATAATAACTCCATATTCAAAAATCAAATCAGGAGAAAACGATGAAATCGTTACTACGTAAAACACTTGCAACAAGTGCCGTTGCTCTCTGCCTTTCTATTCCTGTGAATGCCACAGAATTCATTAATATCTTAACAGGTGGTACCAGCGGTATTTATTATCCTCTGGGTGTTTCTTTATCACAAATTTATGGCAAAGCGATGCCTGATGCCAAAGCAACAGTTCAAGCGACTAAAGCGAGTATTGAAAACCTCAATCTTCTTCAAGCTGGACGTGGCGAAGTAGGCATTTCATTAGGTGATTCATTTTCAGATGCCTATAAAGGCGACCCAGAAGCGGGTTTTAAAGCACCTCTTAATAAACTTCGAACCATTACAGCACTTTATCCAAACTACATTCACTTTGTGGCTGCCGCTGATTCTGGTATCAAATCATTTGCAGATATCAAAGGTAAACGAATCTCTGTAGGCGCTCCAAAATCAGGGACACAACTTAATTCTAGTAAAATTTTAGCAGCGGCTGGCATTAAATATGAAGATTTCGCAAAAGTCGAATACCTCTCTTATGCAGAATCCGTTGAACTGATGAAAAACAGACAACTTGACGTAACACTGCTTTCTTCAGGGGCTGGTGTTGCAGCACTTCGTGACTTAGCAACATCACAACATGTCGTCTTTTTAGATATCCCCGCTGATATTGTTAAAAAAATTAATGACCCAGCGTATCAAGAAGGTATCATTCCCGCCAACACCTATGAAGGGCAAACCGCTGATGTTCATACGATTGCCGTACAAAATTTTCTTGTAACCCGTGCAGGTGTTCCAACAGAAACAGTCTATAAAATGACAAAGTCTATGTTTGAAAACCTTGACCAAATGGTAGCAGCTCATGCTGCGGCTAAAAAAATCTCATTACAAAATGCCATCAAAAGTTTACCAGCTCCACTTCACCCAGGTGCAGCACAATACTATAAAGAAGTCGGCATACTCAAATAGTTTTTTTTAACGTATCTATTGCATGCTAAATGCAATAGATACCTGTGTGTATCTCATCAGTAAAGGAATAGCCTATGGCCGATACCGCCATCGTTGAAACTCTCGAAGACGAAGAATTCGAAGAACACGGACACCAACGTCTTTTAATGGGCTGGGCAATGCGCCTTGCGATGTTTTCAGCTCTCTCATTTTCCGCTTATCAGCTTTATGTAGCAGCATTTCAGCCCTTTTCAAGCCTTGTCATTCGCTCTTTGCATGTCAGCTTTTTGCTCTTACTTATTTTTATGTTTTATCCCGCAACCAAAAAAGGACGCACGAACAATAGCATCCCTTGGTATGACCTCTTGTTATCACTCGGG
>JAQUVE010000064.1:0-5827 GCA_028693565.1 Sulfurospirillaceae bacterium | reverse complement strand
GTTTTGCCCTTGGTTTTTACCATATGATTTTTGAGGCCGATTTGATTGAACGCTCAGGTGATCCTACGATGGCTGATTTAGTCGTAGCCACTTTAGTCACCGTTCTTGTTTTTGAAGCAGCACGTCGTGTTGTGGGATGGGCACTCACTCTTGTCTGTCTCACGTTTTTAGCGTATGGTTTTTTTGGTCAATACCTCCCAGGGGATTTAGCGCATCGTGGTTTTGGCTTTGACCAAATCGTGGATCAGCTCTATCTTGGCAGTGATGGTATCTTGGGAACACCGATTTTAGTCTCTGCTACTTACATCTTCTTATTTATTTTGTTTGGAACTTTTTTAGAACATGCGGGTATGATTCGCCTTTTCAATGCCCTAGCCCTTGGTTTGGTCGGACGTGCGCAAGGTGGCCCTGCTAAAGTAGCGGTTATCTCCTCAGGACTCATGGGGACGATTTCAGGCTCTGGTGTGGCCAATGTTCTAACTGTGGGACAATTTACTATTCCACTCATGAAAAAATTTGGTTATAGCTCTATTTTCTCAGGTGCAGTTGAAGCAACCTCCTCCATGGGCGGTCAGATTATGCCTCCTGTGATGGGTGCGGTCGCTTTTATCATGGCTGAAACCCTTAACGTACCTTATGCTGATATTGTCAAAGCTGCGGTCATCCCCGCCTCACTCTATTATGCGACAGCCTTTTGGATGGTTCATCTTGAAGCGGGACGTTTAAAATTGATGGGCGTACCTGAGGACGAATGCCCCAACGTGTGGCTTTCGCTCAAAGAGAATTGGCATCTTGCATTGCCCCTTGTTGTGCTTGTTTACATGCTCTTTCACGGTTTTACCCCAATGTTTGCGGGGATGATGGGGCTAACACTCACCTCCATGCTGATTTTGGGAACTGCACTTGCCGCACGTATCTCCATGACAGCTTTTCGTTATGTTTTTTGGTTTGCACTAGGCCTCTCAGCCGCTTCATTTTCGCAATGGGGCATTAAACCTGTCGTGGGTGTTATCGCTTTACTTGTGGTTGCTAACTACTTTGTCAAAGGGGGTGGGACAACACTAAATACGATGAAAATGGCCATGATCAACGGAGCCAAACAAGCACTTGGCGTGGGAATTGCATGTGCCATTGTAGGTGTTATCGTAGGTATTTTAACCCTAACGGGAGCGGCTTCAAGTTTTGCAGGTTATATCCTTGAAATCGGACAAACAAGCCTCTTTTTATCCCTCTTTTTAACAATGCTTGCATGTCTTTTACTGGGTATGGGAATTCCTACAATTCCTAATTACATCATCACAAGCTCCATTGCGGCTCCTGCTCTTTTAAAACTGGGTGTGCCACTGATCGTCAGTCATATGTTTGTCTTTTACTTTGGTATTATGGCGGATCTTACACCGCCTGTTGCCCTTGCTGCTTTTGCCGCGGCTTCGATTGCCAAAGCACCTGCGATGAAGATTGGATTTAAAGCGACGCAAATTGCGATTGCAGGATTTATTGTTCCGTTCATGGCGGTTTATGATCCTGCCTTGATGCTTCAAGGTGACCCAACGGTGATCGCTGTTATTTACATCGTTTTTAAAGCGCTATTGGCAATTTTCCTCTGGGGAGGTGCGGCAATTGGTTATCTTTGGTCACCTCTTTCAACCCTTCAAAGAGGATTGGGCGTCATTGCAGCTATCGCTCTTGTTGCGGCATTGCCAATTAGTGATCAAATAGGATTTGCACTCTCTTTAACCTTCATCCTTTGGGTATGGCTGAGTAGTCGCAAAAAATGATCGGTTTATGCCTCAGTGCAGGAGCTTTTACCGCAACCCTCCACATCCAAGCCTTTACATTGGCTTGGATGCACTCTGTTGAAAAAATTCGCTGGGAAGAAGATTGGGTGATTGAAGGAAAAAATCTCCATGTGATTGAATCTCGAATTCAAGGCACAGGTGCGGGGATGGAGCCTCCTTTGGGCTCTAAACTTTATGGTGGCTATTGGCATTATACCCCTAGTATTAAACCACTCAAAAGCGTTTCACTGATGCACTCACCTTATACCAAAGGATATGAACTCTGTTTTAAAAACACATGCCAACCACTCGTTCATTTTTTACCCAATATCCACGAAACTGAAAGTATCACGCTTACCCCTTGTTCTTACTAAGTTGTGTTAAACCCTAAAAACGCTATAATGCACCAATTTTATAAAACACTACAGAAGGAAAAATCCCTATGGGAAGAGCGTTTGAATATCGTAAAGCATCCAAATTAAAAAGATGGGGAAATATGTCTCGCGTATTTCCAAGACTTGGGCGTATCATTATGATGGCAGCTAAAGAAGGTGGCCCAGATCCTGAGTCAAATCCAAAACTAAGAGCGGCTATCCTCAACGCCAAAGCTGAGAATATGCCTAAAGACAATATCGATGCGGCAATTAAACGTGCGGCGGGCAAAGATGCGCAAAGCTTAACCGAGACAACGTATGAAGGTAAAGGTCCTTTTGGTTCTCTCTTTTTTGTCGAGTGTGCAACGGATAACAATACGCGTACAGTTGCTAATATCAAAAGTGCTTTTAAAAAATCGGGTGGCGAAGCGCTCAATAATGGCTCACTTGATTTTATGTTTTCACGTAAAGCTGTTTTTGAATTTGCAAAAACCCCTGAGATGGATTTAGAAGAATTAGAGCTTGAACTCATTGACGCAGGGCTTGAAGAGATTGAAGAAGAAGATGGTGTTGTTCTTGTTTATGCAGACTATACCAACTTTGGAACGCTTTCAGCGGCGTTTGATCGTCTTGGAATCGCTTTAACCAAAGCAACTCTTGAGCGTATTGCCAACACCCCTATCAGCTTTACGCCAGAACAAATGGTTGAAATTGAAAAAATCATTGAAAAAATTGAAGATGATGATGATGTGCAGGCAGTTTATACCAACATCGGATAGATACTAAAAGAGAGCTTTATCCATAAAGCTCTCTCATTTGTTTAACATACTACAATTTACTAATCTGCCGAAAAACTTTAAAAATCTCTTCAGAATTGACTTCAATGCCTTTTTCATCGCACAATTTTTGCACTTCCAAAGCAATTTCAACTTGCATCGACTTCGTCGTCTCAATACCATAAAACTCCTTTAACACATAGGCTACGCCACTTTTGCCTGATTGCGAGTTAATGCGCACCACATCTCGATAATCACGCTTGATATCCTTGGGGTCGATGATTAGGTAGGGCACGTGCCAATAGCCATCTAACACGTCCTTTTGATACTCCATACCCTTCTTTATTGCGTCTTGATGCGTGCCTGAACACGACGTGTAAATCATGGAGCCCACATAAGGGTGCCGATCTGCAATCCTGCTGTGTGTCAAAGCAATAATCTCTTGCAACAACGCATCAATATTATGGATATCCAACATCGGATCAATGCCTTGTGAGTAAAGGTTGAAAGCCAAGATAACCAAGTCAACATTGCCTGCTCGCTCTCCATTGCCCAAAAGCGTTCCCTCAACCCGCTGTGCTCCTGCTAATATCGCCATCTCCGCACTTGCAACTGCACATCCTCTATCATTGTGCGGATGAACACTTAAGATAATAGCTTCTCTATCTATCAACTGTTTACTCATCCACTCAATTCTATCAGCATAAATATTGGGGGTACACGCTTCTAGGGTATTGGGCAAATTAACGATCATAGGTGCGCTTTTTGTAGGCATCCACTCACTGATAACAGCATTGACAATATCACGTGCAAAAACCAACTCGGTTTGGGAAAAACTCTCAGGTGAATACTGAAACATCACATCGCCTTCAAATTTTTCCGCCGCTTCTTTGATGATGCGCGTCCCTTCAACCGCTAACGTGATAATCTCCGCTTTACTTTTGTTAAACACTACTTTGCGTTGGTTGTCAGCAGTAGGATTGTAAAGGTGCATGATGATTTTTTTCGCACCTTTCATCGCTTCAAACGTACGTTTGATATGTTTTTCAATGGACGGTACGATAACGCCAACACGAACATCCTCTGGAATTAAGTCTTGCTCAATTAAAGCACGACAAAAATCAAATTCAGCCTTTGAAGCACTCGGATATGCGATCTCAATCTCTTTAAAACCCATTTCAACTAATTTTTGAAAATAAACTAATTTTTGTGCTACGTTCATGGGCTCAATCAACGCTTGATTGCCATCTCGTAAATCGGTACTTACCCAAATAGGCGCTTTAGTGATGATGTTATTGGCCCACTCTCGGTGTGCTAAATGTACCAACGGGTACGGTTTGTATTTTTTAAAATTTTGCATAGAATTATCCTTAAAGTAACATCACAAGGGATGTAAAACAGATTAAAAATTGACTCTTTAGATAGAGGTATCCTCAGGGCTAAAAAGCCGATTTAAACGAACAATGAAAAATAAATGAGGTTAAAGTTTAGCGGAGCTTCGAAAGGAGGACGACGACAAGAGAGGCATTAGAAAATTGCGCTGTTGTTTGAGGTTGATGTATGGTTTGATGGGTGATAAAAGTTTCCATCGGTTCTCCTTTAAAAAAATTTGCCAAAAGTATAGCACAGAAATTTGAAATTGCATCACATTTTTTTTACATGTAACACCTCTTAGCCTTTAACGATTGCTCAGCGCCAATTGCACGCTAAGCCCTGCAAATACGGCTGAAAAGCTTTTTTTAAGACGTGCTTGAATACGAGGTGATTCAATCACAGCTTTTCTGAAAAGATGCGCTAAAAAGCCATAAAAAATAAAAACAATCAAAGTCATTGCCATAAAAACACCACTCAAAAAGAGCATTTGCACGATTGGTTGTACGCTATCGTGTGGTACAAATTGTGGCAAAAAGGCAAGAAAAAAGATGGTCAATTTGGGATTGAGGATATTGAGCAAAAAGGCTTTCATGACCAAAGGTAAAGCATCAATTTTTACACTATTTTCATCTACCGCAAACATACTGTTATCTCTCCATGTCATCACCGCAAGGTAAAACAGATACAACGCTCCTGCATATTTTAGCATCGAAAAAGCAACCGCACTTGTATGCATGATGGCCGCTAGTCCAAACACCGTTGCGATTAAATGAGGAACAATTCCAAGTGTGCAACCCAAAGCCGCATACACACTCGCTTTTCGCCCTTGCACTAATGCCGTCGAAATTGTAAAAAGAACCCCTGTTCCAGGAATAAGAACAACAATCAAAGAGGTGATGAGAAATTCTATACTAATCATCAAAATAACTCCCCAAAATAGCCATAAAAAAGTGTACCATAATTAAAATTCTTTTGTATAAGGCAATTGATAATAAGGTCGCTTTTTAGCGATACTAAAACCAAGTTTTTGGGCTAATTTTTGAGACCCAATATTGGCTGAACTGCATGCCCAAACAGGAACAAGATTTTGTTTTTTGCAATACTCAAGTAATGTCGAACAAACCGCGTAAGCATACCCTTTCCCACTATAATGGGAATCGGTTTCGATGCCTAGTTCTAATTGTCCATTTGAGATAAAGGAGCAAAATGCGGTCGAAAGTGGATGGCCCTTTTCATCCACAAGGCTAAAGCCAATACTTGATTTTTCAAAAGTATCATACGAGTCCCAAAAACGTGAAGGGATAACGCTTCCTTTTATGGCTGAAAAAAGTCTTTCATCTGTTTTTACAATCACATTTTTGGCCAAATCAACAGCCTCTATTTGAACACCATAGCGTTCATAGGAAAACTCAAAATTAAGACGTTCCAACACAGAAATTTTTTGATAATCCACACCCTCAAAGCATAAATACTCAGACACCAAACATTCAAGCACGCTCTCCCAAACGCTAGGATACACTTGCAG
>JAQUVE010000063.1 GCA_028693565.1 Sulfurospirillaceae bacterium | reverse complement strand
GTCTTTAGAAACATATGCCTTAGAAATTACTCATATCATTAAAACATCATTAAGCCATATTAAGCAAAGAGCAGAATTTAATATAAAACATTTTCATGAGCAACAATACCAAGGAATTATGGAAAAATACAATAAAGACATAATGAAAGAAATTGACAAGTTGGTAATTGCAATTGATTTTATGTCAAAATATACGCGATCAGAAAAAAATTGGGAAGAATTTAACACAAAAAATATAATTTTTAATGTTTTTGAGAGTTACGCTCCAATTCTTGAAAGAGAAAAAATTAAATATATAATTGAAATCCAAGACAATATTATTTTAAATTATAATATAGTCTTATTTCAAGATATCATAACAAATTTATTAAACAATTCTATTAAAGCTATGAAAGATATTGAAGATAGGACCATAAAGGTATCTGCTTTTACTGAAGGTGATGAATTGAATATTTTATTTTCAGACAATGGTACTGGAATTAAAAAAGAAGATAAAGAAAGAATTTTTGAAATTTATCATACAACTACCGCCGAAGATGGAGGTAATGGTATGGGTTTATATATGGTAAAAACGAATTTAACAGCAATTAAAGCAACAATTAAAGTTGTAGATAGTGAGATTAATAACGGTGCAACTTTCAAATTAGAAATCCCATTTAAAAGGTAACAATATGTCACAAAAACCTGAAATCATCGTTATTGATGATAATACAAATATCTATGACCCATTGATAATAGAACTAGGAATAGTATATGAAGAAAAAAATATTAAACTCTTTCAAGATTCTTTAAAAGGACTTGATTATATATTAGCAAATTTGTCAAAAAAAATGATTGTAATCTTAGATATAAAATTTACAAATCCAAAGGATAGGGGCGATATTATTTTAGAAGCAATACGCAAACAGAATAAATTAATCCCTGTTATTATTTGGAGTGCAGAAGAAACTCAAGATTTTTTTAAAAGCTTAATCAACAATCATGCATTATATTTTGTTGAACAAACAGATAATACGGAAGAAATTTTAAAACGTGTTGAAGGTGCTATACATTATCTAAATGTTGATGTAGCAACAGCAATTGAAACTTGGCTTGATGAGCAAGATAACAAAGAACAGATATTATCAATATCCAATGGTAAAGAATATTCTACAAATGATCTAATTTCAGAAATTAGAAAACAATCTGAAGAAGGACGTAAAATTGAAAAAGAGATACTTGAATTAACGATTGACTTATTATTTAGAAAAAAAGAGTCAATATGATCCAAAATTCTATTTTAATATGTGATGAGCAAGATGCATCACTTGGAAGCTATTTTAAAACATGCTTAGATTATGCAGAAGCATTAATTGATACAAAGGATATTATTAAAAAAGAATGTATTTCAAGTCAGTATTGCGATGCAACATTCCTTGATATAGCATTATTTCCAAAGCATAAAGAAAAAACTCTTTTTGTAATAATGACACATGGAACAATCAATTGTTTTTTAAAAAATGCCTCTATCCCTTTTATTGAAGATACAATAAACTGTGAGTGTATTAATGGAGGATTAGTTTATTCAATAGCATGTTCAACAGGGGAAGTTTTTGGCTCTAAAATAGTTGAAAAAAATGGGTCATTTTATGGATACAATAAACCAGTAGAAGTTTTACCTCAGTATCAAAAAATATCAAGAGAATGTGATATGTGGGGGCTACATGGGTTAGTAGCCAAAAACTTATCATTAGAAGAAGCCAAGAAAGAAGCACAAGAAAAGTATTCGTATTATATTGATAGAACTAAAATGTTAGATGCTGCAAGATTGAGAAAAGCAAGAGACAGTATCGTAATACATGGAAATACAAATCATTCTTTTTTTTGATTTTTAATAATTTCTCGAAAAATTGCTTTAGCAAGTAATGGAGGAACGGCATTCCCTACTTGTTGCTGTTGAAAACTAAGCAATCCCTCAAAGTGAAAATTGTCGGGAAAGCTTTGAAGTCTTGCAGCTTCTCGAAGGGATAATCCTCTGTCTTCTGTAGGATGAATCAACATGCTTTTTCTATAGTTTGAGATGGTCACAGAGGGTTTATTCTCTTCAAGGCGTTTATAAATACCACTATGGGTATGCTTAGTAGAATTATAGGATGATAGTAATCCTTCTTGTTTAGCAGCTTCCCAATTTTGACCTTGCTTTATAACTTTATATCTCTCAATAATATGAGTTTTATTTTGACTAACATAATTTTGAGAAACTTTTTTGAGATTACCTTGAATAGCTATCGCATAATCACTTTTTACATTCGGAGTATATTCTACTTCATCTAATTTCTGACCATTAACAAGGCTTGGTAAACCTTCTAATGCTTCTTGAACCGTAACAGGGTGTTTACGTTCTAATGCGTCAAAATCAAATTTAATACCATTTATATTACCTATAATGAAAAATCTACATCTACTTTGAGGGACACCAAAATCAGCAGCGTTTAGAACAGTAGAATTCGTGGTATATCCTAAACTTTCCAGTTCTTTTTCAACTTCTTTTGCAAGTTCACCACGATTAAAAGATTTAAAACCTACAACGTTTTCAAATACAAACCACGTTGGTTTGAGTTCTTCAACAAAACGTAGATATTCTTTATACATCACATTATTTGGGTTATCAAGGTTCCTTGTTTTAGTGTTAGCGATAGAAAAACCTTGACATGGTGGTCCTCCCATCAAAACAAAAGGATATTTCTTTATGTATTGCAGAGGCTGAACTTCTTTAATGTCTTGATTAAGAACAATTGCATCAGGATGATTTCTTATAAATGTTTGTGCAGCATATTTATCATATTCAACAGCAAGCTCTGTTTTAATACCTGCCATTTCAGCGCCAAGGCTTAACCCTCCCGCCCCACTAAAGATATCCACTGCATTTTTTCTCAACTTTTTAACCTTATCTTATTCATTATAATGAAATTATATCGTTTGATGCTGCAGCCAAACTTAAATACTAAGCATTACATTTTAATGTTATAGTATTGATTTTTTATACATGAATAACGAAAAAAATGCTTTCTTGATATATATTTATTCAAATCCCCCCGTCCGCACCATCCATTTTCCATTTCATTTTTAATCCCGAAGTTCCATCTAAGTAATAGTGTTTTAATATGAGTATCTTTTTAAATCCCATTTTAGAATATAACATGATTGCATTGATATTATCAATACGAACTTCCAAGGAAATATATACCTTTTGAAGCGTTAGGGTAAGCTGTTTTACACGCAACAGTAATTGTTGTGCGATTTTTCTCCCTCTGAAATTTTCTTGTACTGCAAGTGAATAAATTCTAACACTTTGCTGATAGACAAAAAATAAAATATATCCTGCGATAAAACCATCATCTTCTTTAGCAATATATAGATGATTTTTCTTAATGTGGTATTTAAAGTTGCGAGCATTCAATCTAAAATCATTGACACCAAAAGTATTGTTTTCAAGGTTACAAAGTTGATGAATATCTTCATAAGTAGCTAGCTCTATGGTCATTTTTGATAAATCGTATATTTTAAGATAAGTTTTTTGGGGCGATAACTCATTTTTACTTTTTTAAGATTTTCAAAACCCATATCATCTCCTACATTAATATACGTAGAATTGTATGTTGCCTTTAAAACTTTTGTAAATTCTCTAAAGATGAATTGCGCACATCCAAAGGTCTCAAAATCTGTTTTTTCAATAAGAACACTGGACGTATCATCTGTAATTTTTTCGCCCATTGTAAAACCTTTAATCTCATCACCAATAAACAATACTAAACCGATGAGCTCCAATTTATCATAATCTTTAATTAAGCGCTTAATGGCAAAACGTTCAAAATAGATACCATCAAGAAATGTTTCAACTTCAGCTTTAGGCATATATTTTGTACGCTCTTGAACCCAGTTATTAAAAAGTGTTAAGATGCCATCGCCATGTTTTTCTTTCTCAAAAACTTCAGTTCTTACATTGGCATAAGATTTTTTAAATTTATTAATTTCATTACGTTTACTATGGTAAGAGTTTCCTTTGAGTTCGATAAGATCATCAGCCATATAAATATAATCAACTAATTTTTTTTCGATCAAATAATCGGCTAAAGAATCAAATATTTCAGCTCCATGTTCCAGTGAATTGACAAAAGCTTCTAAGAAGGCTTCATGAACGTATTCAATTTTAGAGTAATAAGGACTGCTGTTTTGAGCGTTCATAATTTCAAAACAAATGGGTGTAGCACTGAGTGTGTCTTCTAGTTTACCAAGTGGTGGAAGAAGCATTGAAAGCTCACCAGAACTTAAGATGAATAGACAAAAAGTATTGTTAATAATGGTATAAAAACCACTTGCATTGGATAGCCAGATATAATTAGCAGCAAATGTATAATCACTAAGTTCAATGGGTGTAATCTCTAAATAGTGTTGCATCAACGGTTTTGTTTTAAGGTTAAAGGGAATGAGTTCATATGAGTTGATGGTAAGTGTTGACAAAGAGAGGTCCTTATAGAAATGATTTGCAATTATACATCGTAAATCATTTTTTTTAGAAAAAACAATGTTCAAATATGTTAATATCTACTATCTCTAGTGAATCTTTCAAAGGGCGGCATTTATGCGAGAACTTGAGTTAAAAAATATCATTAAAATTGACGAACGTGAATTTCTCATTTCAACGATTAGTATGCATGTCAGGCACTCTTTTTTCGAAGGTGATATGAATAAAATTGTGTATGAAACAATGGTTTTTGAAATTATTGACAATGATGTAGCTTTTCATAAGCCTCTTTTTAATGAGCGTTATAATATGGCAGATGAAGCTATCGCAGAACATGGTGCTATTGTAAAAAACCCAAGAAGTTTTTTTATTGTTTAAAATATGAAAATTTTTATTTTAATCGTATGTTTTTTAGGCGTCACTTTATTTGCAAAAGAGACAAAAGACATACTATTAATCCACTCCTATCATAAAGGGTATAAATGGAGTGATGATATGTCTAAAGTAATCGAAAAAAGTTTTTCCTCCGAAGATAATATCTTTTTATCAACAATCTATATGGATACGAAGCGTATAGAAACACCTGAATATTTAAATACTTTTTATGATTATTTTAAAGCAAGATTTGTTGGCTATCAATTTGATGTTGTGATTGTGGCAGACAATAGCGCTTTGGCTTTTGTCAAAGCGCATTATGAAGAATTTTTTTCAAAAACACAAATTGTTTTTTTAGGTATCAATGACTTGAATAAAAGCATGATTGCAGGAATTAACAATATTACAGGTGTTGTGGAAGATGTTGATATTGAGCGCAATATTGATTTGATTTTGAAACTGCATCCACGATTAGAAAAGATTTTAATTATTAATGAAAAATCTGTGACAGGAAATGCCTTACGTCATGGAATTGATCAAGTATATCCTAAGTATCAAAATAAAGTAAAATTTGAACACGTTGATAGTATGGATATGCGAGAGATAGAAGAAAAGGTTAAAGCACTCAATAAAGAAACGAGTGTTATTTTGTGGGTTTTACTTTTTAAAGATAAAACGGGTCGATTTTTTACATACAAAGAAAATTTAAAGCAGATTCGCCATATAGCTCAAGTTCCTATTTATGGACTGTGGGATTTCTATCTTGATTATGGTATTGTAGGTGGTTTCCTAACCAGTGCTGTTTCTCAAGCTGAAGCGGCTGTAAAAATAGTGGAACGCATTTTAAAAGGGGAAAAAGCTCATTCCATCGCAATCGTTGAAAAAAGCCCTAATCAATATATTTTTGATAATCGTGAATTAGAACGCTATCATATTTCTATTGGTAATAAATTAAATAATTATAAAGTTATTAATAAGCCATTTTCTTTCTATGAAGAGTACAAAAGCTTTGTTTGGTTATTCTTAGCTATTTTTAGTGCTATTGTTATGACGGTTATCTTTTTGATGCAAAACGTACGTAGGCGCAAGCATAGTGAGAAGGCACTTAAAAATCAACTAGAGTTTATTCGTGTTTTATTGGATACGATTCCTAATCCTATCTATTATAGTAACACTGAAGGTCAATACATTGGTAGTAATATTGCATTCGCGGCGCTGTATGATACGAGCAAAGAAGAAATTATTGGTAAAACAGTCTTTGATTTTTTTCCCGAAGAGTGGGCACAAGAAAGAAGAGAGAGTGATCTTCGATTACTTCAAAATTTAGGTTCAGAAACAGTAGAGTTAATGCTTCATATTCCTAAAAAAAGACCAAAACTATTTATTTTGAATAAAGCTGTTTATCCCAATAGTGATGGAACCATTGGCGGCATTGTTTGCGTCATGGATGATACGACTGAGAGGTTACAGCAACGTCAATTTTTAATTCAACAAGCAAAGCTAACAGAAATGGGAGAGATGATAGCAGGCGTTGCTCATCAATGGAATGAGCCATTAGTTGAACTTTCTGCTATTATGCAAGATATGGAATTTTGTTTTAACACAGGTGAACTTGATAGTAAAAAGATGAAAGAATTTGTACATGATTCTATTATTCAAATACAATATATGTCGCAAACACTCAAAGATTTTAGAAACTTTTTAAAGCCATCGACGCGCAAAAGTATTTTTTGTGCGAAAAAAGCTTTAACTGAAGTATTAGATATTATTGGTAGACAAATTTTTTATTCACATATTGATTTAAACGTACAGTACTCAAAATCTGAAGGTGCTTTTCCTGTGTATGGTTATGAAAATGAGTTTAAACAAGTCTTACTCAATATCATTAACAATGCCAAAAACAAGATTATTAAAACACGCAAAGGTGAAAATATCTTTATCAATATTGAGCATGAAGAAGCTTTTACTCGCATTATAATTACAGATAATGGAGGAAAAATCCCTGAAAAAATTATTGGGTTTATTTTCGACCCTTATTTTACAACCAGCAAAAATGGAACTGGACTTGGATTGTATATGGCAAAAATTATTATTGAAGATAAAATGGGTGGTACGATTAGTGTAAAAAACGAGGGGAATAATGTCATTTTTACAGTTATTGTTCCTAATTCTGAAAAATCTATACAGGGTAATCAATGAAAATTTTATTATTGGAAGACAATAGTCGCTTAAATACTACTATTGTTAAACGTCTTGAGTCTCGTGGTTATAGTGTTGATTCTTTTTTAGATGGGAAGAGGGCATATGCTTCTATTGATGATGGGTATATGTGCTTTATTTTAGATATCAATGTTCCCAATATCGATGGCATTGAGATTTTAAAAAAAATACGAGATTTTCACCATGAAGTACCTATTATTATCATAAGCTCAAGTGTAGAGTTAGAAATAATTAAAGATGCGTATAGTTATGGATGTAATGATTTTCTCAAAAAACCTTTTTTTATTGATGAATTAGAAATTAAGATAGAAAAATTATGCAATATTCGTAATGACATCGTTCAGTTAGGCGAGCAATGTGAGTTTGATTTTCAAAGTAGTATGTTACGTATTGGAAATATAGAAGAACATTTATCACGTAAAGAGCGATTATTGCTTAATATTTTAATTACAGAAAAAGGCAAAGTGGTTTCATTTGATAAAATTCAAGCGATGGTTTGGGAAGGGAATTTTGCTAGTTTAGATTCGATTCGTTCTTTGATGAGACGTTTGAGAAAAAAAATACCTTTTGAATGCATTGAAACAGTTGTTGATGTTGGATATATTTTAAAATAGTAATTTTTAGTTACAAAATGTATCAAATAAGCCTTATTATGTTAGATATGGCTTATGTCTTTATTTATAGATAAAATATAATATGCGTTTTATGTGTAGTTTCGTATTATATTTTTGTTTAAAAAATGATAAGGAGTAAAGATGATGTTTGTAAGAAAAGTAATTGGTAGCTTAGTTTTAGCGTGTTCGCTGGTCGTATCTGCTAACGCTGCAAGTGATAAGGTTAATTGGAAATTAGCAATGTCTTGGGGATCAAGTCTACCCCCATTTACAGATGCAGTAGAAAGTATGGCAAAAATGGTTCATGATATGAGCGGTGGAGACTTTGTGATTAAAATTGATGCTGTCAATAAACATAAAGCAGCCTTTGGTGTTATGGACATGGTCAAACTTGGTCAATATGATATGGGGCATACAGCTTCTTATTACTATAAAGGTAAGGACCCTGTTCTTTTGCTGTTCACAACAATGCCATTTGGGATGAATGCATTTGAGCAATATGCATGGTTTTACTATGGCGGTGGTATGGCTTTGATGGAAAAGTCTTATGAAAAGCATGGGATGTATTCTTTCCCTGGTGGTAATACTGGCATGCAAATGGGTGGATGGTTTCGAAAAGAGATTAAATCTTTAGATGATCTTAAAGGTTTAAAAATGCGAATTCCAGGCTTTGCAGGGGAGATTTTTGCTAAACTTGGATGTGCAGTTACCAATATCGCTCCAGGTGAGCTCTATACTTCATTGGAACGTGGAACCATTGATGCATTAGAATGGGTTGGGCCAGGTATGGATATTAGTATGGGCTTTCATAAAATTGCACCTTACTACTATACAGGGTGGCATGAACCAGCAACAGAGTTACAATTTCTTGTAAATAAAGCAAAATTTGATAAACTTTCAAATAAAAATAAAGAAATTCTTCGTGTTGCAATGCGAACAGCGGCATATGATATGATGATACACAATTTTGATATGAGTGCTACCGCTTGGGATAAAATCAAAACAGAGTACCCTAATATTAAGGTTATGACATTCCCTAAACCAGTGATGGATGCAATGCGCAAAGCAAATACGGAATTAGTGGCGGAAGAGTCAGCAAAGAGTGCGGAGTTTAAAAGTGTCGTTGAATCACAGCAAGCGTATATGAAAAAAGCGCGTGCGTGGACAACTATTGGTGAATTTTCTTATATTAGAGACAACCAATAATAGGAAATTTAGCTTGCCTCTTTTAAAGAGGCAAGCATTGATACACAAAGAGAAGTAAATACTATATTTACTTCTCTTTGTGTATTTTAGTTTTGAAGGATCGTGATGTTAATTTGGTTAGAAAATTTTTTTGATCGTATAAGTGATTATATCGGGTACTTATGCTCATTTTTAATGCTTGCTATGATGGTTAATATATTTTATGATGTATTTATGCGTTATGTCTTTAAAACAGGTTCAATTGCCTTTCAAGAGCTAGAGTGGCATATTTTTTCAATTATTATTTTATTGGGAACATCCTATGCATTAAAGGAAGATGCCCATGTGCGTGTGGACATTTTATACACAAAATTTAGTGAGAAAAATAAAGCATTAGTAAATATCGTAGGAGCTTTTTTATTTATCACTCCTATTGCACTTTTGATAGCGCTGGGCTCAGTTGGATTTGTGATGGAAGCCTATAACACGAATGAAATAAGTGGTGATCCAGGTGGGTTAACTCATCGATGGTTATTAAAAGCTTTAATTCCTTTATCTTTTTGGCTTTTAATTTTTATAGCAACAGGATTTGTTATTAAAAATATTAATATTTATCGAAGAGAAACAGGTAGACTTCCAAAAGTCAAGGAGCAATAACATGGTAGGAATCGTCATGTTTTTTGTAGGAATGATGATGTTATTGATCGGATTTCCTGTTGCTTTTACCTTTGGTGCAGTTTCGGTTGTTTTTGGACTCGCTTCTGGCATGATAGATATTATGATGGATGGAGGCACGTTGCTTGAAGGTTTTGAGCAAGGTGTTAATATGTTTGCTTTTATGCCGCATCGCATTTGGGCAATTATGAACAATACCATTTTAATGGCTGTTCCTATGTTCATTTTAATGGGAATAATTCTTCAAAAATCTCGCCTTGCAGAGCGATTGCTTGAGGCAATGGGGTTTTTATTTGGTGAAGTTCGTGGTGGCTTGGCTATTAGTACTGTTTTGGTCGGGGCATTACTGGCAGCTTCTACTGGAGTTGTAGGTGCAAGTGTCGTTGCAATGGGTGTTATCTCTCTCCCCGTAATGTTAAAATATAACTATTCCAAATCACTTGCGTGTGGCACTATTTGTGCGTCAGGAACTTTAGGTCAGATTATTCCACCTTCAGTTGTCTTAATTATTTTAGGGGATGTTTTTCAGCAACCCGTTGGTGATTTGTTTGAAGGCGCTTTTTGGCCTGGATTAACGTTGGTTGCTATTTATATTCTTTATATTGTCATTGTTTCATTTTTAGATAAGAATGCAGCACCCGCAATTCCTAAAGAAGAAGTGTCACACAGCAAAGTTAAACAAGTTCTAAATGCCTTTAAAGCAATTCTGCCTCCATTAATTTTGATTATTTTGGTGCTCGGTTCAATTTTTGAAGGTATTGCAACGCCCACTGAATCTTCTGCTGTTGGTTGTATTGGTGCTATGATATTGGCATGGATGTACAAATCATTTTCCTTTAAAATGCTTCATGAAGCTTCTTTAGAAACAGTTAAAACAACTGCTATGGTTTTTGCAATATTAATCGGGGCAACAGCATTTTCAATGGTATTTACTTATACGGGTGGTGATATTATTATAGAAGATGCGATGCGAAATTTGCCAGGAGACAAGTGGGTTTTTATCGTTGCTTCTATGATAGCGATTATGGCACTTGGATTTTTTATTGATTTTGTTGAAATTTCATATATTATTGTTCCTATTTTAGCACCTATTGCAGAGGGTATTGGGATTAATCCTGTTTGGTATGCACTCTTGATAGCGCTAAATTTACAAACATCGTTTTTAACGCCTCCATTTGGGTTTAGTCTCTTTTATCTAAGAGGCGTTGCTCCCCCAAGTGTCAAGACTATGGATATTTATAAAGGTGTTGTACCTTTTATATTACTGCAAATACTCGTTATGATTATTTTTACACTTTTCCCAGAGGTATTTGGGATAGCTATGATGCATGAGTAGTTTATATCAAAGAAGAAGAATAACTTTTCTTCTTCTTTGTATGTAAATGCTTGTAACCCTTTTTCTCACTCTTCAGAAAAGAGAACTCTTTTTAATAATTATCATATGATTTTTATATCCAATCGTTAGACTTAAGTAAATTTAAAAATCTCAATAAGGATACTTATATGAAATTAGTAGGATCTTATATCGATTTCCATACAAAGATACTTGGTTTTATTCCTGAAACTAGGATATTTACTGATCCTTTGCATACAATAGCGTATGGAACAGACGCTTCTTTTTATCGTTTAGTTCCCAAAATTGTTATTTGGGTTAATAATGCCGATGAAGTAAGTAAAATTCTTCAAATTTCATCATCCCTTTCTTTACCGGTCGTATTTCGTGCTGCGGGTACAAGCCTCTCTGGACAAGCTATTACCGATTCAATTCTTTTGGTAACTTCACGTGATTGGAGAGCCATTAAAGTCAATAAAGATGTCAGCCTTATTACGTTACAGCCTTCCGTCATTGGAGCTGATGCTAATACTTATTTATTACCTTATGGTAAAAAAATTGGACCAGATCCTGCAAGTATTGGGGCTGCGATGATTGGTGGAATTGCTGCTAATAATGCTAGTGGTATGTGTTGTGGTACTGCGGATAATTCGTATAAAACGGTTGAAGCAATGAAGATTATTTTTCATGATGGTACAGAGCTTGATACAGCATCCAAAGAGAGCATAAAGACATTTAAAAAAAGCCATAAAGCACTGATTGATGAAATTACAACATTAGCACAACAAACAAAAGCTAACCAATCGCTACATGATAAAATTGCACGTAAATTTAAAATTAAAAATACATGTGGCTATAGTTTAAATGCCATTATTGATTTTGAAGACCCAATTGATATTATTATGCATTTAATGATTGGAAGTGAAGGTACATTAGGGTTTATCAAAGAGATTACTTTTAGAACAGTTCCTGAATATAAAGATAAAGCCAGTGCGCTAATGATATTTAAAAATGTCAAAGATGCTTGCGATGCGATTATCGTAATGCGAACACAGTGTCGCACACGCGTTGAGAATGCAGAAGTAGACGCGGCAGAGATGATGGATAGAGCTGCTTTAAAAAGTGTTGAAGATGTTGAAGGCATGCCAGCATTCCTCAAAACACTAAGCCCTTCAGCAACAGCTGTTTTGGTGGAGACGAGAGCTGCGAATAATGAAATATTGGATGCTAATATTGCTGTTATTTTGGATAAATTAAAGCATATTGAACCAGAGATGCCTTTGCATTTTACGAAAGATGTCTATGAATATACGAAGTATTGGAAAATCAGAAAAGGACTTTTTACAGCTGTTGGTGCAGCCAGAGAGAGTGGCACAACGTGTATCATAGAAGATGTTGCTTATCCTATTGAATCGCTTGCTGATGGCACATTAGAACTTCAAGAACTTTTTGCTAAATACGGTTATACAGAAGCCATTATCTTTGGACATGCCCTTGATGGTAATCTTCACTTTGTTTTTAACCAAACATTTGATGATCCAAAAGAAATTTTACGTTATGAATCATTTATGCAAGAAGTTGCGGATCAAGTTGCGACAAAATATCATGGAAGCCTTAAAGCAGAACACGGTACGGGGCGCAATATGGCACCTTTTGTAGAGCTTGAATGGGGTAGTGATGCTTATGAATTGATGAAAGAAATCAAGAATATTTTCGATCCAAAAGGGTTGATTAATCCAGGTGTTATTATCAATGCTGATCCTAAAGCGCACCTTAAAAATTTTAAATCAATGCCTATTACGGATGAAGGCATTGATAAATGTATTGAGTGCGGATTTTGTGAGCCTACATGTCCATCCAATTATTTAACCCTGACTCCACGACAAAGAATTGTTTCTAATCGTCATATGACAACACTGAAAAAACAAAATGACATAGGTGCCCTTGAAGAGTTCCAAGAGCTTTACCAATATGAAGGAATCGAAACGTGTGCAACGTGTTCCCTTTGTTCCTTAACATGCCCTGTTAGTATTGATACAGGAGCATTGACAAAAAGATTACGTGCAGCGCAAATTGGCTCTATGGGACACAATGTTGCAGGCTTCATAGCCAATAATTATGGTGGTATTTTAAGTACAGGGCGTGTAGCGCTTAGTGTGGTCAAAGGTGTCAACTATGTTATTCCTAATAGCGTAATGAGAGGTTTAAGTTTAGGGCTTAGAAGTATCAGTGGTGATAAATTGCCATTATGGTCTTCAAGTCTACCCTCAGGTCGCAGTTTTAATCCAGTGGTAAAATCAACAGGAAGCCAAGATAAAGTTGTTTACTTTTCATCTTGCATCAATCGCACGATGGCTAATCCGAAAGAAAAAAATGGTGAAAAACCATTAGATATGGTCATCATTGGTATCCTTGAAAAAGCAGGGTATGAAGTTATTATTCCTAAAAATATCAATATGTTATGTTGTGGTATGCCTTTTTCAAGTAAAGGTTACAAAAAAGAGGGCAAACAAAAATCAAATGAATTGGAAAATGCACTACGTGAAGCCAGTGAAAATGGTAAGTATCCTATTTTATGTGATATGAGTCCATGCAGTAAAACGATGAGTGAAAATTTTTCAAAAGATGTAAAAGTCAATGATACGGTAGAGTTTATCTTAGACTATTTGGTTGATAGAGTAACTATCCAACCTATTGATGAACCAATTGTTATCCATACAACATGCAGCACTCGCAAAACAGGTTTAGCTGATAAGTTTGAAAAAGTTGCAAGATTGTGTAGTACCAAAGTGACTATTCCTTCGGATGTCGGATGTTGTGGTTTTGCGGGTGATCGAGGTTTTACGTTTCCTGAACTCAATAAATCAGCACTACGTCATTTAAAAGCGTCTATTCCTAGTGATACCAAACTTGCTTTTTCAACCAGTAAGACGTGTGAAATAGGCTTAAGCGAAGAGAGTGGCTTGGATTATCGTTCTATTTTTTACCTTGTTGAACGTTGTATACGCTAATATATTCTTACTAATTTGGGCAAATTTCCTTTTGTAAATTTGCCCAACTCCATATCAAAAAACTACATTTTATAGGTTTGATTTAATAAAAGAAATGATAAAATACTCAAATTTTGACTGTATATTTTAGGTAAAATTAAACAAAAAAGGGTGCATGAATGGAGATAAATCTCATTGCAGAGACTTTCAAGTTTTTAATCTTAGGGATGTCCACAGTTTTCATGTTTTTGATTGTTATGGTGTATGCTGTACAGATTCAATCAAAAATTATCATGAAATTTTTTCCACAAAAGAGTGAAGATTCAGCTACGGCTGGACAAAATGTGGCAAAGACACAATCTACAGATAAATTAGCGGTAGTTGCGGCGATAGCGGCGACATTACAAACACACAAAAAATAAAACAGAAAAAAGGCAGATTAATGGCTAAGAAATACATCGATGTGATGGATACAACATTTAGAGACGGTTTTCAGT
>JAQUVE010000062.1 GCA_028693565.1 Sulfurospirillaceae bacterium | reverse complement strand
ATTTCTCACACCTTTCAAAATGGAAAATTTTTCTAGCCCTCAACGTTTGGGTTTATGTTTTGTTGATTCCCATCGTGCATTTTATCTTTCCTTTGGTGAGCCCGTTACAGCTTTTATCACCTATCTTAAGTATGCTTTTTATCCTATTTTACCCATTGGCGATACTCTTACATGTGAGTGGTTTTGGTGGAATTTTGGATGAAACGCTTCATGGAATGCTTTATATGCAAGCTCCAGCGTATAGGTTAGAAATTGCCTTGCCTTTTTTGGTAAGCTATGTTTTAGCCTCTTTAGTGGCGATTCGTTATCGCTGGCTTTGTTGGGTCTGTTTTGGATTTGTTGTTACGGCTCTCTTTTTTATTTCAAACCTTCCATCGCTTGATTGATTTTTTCATACATGGAAGCATCCAAAAGTACCTGAGGAACGCTGATATCTTGAGTGTTATCCAGTTTTTTTAACCTTGTTGTGCTGAGTGTGGGCACCTCTATGGAGCTAAAGCCATCAGGTTTTTTCCCTGTCAATTTTTCAATATATGCGATGCTATGTTTGAAAGCATCTTTGTTTTCACAATGAACAACAGGACGCTCATAGCAAAAAGGCATTAATCTTGATGCATATTGTAGTGTGGCATCGTGAAATATTTTAACATTGGCATTGTCTGTTTTGACACTGCTACCAGGATTGTGGGAGTTATAGACAACGGCCTTAAGCGTTTTTGCGTTTTTGATATTCCAATGTGTTGCATGGTATGAGGCAACAAATAGTACTACTGGTGCATCTGTCTTCTCTAGCCAAAGATCCAATCCATGGTCATTTCGCCATCCGCCGTATAAACCAACGGTATAGATTTTGGTTTTAGGTGTTAAAAGTGTTTTGAATGACGTATCAATTTCCTGCGTGCTATCTTGTATATCGCATAAAAAATCAACTTGGCCGTAGTTATTAATGTACTCAACTTCTATGCGGTGTTTACCCTTGCTAAAAGTATAAGGCAAGGTTGTCGAATGCTCGCCTTCAAAAATGACGTTTCCATCAACTATGACTTTTGCTTTTGCCCAACTGATAGAAAGTACAATGTTTTTGAGGCTTTGCTTGTCAAAAGTAAAATCACCAACCCAAAGTCCTAAAAAATGGTCAGGTTCAATATAGAGCCACTTGCAGATTCCAAAAATCAACTCTTAATTTAAGGCTATTGGAAGTTTAAAAAAGGCTCATAAAAGCCGAGTTTCACGATGTTTTAGGTAAAATTAGTTATCAAAAAAACAAACCAAAAACAAGAGAAACTCAGCAATGAAAATTATATCAACATTATCAAAAATGTGGCTTAAAATCACAAATCTTGAAAACTCACTTTTCCCCCAATTGCAAACATCTCTAGGAGTGTTAAGCCCCAAGGAACAAAAGCTCATTAAGATTTTAGATTTTGCGCAGATAGAACAATTTATTCACGATACGCATGTGACAAATGTCCCAAAAGACAGAATCCAGTGTGCCCGAGCTTTTATTGCCAAAAGTGTTTATAATCTTCAAACAACAAGCGACCTTATCGATAGACTCAAAATTGATAGAACACTCAGGATTCTTTGTGGATGGAGATATGCAACCGATATTGTAAGTGAATCTACATTTAGCAGGGCATTTAAAGAGTTTAGCGAGATAAACTTAGCTGCAAAAACCCATGACAAATTTATTGCAGAGTATCTTGGTGATATCATTTTTCTCTATAATGCCAGCGATGCCACTAAAATACCGCTACGCCAAAAGCCTCTCAAAGTTGAAAAAGAAAAGAAGCCCAAAGAGAAAAGAGGCAGACCAAAAAAAAGTGAGATAAGAGAGCCTATCAAACCTACAATACTGGCTCAACAAAAAGATATGCAAACCACGCAAGAGATGCTATCTCTTATATCAAAGGAGTGTGGCGTTGGAATAAAACAGAACTCCAAAGGTAATCGTGAAGTATGGATAGGCGGCAAGCTCCACATTAGCACCGTAGATGGGGACATTCCTATAACAGCCATATATTCGAGTGCTAATGTTCATGATAGTTCAGTGGCATTGCCACTCATTGGGGAGACAAGTAAAAAAATAAACTACCTTTATGACCTACAAGATGCTGGTTATGATGCAGATATTATTAGAGATTTTTCAAAACAACATGGGCACTGCCCAATCATAGACATTAATCCTAAAAACTCTTCGGTACTTCGAGAAAAGATACAACTTCAAGAAGATGAAAAAAAGAAGTTTGAGTTCTTTGGTCTAAGAGAGTTGTCAGATACACATCACTACAACCAAAGAAGCATGGTTGAGAGAGTCAATAAATATCTTAAAGATGACTTTGGATGCGATAAGATTTATTACCAAGGAGCCACAAAAGTAGCTTCTGTTTTAGCCTTTGGAATACTCTGTATCTGTATTCATCAAAGTTTAAAGATGATTACGTGATTTTAACGTCAAACGTTAGAAAAAATCGTTACAAAACTAGCGAATAGCGGTTTTACGAAGTGAAAAGTTTCCTCGAAAATCAAGCCTAAAGCATAAAGCACGGAGCAAAAATGGCAAATTAGCTAAAAAACTGTAAAATTACAGGCGATGACTAAAACCAGTTTTTTTAAAAGTTAAAAAATTAAGTTTAGAAGATATTGACTTGGCTGCTTAGTTAAATTTGCAAGTGGCTCTTAGATATGTTTTAATAATACCGAAAGTCACATTAAATTATCATAAGAGATATTTTTTTGCTTCATCTCTACTGGGGTAAGCCAAAGCTTTAAAAATTCGATCTCTAAAGAAAAGTGTATAGTGTTTTTCGGGTACAGTTTTCGTAAAACTAAGGATGATTTTACACGCTTCATGGATATCTTGTTCGCTTGCATTGCTAGAAAGTAGGGCACTTGGAGCATTAATGGTATCTTCTACCTGCAACAAAGAAAAGGTTTCATCTTGCAATGATTCTAAAAGAGTATTTTCACTTTCATCACGGCCAATGACCAATTTGGCATGGTCATGAAGCCTAAAATGACGGCCATTTTTAAGAAGTTCTATGTATGCTAAATCAAATGTATCGTAAGCGACAAAATCTTTGATACGAATGGCAAAAGAGGCATCGGTTAAGAGACATCCTCCAGCTGGCGAAGGGTAATCTTCCCAGCCATAGTTTTTGGCTAATTCCAATTGCCTACTTCTGCCTCGGCCATTGAGGTCTAGTAGTTTTTCTCGATCAATCCAACCTTCACGCTCTGGCTTGCTCTCAGGCATTATTTTTGCACACAAAGGGCGCACGATAAGGTCGTCTTCAAGATCATCTGCTAAGCGCTTAACGAGTTGTAAAGCATCTTTTTTTTGACTCATAGGACGTTGCCCAATCACTTCGCCTGTGGCAATAAACGAGGCACCATAGTGTGGAAGTAATGCTTTAGCAACTTTAAACATAAAGCCATGGCAATCGATGCATGGATTAAAGTGCTTGCCATAACCGTAACGAGGGTTGAAAAGCACCTCTTGTAAGTAGGTATTTCTTACATCAATAATCTCTAAAGAAGCTCCTGCAAGTTCGGCTCTTTGAGAGAGTTTAGTGATATTTTCTTTTTTAGAGTTAAAGCCGATGTTAATGTGGATAGCCACAACCTCAATTTGTTGTTCACGCAGAAGTTTGATAGCTAACATGCTATCTAAGCCTCCACTAAAGAGTACTAATGCTTTCATAGGGGACGAGTTCACCTTGTTTTAATTTCATCATTTTTTCTTGTATTTTACGAATAAAAAACTGTTTTTTATCATAGTTAAGTGATTTGGCAGATTTGATGGCGTGAAATTTTTCACTGTAATAACCGTATAAAAAGTTTATCATCGAAGAGATGAGCTCTTTTTCATCGTAGGTTTTGATATCTTCCCACAATAAAATACGCCTTAATTTGGGATGTTCAAGTTGGTTGGCAAGTAAGAGTGTAAACTCATCATTATGAGTTTTAAACATGGACGCATCAACCGTATCTAACACAGTGTCAATGAGACTAGGCTCAAGCAAAATGGTTTTAATAATGGTGAGCTCCAACATATCTTCAAAAGCACGCTCTTTTTGATTGAGGCGTGTGGGCTTGTGCGTTTGGACTTTGACTAAATTTTGGTTGATATTAAGCGTACTTGAGAGAAGTCCAAGATAGCTCTCTTGGACGGCATTGGGCAGTGTTTTCAAAAAAGCCATGGCTTCATCAAGAGCTTGTTGTTTGACCATAGGATCTTTAAGATTGTACTTTTTCAAGATGCGCTCAATCGCAAATTCGATAAAAGGCTGAGGTGCATGAAAGAGGTGATTGAGTTGCTCAATCATTTCATTTTGTACCATATCAGCGGGGTCCATGCCACCTCCAAAAAGAACAACGCCTCCTTTAATTCCATGGGTGCTAAGAAGTATAGAAGCTTTTAGAGCCGCATTAACACCTGCAACATCACCATCATAAGCTAAAATAACATCTGGATTGCCACGTGAAAGCAGTGGAATATGCTCGTTTGTTAAAGCCGTGCCAAGTGTGGCAACGGCGGTATTAAATCCCGCTTGATGGAGCATCACTACATCCAAATAACCTTCCGTAACGATAATGGACTTTTGGCGTGCTATGTTCTCTTTGGCTAGATGATAGCCATAAAGGAGTTGTGATTTATTAAAGTGTTTGGTTTGCGGTGAATTCACATATTTTGCGGGATGGTTGCTAAGGGTGCGCCCACCAAAACCTACAATTTTTCCACTGGCTGAATAAATGGGAAAAGTTAAACGCTCAATAAATCTAGCATACGGGGCATTGTTTTCACCAATCCCTGCTACACCGTATTCTATGGCTTCGGCCATCGTATACCCTCTGGATTTTAAAAAATCAAGAGTGCCAAAGGAAGAGGGCGCATAGCCAAGTTCAAATTTCTCGACAGAAGCTTCAGCAATGCCTCTTTGATGCACATACGCCTTGGCTATTGTGTTAGTGTCATAGGTTTTAATATAAAAAAGATTGAGATTTTCCATCAGTTTTCGATCTTCTCTTTTTACCCCTTCATTAGAGGTATAGCTAAGAGAAAAGTTGACCATGGAAGCCAATTTTTCAATGGCCTCTGGATAGCTTAGTTTTTCGTATTCCATAACAAATTTAATGCTATCGCCACCTGCTCCACAGGCAAAGCAGTGATAAATCTGCTTAGAGGGGCTGACAACAAGACTTGGAGAGGTGTCGTTGTGGAATGGGCAGACGCACTTAAAATTTGCCCCATTTTTTTTCAACTCCAAGAAGGTGCCAATGACTTCAACAATATCAAGACGTTGTTTTAAATTTTCTATCGATGCTTTGTCAATCATTTGTAAATTATAGCAAGTTTGGTATAATAGACTTCTTTTGTTACGTTACACGCAAAATCTGCAAAAGGGAAGTCCTTGGATAATTTTTTTATTGAATACCGTGATCCACTTTTTGGTATTATTATTTTATGTGCAATTGTATTTGTGATCTCTTTTTCAAATTATTGGTGGGGTGTTTTTAAAAATAAAGAAGAGAAACAGAGTATTGAAAAATTTGTTAAAAAATTTGAAATCGTTACGGATGAAAATGAATACAAAAAACTGTTAGAAGATTTTTCCATTCCTTTGGAATCTTTGGCGCTTTTGGCTCATGCCTACAGCAAAAGTGGGGATTATGAAAAAGCGATTAATATCTATCTGGTTGCACTCAAACGTGTTAAAGGCAAAGATGAAAAGCAGTATCTTCTCTCAACACTAGGTAAGACTTATTTTAAAGCGGGCTTTTTAAGACGCAGTGCGGAGGTTTTTTTAGAATCTTTGCGACTTCATCCTAGAAATGCCGAGTCTTTGAAATATTTAACCGTAACTTATGAGCAGTTGCAAGAGTATGAAAAAGCACAAGAAGTTCTGGATTCATTAGAAGAATTAGGTGCCAAAGTGACATTGCAAAAACACTTTTTAGTCGCACTTTCAATCACTAAAGATAGTACATTAGGGGATATACAAAAGGTTGAAAAGCTTTCTGAACTTTGCAAAAGTGTTCCTTTTTTAAAACGAAAGCTCTTTGAATTTATGCACGAAAAATGTCTTCCCATTAAGGCAGAATTCTTTGAAAGCTTACCGTTTGATGGCATGATTGATACCTTGTGGTATATGGATGCATCGGTTTACGATATGACGACGAGTAATGATGATATGGTGAAATCTATCGCGATGGCAAAAGGGTTAATTCCTTATACACCAATACCTCATGCATCATTTGCTTTAGATGTGCTTGGGAAACTTCGAAGCCTTGGTGATGAGAGCGCGACATTGAGTTTTGATTATGTGTGCAATGAATGCAAGCAAGTTTTCCCAATTCATTTTTACAGATGCCCACATTGTCAGAGTATCAATAGCGTTCAAATTCAAACCTCGATAACGAAAGTGAGTGATGAAGAAAATATCTCTTTTCTGTGATGGCTCCTCGCTCGGCAATCCTGGATTTGGAGGTTATTGCGCGATTTTGCGGTATGGGGATAAAGAACGAATTATCAGCGGTGCGCAAGCCGATGCCACGAATAATCAAATGGAACTTATGGCAGTGATAAAAGGGCTTGAAGCACTTAAAGAACCATGTGAAGTACACATCATTAGTGATTCAAGTTATGTGGTTAAAGGTATTAATGAATGGCTGAGTAATTGGGTGAAGAAAAATTTTGCAAAAGTCAAAAATCCTGAGCTTTGGCAATACTATCTAGAAGTTGCACAATCACATAAAATTAAAGCATCATGGGTGCGAGGACATGATGGGCATATCGAAAATGAGCGGTGCGATGAAATCGCCAAAAATGAAGCAACACAATTAAAGGAGCAAAGATGAGTATACATTATACGATAGAAGCGTTGCAGAAGCGTCTGGGTTATCAGTTTATGAACCAAAATCTGATAATCGAGGCTCTCACACATAAGAGTTCAAAACAACCTTACAACAATGAACGGCTAGAATTTTTAGGTGATGCGGTACTGGATTTAATCGTAGGCGAATATCTGTACCACACATTTACAGGTGTGGCTGAAGGAGAGCTTTCAAAGCTTAGAGCTTCACTTGTCAATGAAAAAAGTTTTGAAAAACTTGCTCGATTATTGCATCTAGGAGAGAGTATTTTTATCTCCATGGCAGAAGAAAACAACAATGGTAGAGAAAAACCCTCTTTACTTTCTAATGCTTTTGAAGCCATTATTGGGGCACTCTATTTAGAAGCAGGGCTTGAAAAAGCCAAAACGTTGGCGATTTCACTTTTGGAAGAAGCCTATCCGACGATTGATATGGAAGCGATATTTAGAGACCACAAAACGACATTGCAAGAGCTGACACAAGCCTATTATGGAGTGACGCCAGAGTATCGTTTAGTGCGCGCATTTGGACCTGACCATAAAAAAGAGTTTGAAATTGCGGTTAATATTAATGGGAAAGATTTTTCGATGGCGTGTGGTAAAAGTAAAAAAGAGGCACAGCAAAAAGCAGCCATGATGGCACTTGAAATCCTTAAAAAGGAAGAGCGATGAACCATTTTGGCAAAGCCTTTTGTTTTACAACGTTTGGTGAATCTCATGGAAAAGCAATAGGGTGTGTTCTTGATGGAGTGCCAGCAGGGCTTGCGATTGATGAGACTTTTATTCAATGCGAACTTGACCGTCGTCGTCCTGGGCAAAATAAATTCGCTACTGCTCGCAAAGAGGCCGATACAGTGGAAATCTTAAGTGGGGTTTTTGAAGGCAAAAGTACAGGTACACCGATCGCGTTAATCATTTTCAATGAAAACCAAAAAAGCGGTGATTATGAAAATGTTAAAAACCTTTTTCGACCAGGGCATGCAGATTTTACCTATTTTCATAAATATGGGTTAAGAGATTATCGTGGTGGTGGTCGTAGTAGCGCAAGAGAAACGGCTGCACGTGTTGCCGCTGGTGCAGTGGCAAAACTTCTTTTAAAAACGCTACATATTGAAGTTAAAAGTGGTGTATGTGCTATTGGTGGCATTGAAGCAACACAGTATGATTTTAAAAGAGTGGCACAGAGTCCTATTTATGCCTTAGATGAGACTGTTGAAAAGGCTCAAGAAGAGGCTATCATGGAAGCTAAAAATGCCCATGATTCAGTTGGCGGAGTTGCGCTGATTCATATTTGCGGCGCACCTATAGGCCTTGGAGAACCACTTTATTATAAACTAGATGCGCTATTAGCTGAAGCAATGATGGGTATTAACGGTGTTAAAGGTGTTGAAATCGGTGAAGGTTTTCATGCTTCTGCCCTCAAAGGCTCACAAAACAATGATGCTATTCGTAAAGAGGGATTTGTAAGCAACCATAGTGGTGGAATCTTAGGTGGTATAAGCAATGGAGATACTATTGCATGTAAGGTCTATTTTAAACCTACCCCCTCTATTTTTATTACTCAAGATACTATTACAAATGAGGATGATGAGGTTGAGTGTTCACTCAAAGGGAGACACGATCCATGCATTGCGGTACGTGGAAGCGTTGTCGCTGAATCAATGGCCGCATTGGTGGTGGCGGATTTATTACTTTTAAATATGGGCACGCGGCTTGAGCATCTTCAAAAGATTTATCTCTAATCTTTTGAAGAATTTTTTTATTTTATCTTGTAATGATGCATAAGTAGGCTAATTTAGCAGTATGTACTTTTGTTGTTTAGCGAGTGCATCATTATAAATAAAAGATAGCTAATGAATATAATATCGTTATCCACAGCAGCACGACTTAGATGATTTCTTCGGTATCAGCGTTCGATATAGCAGTACGAGCAGAATAAGCGAACTGGCAATTCTGAGTAATGAAAATTCTTGATTTATATTTTCCATCACTACAATAGAGATAAAATCTTTAAAAAAAGTATCCATTATATAGGCAAATATAAAGCTAGATGTGAGGATAGAGCCTAGGTATATTATGAGACCTTTAGTTCCAATGATTTTTTTGATTACACTCATTGTAATTATACTGGTTGCCGGTCCTGCACTTAAAAAAACGAAAGCTGTTCCAGGACTAAATCCAGCAATAATAAGTGAAAGACCCAGTGGAACACTTGAGGTTGCACAAACGTAAAGAGGCATTGCAAGAACAATCATAAGCGTATAGGATAAGAAAAGGTTTTGGGTGAAGATATTATCCATTTTCGTTGGAATGATGGTGCTTAAAAGACTCGCTAAAATGAGACCTATCAAAAGTGGTTTTGCGATATCACTGAAAATACTATGATAGGCATAATCCCAAATTTGCTTTAAACTATTATGATTTGAAAGTGGCTTAGAAGTATGACACGGTGTAGGGTTCGCTTTTGGTTTATGTATTGAAAAACGCATAGGGGCTGAAGTTTGCACGCTATGGTCGAACCATTTGGAAAATAGACCCGCAACAAGAGCAATCATGAATGAAGTGACCATACGATATAGCGCAAAAAACCATCCCAAAGCACCTTGTGTTACCAATAATGAATCTACACCACTAATAGGTGCGGAAATCAAAAAAGTTTGCAAGGCACTTTTACTTGCGCCAGCCTTTTTAAGGGCTGACGCAAAAGGGATGACACTGCATGAACAAAGTGGTAATGGAACACCAATCATCGCTGTTTTAAAAATAGTTGTATAAGAATCTTTACCAATATGACGTTTAATAAAAGATTCAGGCAAAAGTTTTTTCATCAACCCTGCAAAAAGCAATCCTAAGAGGATATAAAACGAAATTTCATTTACTATATTCCAGAAATTCACTATAAACTGTTCAATATAATGCATATGATTCTCCTTAGTATTTTTAAGATATCAACCGTGTAACATGATAAGTGATAAAGGAGAGTATCCATGCTGTTGCAAAGGTAAATATAACCAAATAAAAAGTATATTTTAAACTCTCAGCCTCTTTGGCAAAAACAACGGTTGCAGCAATGCACGGCAAATAAATCATAACAAAGACAATAAAAGCAATGGCTGAAGGAAGTGGTATACTTTTCGCAATGGTTTCCCTCAAGGAGGTATCATCCTCACTCACTTCATCTCCTAAAGAGTAAAGTACCCCTAGTGTTGAGACAATGACCTCTTTGGCTGCCAGTCCACTTATTGTTGCGACACTCATCTTCCAATCAAATCCAAGAGGCGCAAAGAATGGCTCAATCGTTTTTCCCATCATGCCAAGATAAGTTTTTTCCATCAGTTTTTCACGCATCTCATTTTCCATAGTACTTTTTGCCTCATCATCTTGCAGTGATTCGATTTGTGTAGTATAAGATGTTTCAATCAATTCATTTTTAGGGTAAGAGCTAATAAACCAAATAAGCATGGATGCCAAAAGGATAAATGTTCCTGCCTTTTTAAGGTACATTATAGATTTCGAATAGACCGAAAACCAAACTAGCCTGACGCTGGGTAAACGGTATTTAGGCATCTCCATAACAAAAGGTTCATTCTCACCTTTAAATGCTGTGATGCTTAAAATTTTTCCTGCCATAAGCCCTAAGATAGCGCCACTGATATAGATGATAAAAAGTACGTTTCCTGCCATATCTTCTTCAAAAAAAGCACCTGCAAAAAGCACATAAACAGGCAATCTTGCGCCACAACTCATAAAACCGATGATGAACATCGTTAAAAGTCGGTCTTTTTTGTTTTTAAGCGTACGTGCGGCCATGTAAGCAGGCACTGAGCAGCCAAAGCCTGTTACAAGCGGGATAAAACTTTTACCATGGAGTCCAAATTTATGAAAAAAACCATCTAATAAAAAAGCAACACGTGACATATACCCTGTTGTTTCAAGTAATGAAATCCCTAAAAATAGTATCATAATATTGGGTAAGAACATAATAACACTACCCACCCCTGCGATAATGCCATCGGCAATCAGTGATTTTAGAATATCATTTGTGAGAGTGGCTCCCACCGTTTCACCTAACCAACCAAAGCCCGCTTCAATCCAGTCCATAGGGAGTGCTCCAAGTGTGAAGGTAAGCTGAAAAAGCCCCCACATTAAAAAAACAAAGATAGGTAAACCGAAGAATTTATGAATCAATAATGCATCAATACTTTGGGTTAAATTTTTACTCTTTTGTATTTTCAAGCTCATGACATCTGTCGTAATACCTTTGGCAAAGGCTACATATTCTTTACTAATAATATCATCAATGTCTTCAGTTTGGGCATACATATAGACGTACCCTAATGCTTGATTTAGCAAAGGTTGAAGCTAAATAAAAAGGGGAAATTCATGCATTAAGGCGTAAATGTGTTTGCGTTGCAACAAAAGCCCAATAGCAATAGATCGATTGCTGTATATTTTATGATGAAAGTGTTTTTCATCAAGAAAGGTTGTAATTTTTTGAAGTTCTATTTCGATAGGGTCACTAAAAAAAAGTTTTGATGCGTGAATTTCTGAATCACTTATATGTAAAATAGTTTTTGTCAAAATATCAATGTTTGCTTTAGTTTTTGAAGAGACTTTAACGCAAGGGATTCCTAAAAGCTGACTCATGTATTCAGCATCAATTTCAATGCCTTCTTTTTGGGCTTCATCATCCATATTTAAGGCGATGACCATTTTTTTGTTAAGCTCCATCAATTGGGTGCTTAAGCTTAGATTTCGTTCTAAATTAGTCGAATCAACCACATTTAAAATCAAATCATAAGATTCGTTCATCAAGAAGTCTTTGGTAACTTTTTCATCAGCCGAAAAATCATCTAATGAATAAAGACCTGGAAGGTCAATCATCTCAATTGAATAACTTTCTTTTGTAAACACCGCAAGTGCTTTTTCAATGGTAACACCTGCAAAGTTTCCAATTTTGAGATTTGAACCACTAAGGGCATTAGCTAAATGACTTTTTCCTACGTTGGGTTGTCCCACAAGTGCAATGATGAGTTTTTTCATGCGACAACCTCTACTTCAATCATTTGTGCCTCTTCCATCCGTAAAGCAATAGCACTAAATCCTAAGGCTATTTTGATAGTGTTTTTTTGTAAACTCATTTCAGTTACTTCAATCTCCTTCCCGACGCTAAGACCCAAAGAGAGCAGGCGCTTTTTAAGAAATGATTGTGCAGAAATGGTTTTGATAACAACTTTAATGTGTTTTGGTGTTTGTGATAGGTTCATTTGTTCCTCTTTGCTTAACATGTTGAGCCATTTTGTTGAATGAGATCTGATTTCATAGTAGTACCCTCCAAGATACATCCGTTAGGATTAAATTTTTTACATAACTCGCAATAGACAGAACTTTCACTCCGCTTGGCGCAGATAAAGTCTATTGCTTTGCGTTTTGCTTCGTTTTTATATTTACTCATTGAATTGTGGTTTAAAAAGTTGGTAAGCATGATGACCAATTTCACATCATGCGGTATCTCTTTTTTAACCGTAGATTTTTTTCGACCATCCCAATGAATAACCTCATCAAAAGAGAAATTTTTCACAACGGACGAAACGGCATCAATTTTGTCTCCCCCAATAATTAGTACCGACATGAGATTCTCCTTATTTGATAATAGATATCGAAATAATAATCATTTTAAGCTTTATATTTGCTTATTATGATTTTCAATATCAAAATTATAGAATTCGTTTTCTTTTTCTTAAAACAAGTAGAGGTGGATAACTAAGATTTAAAACAGTGAAGGTTGGTTTAGACTTTTGATTTTAAAGCTTTGTCGATGAAGTTCGCAATATCCAAATTGCTTAATTTTTGCGATATGTAAAGCGCTACCATAGCCTTTGTGCTTTTCAAAGTTATATTGTGGATAGTGTCTTGCTATTTCATACATAAAATGGTCACGACTTACTTTAGCTAAAATACTTGCTGCACTTACCTGTGGAATTTTCGCATCGGCCTTGACCATAGTTTGAATATTATTTACACCAAAGGTACAGTTACCATCCATCAAAATAGGATGCCCTGCAAAATGATTTTGAATCTGTGTAATAGCATATTTTAAGCATATACTTAAACCTTTTTCATCAACCATGTTGTTGTCACAAAAGATGATTTTATACTCAGCTTTATTCCTAATAATCTCAAAAAGGGTTTCTCTCTTTTTTTCACTTAGAACTTTTGAATCATTCAACCCAGCAATGGGTTCTTTTAATACAACTCCTGCAACGACCAATGGCCCAGCAATGCATCCACGTCCTGCTTCGTCAATTCCGCATAACATTTTTTCTCCTTAGATAGCAGCTTAGATTTTAATATAGATTTGCTAAAATAATTCAAAGGATAAGAAATGATGCTAGAGAACGAAGATTTAGATAAAGCGTTTAATAAAGAGCTTTTTATTATACGTAATGACCTTTATTATCAGCAATTAGAGCTTGACAATAATGGCAAAAAAGAGATATGGCGTTTGGATATAGCATATAAACCGCTGCAAGCCTTAAGCGGTGATAGTTATTCACTACGTAAAACTAAAGATGGCAGGGTTGTTGGATTTATTGTTGATGCGATGGGTAAAGGAATCTCTGCAGCACTTACTTCCATGGCTGCTACACGTTTTTTAAACTATATTTTTGAAGAGCTTGAAGATGAAGGTTCTTTTGATTATGCACTCTTGATAAAAAAGTTTATCAAATTTATGGCACAAAACCTTATGGAAGAGGAGATGCTCAGTATCGCTCTTTTTGAATTAGATATTCACCATTCTGTATTGCATTACGCTCTGTGTGGGATGCCAGCCTTTTTAATGGTAATAGATAATGATGAACGGATAATAATTAAAAGTAACAATCCACCGGTTATGCGTTATACTGATAATTTAAATATTGAAACAATGAAGGCCTTCAATATCCACAAGATGCTTTGTTATTCTGATGGTTTAAGTGAAAGCATTGTGTTAGGTGACATCGCCTATAACAAGCAGATGCGTCAAGATTTTTTTGAAAGTACATGTGTTAAAGAATTTAATGCTTTTGCCAATACTGTTATTAATAATGCAGACGATGATATTACTTATTTTTATATTCAAAAAAGCGATAAACTTGAAAGTGAAAAGAAATTATCTATCCTAAGTAGCTATGAAGCTATAGAAGAGGCATTGCATACAATTTCTATCTATCTTAGAGAGCAGCGAGTGAGCCATAAATGTGCTAGTGAGATCATTCTTACTTTTTCTGAGTTATTACTTAATGCTCTAGAACATGGAAGTTTTGGTATTTCAAGAGAAGTTAAAAATGCATTAATTGCGCAAAATTTATTTGACGAAAAAATGATAGATATGGAAACTCAATATAAAGATAAGCTGATAGAAGTTCCTTATAAAGTGATATCAAAGAAACATGGGATGATGTTTGAAGCAACAATTAGTGATAGTGGTGATGGTTTTGATGTTCAGACGCTTAAAAATATCGTTGTTAATGCAGATAATTATAATGGTAGAG
>JAQUVE010000204.1 GCA_028693565.1 Sulfurospirillaceae bacterium | reverse complement strand
AGAAAAAAAATCAGGTGATTTTAACCTCTGTCTCTTTGGTAAAGACAATTTTGGTTCAGCCATTAGTGCCTTAAACAATAAAAGTATCGGCAACCAACCGATAAAAATACGTTCTATTTCAGATATCGAAGCTGTCAAAACATGTCATATTGTCTTTATAAGCGAAATTGATCGCAATAAAGAGCAAAAAATTAAACAAGAGATTTCAAGTCTTCCAGTACTTCTCGTCACAGATAATGCCCAGAGAGAACACTATCATATTGCTATTATTCAAGACGATGAGAGACTCTCTTTTACCATTAATATCAAAGCACTCAAGGAAGCTCATTTGAATTTAAGTTCAAGATTATTAAATCTTGCGAAAGAAGTAACAGAATAATGTCAATTAAACATTGGTTAAATCAACAACCCATAGCGAAAAAAATGATCTATTCCAACACCATAGGCATTGCATTGGCACTCATTCCTATTGTGTTTATTATGTTAGTCTATGAATTCATTGCGATACAAAATATCACATTACAAGAGGTTCGGGTTCAAGCAGATATTATTAAAGATAGTTCTGCTGCAGCCATGGCTTTTCATGATGCTAAAGCGGCAGAGGAGACACTTCTTTCCCTTCAAGGGGCACAAGACATTCTTGAAGCACACTTACTTTTACCAGATAGTGGTATGGAATTAGCAAGCTACTATAAAACCAATACACCGCATACAGATCCCACTGGCGCTTCAAAAGAGCTACTAGTCCCTACAGAAACGCTATCATTAAAAAAAATCACCATTAGTAAACAAATATTTTTACGTGAACAGCTTGTCGGAATGCTTATTTTAACAGCGAGTCGTGATAATTTTTATAACCGTTTATTAGGATATATCATTACAATTATTTTTGCTACGGCCATGGCATATAATTTTGCAAAATGGATTGCAACACGTATCAGTAAAAGCATCACTGAGCCATTAACACAGTTGATTGCGACCACACAACGCATTACTATAGATCGTGATTATACGGTTACCTTTAATACAAAGTCTCAGGATGAAATAGGAAATTTGGCGTCCGCTTTTGGAGAAATGATGTCGCAAATTCATGCACAAGATATTATCTTACAAAAAATTGCCTATTACGATAAGGTCACTGATCTTCCTAATCGTCACTATTTTGAAGAAGCCCTTGGAAGAGCTGTGTCAAATTCTATTCGTTACGGCTCTTTTTGTTACTTGATGATAATTGACCTTGATGATTTTAAAATTGTCAATGATACAGCCGGCCACCACATAGGCGATCTTCTTTTAAAAGAAGTTGGGAAAAGACTTTGTGATACATTGCGAAAGAATGACAGTGTATTTCGTATTGGTGGTGATGAGTTTGCTGTGATTTTTGAAACAACAATAGATAAAATACCAATTGACCTTATCGCAACTAAAATTATTACTGCCATTTCCACCCCTGCCGTACTTGAAGAACAGCATGTTAAAGTTGGTGCCAGCATCGGCATTAGCTCTTCACCTACAGATGCGACAAGCGTGGCAACACTGATGAATACAGCTGATGCTGCGATGTATATTGCCAAAGATAAAGGAAAAAACAATTTCCAAATTTATCAACAGTAGTTTAGACCTTTTCCCCAAGATAAATGTAGTTTTAAAATCACGTTCTAAACTCAGAAAGTTTAAGATTTAAAGTTTCTGTCATTTTATTCAAGTGTTCTGCTGCACTTGCAATCTCTTCCACACTTCTTGCATTTTGAGAAGAGATGTCATTGATTTGGTTGACATCTTTTATCATAGCCTCAATATCTATTCCTGTTCTGAGGTAATTTTCGGCAGTTTTATCCGAAACTTTTGTAGCATTGTCCATGACAAGAAACATATTATTGATTTTATTTTCAACTCCACATGCCATTGTCGCCAAAGATGCAACTTTTTTAGAGTTTGCGGTCATCTGTTCGCTACTATTGACAATGGCTTGAACAATGACATTGATGGTTGCATTGATCTCTTGAAGACTCTTTTGTGTACGTTCTGCAAGTTTTCGTACTTCATCCGCTACAACAGCAAATCCACGTCCATGTTCACCTGCGCGTGCGGCTTCAATAGCAGCATTAAGGGCTAAAAGGTTAGTTTGGTCAGCAATATCGCCAATTACAACCAATACATCTTTAACTTGTTCTGCATCGGAGCTTAGTTGTTGAATTCTTTCCGCTAATTCCACTTCTGTTGCCGCACTACCTTGGATATCTTGAGTCAGTGATAATATGGCATTATTGGCCTCTTTGAGAAAATCATTAGCTTTTAAAAGCTCTGATTTACCCTCTTTAGCTTCACTAATCCCCACACGCATCTCTTCTTTTAATTCAATGGCTTTAGTGGTTGTGTCACTCACAATTCCCATAGAAATCTCCACTGAACGTCCTACTTGTAAAGAAGTCGAAGAAAGCTCATGCGAAATAGAAGAGTTTTCATTGGAAAGGTTTTTAGCTTCACTAATTAAGATGCGTACTTTTTCGATAAAACGGTTAATGCTGATACTGGCTAGAGCAATTTCATCTTTTCCTACAACTTCTAGTTTTCGTGTAAGATCGCCATCGCCACTAGAAAGGTTATCAGCTCGATGAATAAGGTCTCCTAATGGGTTAGTAATTGTTTTTTTGATAATCAAAAGTGTCGCTATAAGACTAAGGAGTAACAATACCACGGAGATCAGAAAAAAAGATTGGATTTGAGAAGTTGTATTTTCATTAATATTTTTTTGAAGTTTGACAACTTCTTCTTCTACATTATCAACATAGATACCCGTTCCCATCATCCAATGATAAGGCTCAAAAGCTACAGCATAAGAGAATTTTGGAAAAGGTTTGCCATCTTTAACTTTAGGAAAATTGTATTTCAAAAGCCCACCACCTTTTTTAGCCGCCTCGATCAACTCTTTGATAATCATTACACCATTTGCATCCTTCAGATCCATAAGGTTTTTGCCTTCAAGAGCTTTATTTGTTGGCGTTAAAACATTGGTACCATCTGCTTCATAAACAAAGATATAGCCACTTTTATCGTTAAAAAAGTGTAAGATATTAAATTTAGATAAGATCATTTCTTTAATTTTGTCGTCTGTTGTGCCTTTAGCTTTCTCTTCTTTGTGGACTTCATAT
>JAQUVE010000203.1 GCA_028693565.1 Sulfurospirillaceae bacterium | reverse complement strand
CAGCCACTCTGGCTTTTGGCGTGATTGCGTTTGATTGCAAAGATAAACCTTCAAAGCCTCATTAAAATCCTCATGTCCACTCTCGCCTAAAAGCAGTGACATCCCATAAGGATGCGCTATATAAAAAACCGTTGGCGCCTCAAGGCTGTCCACAAAAATTTTCCCTTTCACATCGTGATTAACAACAGCATAGGCAAATAATACATTCACATCCACCTTGGATAAAGGTGCATGAACAAGGTGATAATGACTAAGCGGTAAAAGAATCATTGTGTTACTCTACCCCTTTCTGACTGCCATAGCAGAAGCTTTTTCAAAATCATATGCGATTTTTTATACTCAGTGCTCAATTATTTTCAGTACGATGTTTATAATGTTCATCGTTACTCTAACTTCCAGATCCTAAACATACGACCTTTTATCGTTTTATAGCCTAACGCCTCAAAAGCCATATCAACGTATTTTCGTTCAATAGCGACGTAGGCGTATTTGTCGGTGATGTCGATTTTGCCGATCGATGAAGCGTGCAATCCTACGTCTTTAGTCAGCGTTCCTAAGATATCGCCTGCTCTTACTTTTTGTTTTTTGCCCCCATCAATGCACAAGGTGACCCACTCGGAGCGATAAGCGGATGTCTCTTTTGGGGATAGGCTCTCGTAAGGCTTACAAGAAAAGCTTATATTGGCAGCTTGAAGCTCTTCTAAAAACTCTTTTTGAAAAGGCTCATAAAAGCTGATGGCTAAACCTTCTTTACCCATGCGTGCGGTTCTTCCGATGCGGTGGGTGTAGATTTCTGGGGTGTTTGGCAAGTCATAATTGATGACGCATTGTACATCCTTGATGTCAAGCCCACGTGATGCCAAATCGGTGGCGACGAGGATGCTCACACTACCATTGGCAAATTGTATCAAGCTCTCATCTCTATCGATTTGTTCTAAATCTCCATGAAGGCTGAGTACATCAAATCCCTCTTGATAGAGTTCATCGTGAAGCTCACTAACGCCTATTTTGGTTTTGCAAAAGATGATAGCAGATTTGGGTTGGTGCGTTAAGAGTACGGCTTTAAGTGCTGTGTACTTATCGTCTTGGTTCACTTCGTAAAAAATCTGTTCGATTTTATTTTCCACTTCTTCAGCTGTTACACTTATATTCACCGCATCCCGTTGTACTTTTTCACATATAGAGACAATTTCGTTGGGAAACGTGGCGGAAAAAAGCAGTGTTTGTCTTTGCGAGGGTGTCTTGGCAATGATTTTCTCGATATCTTCAAAAAAACCCATATCAAGCATCCTATCGGCTTCATCTAGCACAAGGGTTTCAACACTGTTTAAAAAAAGTGCGCCCTCTTCCAAATGTTGCAAAATACGCCCAGGTGTTCCTACGATAATGTGTGCTCCGTGTTCCAGTGAAAAGCGTTGCTGACGACATGGAACACCGCCACAAAGCAGTAAAATCTTGATATTGTGTTTAAAACGTGCAAATTTTCGTAGCTCACCAGCAACTTGTTCGGCAAGCTCCCTTGTGGGGCAAAGTACGATGGATTGGATGCTCATTCTTCTGACGTGTAAACGCAATAATAAAGAAAGACCAAAAGCAGCCGTTTTTCCACTACCCGTTTTAGCCTGGGCTGTCACATCTTTTCCCGCTAACACTAAAGGTAAACATGCCTCTTGTATGGGAGTCATGCTTGCATAACCCAAATCTTTGAGGTTTTTAAGCATCGCCTCATCGCTTATGAAGCGAGAAAAATCATTTTTCATTCTTAAAAATTGGCCTTTTGATCCCACAGATCTTTACTAAATTGGATGCAACGGTTACGCCCGCTCTCCTTAGCCTTATACAATGCCACATCGGCAAACTTAATCGCTTGCCAAAAACCATCCGTATCATTTGGAAAATCGCTGATTCCCATACTAATCGTTTTTTTCAAGACGCCTTCATTGGTTTTAAAATTGTGCTCTTCTACTGTTTGTCTGATTTTTTCAGCCACTGCCATGCCATTGCCCATTTCAGAATCAATCAGTAAAATCAAAAATTCTTCCCCGCCAAAGCGAATGACAATATCCGATTCTCGGACACATTTTTTTAAGATATGAGAGGTGTCTTTAAGAACATTATCACCTATATCATGGCCAAATTTATCGTTAACTTGTTTAAAATAGTCCATATCGCACATCAGTAAGCTAATCTGCTTTTTACGCCTTAATGTGCTAGCAATGATTTGATTAGAATGGTCTTGTAAGAAGCGACGGTTATAAAGCCCTGTAAGTCCATCTACCAATGAAGATTCTCTCAGCGTATTCATCAAGCGTTTGGTTTCAATGACAGAAAGCGAGTTTTTGATGTAACTTTCTGCCTTAAATATCTGCTCATTCACCCGTTCAATTGCTTCTGGCGTATTGGCTTTATCAAAAACAAATTGAACCACAGCACCCGCATGTCCCGCAACGATAAGAGGAATGCACACATGCTTTTTACCCGCATCATTCATAAACTCTTTACAAACGCCTTCAAACTCGAAAGAAGAAACTTTATGACCCGTTTTTTGAGCGCGACACAATGTACAATTATGCAAAATCTCTTCATTACAAGCAAGGAGCTCATGTTCGTCAAAAATATGAGGGTAAGCGACATTCATTGTTCCCTTGGCGGTATTGACATCAAAAATACGGTAATTTTTAATGCCAGCTTCTTTTTCAAATACTTCACCCAATCTCACATAAACAACTTCTAACGAATTATCTTCTTCAATGATTTTTTTAAAAACGGTGACACCATAAACGGTATCAACGAGTTTATTGAACTCTTTAGAAAGTGTGCCTATCTCATCCTTAGATTTAATTTTGAGCTTTTTACTCAAATCAACCTCACCTGTACCAATAGAATGAATCTGATGAATCATAGATTCTATAGGTCTTGAAAATGCTTCTCGAAGCCATCGTGTGAAAAACATCAATAAAATCAGTGCTATGATGATAATAATCGCCAAAGAGTTAATCGAAAGGCGAATAGTACTCTCCACTTTTACACTAAAATCATTATAGAGCTCTTCGACATGGTGCTGTAAAGATTGTGCCATCATTTGGACATTTTTTACTTGTACATCAAGTTGTTTCCACAATTGCACTCTTTCGGTTACGGTAGTACTAATGACAGCTTTTTTTTGTGCATCAG
>JAQUVE010000061.1 GCA_028693565.1 Sulfurospirillaceae bacterium | reverse complement strand
TTTGATACACAAGGTATTTTTATTGCTCACCCTAATAAAGATTTACTCGGAAAAGAGCTTAAAAACATTGTACCCATTATAGCCCAAGAAGTTAGTGGGAAAAAAGAGGGGTTGGTTCAGTATGAGTACAAAGGATCTTCGAAAATTTTTGCCTTTAAGGTCTCAAAAGAAACTGGGTGGTTGCCTGCTATTACTTTTGATAAAGCCGTTGCATATGGTTTTTTAGATACGCAAATTAAAGAGTTGGCTTTATTGGGCTTGGTGATGCTATTACTTTCTATCGGTGTAATGATTATTTTAATTAAAACATTATTGCGACCTTTGAACCAACTCAATCGTGTAGTAGAAGAACTTTCAAGCGCTGATGGAGACCTTCGCCAAAGACTTCAAACCACGTCTAATGATGAATTTGCTCGTGTTTCAAATAATATCAATAAGTTTATTGAAAAACTCCATGAAATTGTAAAAAAGTCAAAAACAATTAGCAATGAAAATGCTTCTATCTCTGAAGAACTTTCACGTACTGCTTCTGAAGTTGTACGCAATGCAGACAGCGAATCTAAAATAGTAGAGAGTACCAAAGAAGAAGGTATCACTTTAGTAAAAAGCCTTGAAAATTCTGTCAACAATGCTAAAGATTCACAAAAAGCACTCAGTGATACGCAAAAAGACATTAGCGATGTTAAAGCCAAAGTAGAACATCTTGAGAACACTATGCAAGCGACTGCAGCAAAAGAGCAAAGCTTAGCGGAAAGACTTAATGGTGTTAGCCATAATGCTAATGAAGTCAAAAACGTTTTAGGCGTCATTCGTGATATTGCTGATCAAACCAATCTACTCGCTCTCAATGCTGCCATTGAAGCAGCGCGCGCTGGAGAGCATGGGCGTGGTTTTGCCGTTGTCGCAGATGAAGTACGAAAACTAGCTGAACGTACACAAAAAAGTTTGGTAGAAATTGATGCAACGATCAATGTTGTTGTTCAATCTATTATGGATGCTAACACCGATATTGCTCAAAATGTTCAAGAAGTCCAAGCGCTTGCTCTTATTACTTCAGAACTTCAAGATGGAATGAATAATGTCGCCAATATTATTCATAAAACCATTGATCAAAGCCATTACAATGTTGATAATTTTATTGATACTTCATCAAAAATTAAAGCAATTGTTGCTGAAATTGAAAAAATCAATATCATCTCTAAAGAAAATGTTGAAAGTATTGATAATGTCTCTCAAGCATCAGAACACTTACATACTATGACAGAAAATCTTAATAATGAACTGGAAAAGTTTAAATCCTAAAATCTAAACCTCGGCGAGGAGTTTTATGACCTCGCTGGGCGTTTTTACGAGATACTTTGCTCCATGCTCTCTAAGTTCAGCCTCGTCTCTAAATCCCCACAATGCCCCAAGCGCTATCATACCTGCGCTATTAGCTGTTTGCATATCAATCATCGTATCACCTAGATAGTAGCACTCATTTGGCTTGACATGCAAAAGCTCTACAATATCTAAAGCGCCCTCTGGATGAGGCTTTTTAGGCACGCCTTCGCGTGCACCATATACCACGTCAAACTTCCATTGTCGTAAATATTTAAGAGCACACATTTTGACAAAGGAATCTGGTTTATTAGAAAGTATAGCCATCTTAAAATCTCTTTTTTGGAGGAAAGTAAGCATCTTACTCACACCTTCATAAAGCTTTGTATTTTGAGAAAACTGCTTGGAATAATGATCTTCAAAAAATTGAACAGCTTGTTGGATTATCTCTTTGGGTTGAGGATTAGAAACGAAGATGTTTTCAAAAAGTTTGAAAACACCCTCCCCTACAAAATAGCGATACTTAGACGTTTCCTCTGCTGTAAATCCAAGCGAAGTTAACGCAAAATTTGCACTGATGGCAATATCTTCTAGTGTATCAAGAAGTGTGCCATCAAGGTCAAAAATGATGACCTTGTTCATGCTAACACTTGCATCCTGAGCCCGTACTTTTTTGGTAAGTTACGCCGCCAAGTGTTGCACATATTTTTTCAGTAATAGAATCCGCTGTTAAGCCAAATTTTTCAAATAGTAATTCAGCGGGAGCACTAGCCCCAAAACGATTCATACCAATCACTTCATCTGCAAAGCGGTACCACTCAATACCTGAGCTTGCCTCAATCGCAAAAGTAGTTGTATTTGTGTCAATAACAGCTTCATGATAGGTCTTATCTTGCTCCACAAATAAATCAAAACAAGGTACGCTAACAATATTGGCTTGAATACCCAATTTAGATAAGAGACATCCTACTTGCAATGCCGTATAAACCTCACTACCACTCGCCATTAAAGTTACGGTTGCATTCTCTCTTTTTTTCAATAAATAACCACCATTCTCAACATCGCCATACGCTCTATCATCTTTAAGGACTTTAAGTTTTTGACGTGAGCAAATAAATGCAGCAGGTGCTTGCATACTAAGAGCCTTTTGCCAACTTTTTACATTTTCAACACCGTCACATGGGCGATAAACATAAAATCCTGGTAGTGCTCTAAATTGGCTAAGTTGTTCTATTGGCTGATGAGTTGGTCCATCTTCTCCCACACCTATACTATCGTGCGTCCATATATAAAAAGCTTTAAGCTTCATCAATGCAGCCAATCTTACTGAAGGCTTCATATAATCGCTAAAAATAAAAAATGTTGCGCTAAAAGGGATAAATAAACCGTAAAGTGCCAAGGCATTAGAAATTGCTGCCATAGCATGTTCACGTATACCAAAATGAATATTTCTCCCTTCTGGGAAACATCCCATCCCTTCAAGCTCACTTTTATTCGAAGGTCCTAAATCAGCACTTCCTCCTAAAAACCCTGGAATTGCTTTTGCAATAGCATTGAGAATTTTCCCATTGCTATCGCGTGTTGCTACATCACTACCTGCAGCATAACTAGGCCATTGTATTTTAGAAAAATCAGGAGATAAAAGTTGTTCTAACAACGCTTTTTGCTCGTTAGAAAGTTTCGTTTTTATCATTTCATTCCATTTAGCTTCTTCCAGATCGCCTTTTTCAATAGCACATCCAAAACGCGCTTTCACATCAGCATCTACAACAAATTTGGCATCTCCATCGAATCCTGCTTTAAGTTTTGAATTGGTAATCTCTTCACACCCTAACGGTGCTCCATGAGCGTGATGACTTCCTTCCATTTTGCATGCACCCTTAGCAATTAAGGTATCAGCAATTATCAAATAAGGTTTTGTTTGCTCTTTAGCATGGTCTAAAACATCATTAATTTCGTCATAATCATGACCATCAATACGCGATACTTCCCATCCTTGCGCTTCAAATCGATGTTTCACATCTTCACTCCACGCTAAAGAAGTATCCCCTTCAATAGTAATGGCATTGGAATCATAGATAACCACTAAATTATCAAGGGCTAAATGCCCCGCTAAAGAGCATGCCTCATAACTAATGCCTTCTTGCAAATCCCCATCGCCACATAAACAATAGACTTTATGGTCTATCACAGGAGCCGTTTCGGTGTTTAAAATACCCTGTGCATATTTAGCAGCCATTGCAAAACCTACCGCATTGCTGATGCCTTGACCTAGTGGTCCAGTAGTCACTTCAACGCCTGGTACATCACCATATTCTGGGTGTCCTGGTGTTTTACTACCAAGTTGTCTAAAATTTTTTAAATCCTCAATACTTAAATCATATCCATTTAAGTGCAAAAACGCATAAATTAATGCCGAAGCGTGTCCCCCACTAAACACTAAACGATCACGATTGAGCCATTTTGGATTTTTTGGATTGTGCTTTAGATGACGTGAAAGAATTGTCACAATATCAGCAAGTCCCATAGGGGCACCTGGATGACCACTATTGGCTTGTTGAACCATATCCGCAGCCAAAAATCGAATTGTATCCGCTTGTTTTTTTAACATTTTTTTATTTTCCATCTATCTCATACCTTTTAGTGTTTAAAATAATCATCTACGATACTTTTGAGCTTTTGCGCTAAAATAACATCAAGTTTATTTAGCTCTATATCAAGCTCTAACAGAAGTTTCTCTTTTTCTTTTTGAGCACCTTCAAGTCCCAATAAGTTAACAAAAGAGTTTTTGTGCCCATCATTACCTGTTGGTTTACCCGCTTCTTCGCTGCTGAGTGTTGCATCAATAATGTCATCTTGTACTTGAAATAAAAGACCAAGTTTAAGACCAAATTGATACAGTGCTTCATAGCTTTGCTTTTCACTCTCACAAATCAGTGCTCCCATAGCCAAAGATGCTGCAATAAGCTTTGCTGTTTTGTGCACATGTAGAAAACTTAGCTCTTCAACAGTTAACAGTTTATCTTCAAAAAAACAATCTATCGCCTGACCTAATACCATACCATCTATACCAGCATCATTCGCAAGTAAAGAAACCAATTTAATTTTTATCTCAGCACTGATTGGTGCATTTGCAATGCAATAAAAAGCGTGCGTATTGAGTGCGTCTCCTACCAATACCGCTGTTGTTTCATCATAGCTTACATGTAGAGTTGGATGGCCTCTTCGAAGTGGCGCATTATCCATACACGGAAGATCATCATGGATCAGTGAGTAAGTGTGCATCATCTCAACACCTAAAGCTACGTGTAAAGCATTTTCTACCAATAAGGGATGAATACTCTCAACCACACTGAGCAGTAACAATGGACGAAAGCGTTTTCCACCAACATCCAACATTTCACTTAATGCCTTTTCAAAGTGAGGATGAAAACTCGTAGCACATGGCAAATGGTTTGATAAAAAATTTTCAAATAGATTAAGTAGTTCTTGATTTGATCTCAAAGGAAGCCTCTATATTTAACGTTTTAGTGTAATAAAAAACTGAAAATTATCACGTTCAAACAGTAAATTATTCTCTTTTTCATGTGATTTTTCCAAATAAAAGTCAGCATCGGCTATTTTATCAATTTTAGTATCATCTATTTGAATTAGCCTATCGCCCATTTTAAGGCCACTTTGTTCTGCAAATGAGCCTCTTGGTACCGAACTTAACTTCAGATTATTATCTAATTTGAAGCCTTTTGTTTCCGCATACCCTATTTTCTTGACTGGAACTTTTTTAATAATTTTGGGAGCAATCGCTAAAATATTTTCTTCTATCCATCCTTTATCACGTTGAATCTGTCCACTAAGTTTTTGAGACTTCAACGAAGCATTTAATGCAGATTGAACATCCAAAAGTGTTTTCACTTTTTTACCATTAAGGGCTAAAATCTTATCACCCTCTTTAAGCTTTGTATGTTTATTATTAACATCTACATAGCTTACTAGAATACTCTCATTATTCTCTTCCAATCTTGCACCTAGCGCTTCATAAGAAGCCTCTTTAGAAGAGAGGAATTTCTGTAATCCTTCTGAGCCTATAAAATATTTATCTCCAATACCAAGGCCCATCATTTCACAGCATAAACCACCTATAATACTATTAACTTCACCTCGTCCACTATGCTCAAAGAGTCCATAAATAGTGTTTGATTTTTTAGAGACATTAACCACTATCAATGAATTCTCTGTCATACTACCAAGCCACTCTCCTGGCTTTAGTTCAGAGGTAGGTTTGAGTTTAATAGGAGTTAGCTTTTTAGGTGTTTCAAAAAGGTAAAGATGTGAAAGATAATCGTATTTGACAAAAGCAACGGTAGGCCTCTCTTTCGAGTATGCTATAGCTCTATGTTCATCAATGGCAACGGCACGAGTCTTCCCAAAATAGACAATTGATTTGCTGTTTTTTTCATAGCATTGCGAAAAATCCGGATAAATAAATTCTGTTTTACCTGGTGCTATAACGGGCTGTTGTGTCTGTGAGTCACTATGTTCTACGGGAACTGTTTCAGACTGAGCAAACACCGCGACTTGACAGGCCATAAACAACAATAAGAGCAAACGTACCATAACCCTTCTCCTTAGATTTTTGGACCAAAACCTCCAATGCTCGAAAGCATTTGAGTCGTAGCTAATTTTTTATTCTCTTCTACCATTTTGATAACGTCATTAACAGCACTCATAAGCAAAATTTGAAGGGATTCTTTATCATTTAAAAGTGAATTATCAATTGTTATATCAATAATCTCAGCATTGCCATTCATACTGACACGGACAAGCCCACCACCACTTTTAGCTGTAAATTCTTTATTATTTGCATCTTCTTGCATCTTTTTGGCTTGTTTATTAGCCTCTTCAAGCATTGCACCCATTTGAGATAAATCAAAATTTTCAAACATTATATATAATCTCTAACTTCTGTAATTTTATTATGTTCATCCACTAAAACAACAGATGGTTTAAATATTTCGATCTCTTGTTCACTCATACTAGCATATGCAATAATGATAATCTTATCACCCACATGGGCTTTTCTTGCTGCTGCGCCATTTAAGCAAATATCTCTTTTACCTGCAACGCCTTCAATCACATACGTTGAAAATCGCTCTCCATTATTGATATTAACAATTTCAACTTTTTGACCCACCCGTAATTTTGCGGCCACCATCAATTCTTTATCTATTGTAATGGAACCTACATAATTTAAATTAGCATCGCTCACTGTTGCTCTGTGAATTTTGCTGTATAACATATCAAGCGTCATCGCTTTTTATCCTCTTTAACATTTTCATCTCATATAAGGAGATATTTGGTATTTTACCCTATTTGACTTAATAGGCTTCTTACTACAACCCTATCATCAAACGCAAATTTTTGACCATTAACTTCTTGGTAGGTTTCATCCCCTTTTCCAAGGATTATCACTATCTCATTATGTTCTCGCCATTGCAGTGCTTTATGAATAGCTTTTAAACGGTCCTTCTCGACCCAAATAGCATTATCGACCTTCATGCCTGCTAAAATTTCATTGATGATTATATCGGGATTTTCAGTACGCGGATTATCACTGGTAACAACGACTTTTTTTGCAAAACGCTGTGCGATCATCCCCATTTTCGGACGTTTTGTACGATCTCTATCGCCACCTGCACCGAAAACTACAATAATGTCTTTATCTTTCATACTATCAAGTACTTTTTCCATACCATCAGGAGTATGTGCAAAATCAACAATAACTAAAGGCTCTGTACTCACAACTTCCATACGACCTTCAACGCCAGCAAAGTGCTCAACAACCTCACAAATTTTTTCCATTTTTGCAACATCGAGCATATCTACTGCTGCAATAGCACTCAAAAGATTATAAAGATTAAAAAAACCATGTAACGAAGATGTAAAATCATAAACCTTATCAATTTTTGCTAATGCACCACTAATGCCATCTTTTAGCGCATAAGCTAATATCTTGTAAGTTGCTGGATTTTCAATACCATAGGTCATACAATTTGTGCGGTTAAATCTAATTTTATTTTCATCTTTGTTGATTAGTTTAAGCGTTTCATCACTAAAAAAACTGCTTTTAACAGCAATATAAGCATCAATATTTTTGTGAAAATCAAGATGATCTTGCGTAATATTTGTTAAAATTTTTAATGTAAAGGTAAGTCCATCAATACGGTTTTGTACAATAGCGTGAGAACTAACTTCCATCACAAAATATTCACAATTTTCTTCAACAGCCAGTTTTAGATGATGAATAGTTTGTAAAATAGGAGGTGTTGTAAGACTTTTGTCTTCAACTTTCTGCTCATTAATAAAACAGCCTCGTGTTCCTTGTAGCCCAACCTTTTTGCCTAAATCTAAAAGAATAGAATAAATAGCAGCAGCGGTTGTTGTTTTACCATTTGTCCCTGTAATTCCGATAATTTTTATTTTATCAGAAATACCCAAAAGATCTAAACACTCTTTGGCTGTAATAATATTAGAACAACCATTTGCCCTGGCTTCATGCTCATAAGCTTTATTTTGATCTGTGCATAAAAAAATACTATGGGCATTACAATCATTTGAATTATCGGTCACATAGAGAAAAGGGGGTTGGTTAAGTATATCTATTTTCAAGAGAACTCTTATTTATGTACTTTTTTGATAAGCGACAATAATTGCTCATCATTCGGGAAAATTGAAACAGCACTCTCTAAATAGTTCAGTGAGATTTCTTCAAAGCCATTGTCAATCAACTGTGCCAAGAAATCAACAAAATCTTCTTTCTTTGAAATAATGACTTTTGTTGAAAACATAATATCCTCAAAAGCTTCTTTGAAAGTGCCTCGTGACTTGATTAGTGCAAGAAAATCTTCATATCGGATACCATTTTCAGCATTAATTTTATCTTCAAAACTCCTATGAGAAAAAAGGTTTGTTATAGGATCTAACTGATTTTCTACAGCACTCACAATCTCTTCAATCATCTCTTCACAATTTTCTGTACCATTTTCTTTATTAACAAGGTAATACTCAAATAATGCCAAGGCTTGATCTTCAGTGCTCAATGCCATATCTGATAAAATAGCACCTATTCTAGCTTGTTGAGAAAGTGGATTTTGGCTTAACTCTAGGGAAAAAAAATGCATTGCTTCCTTAAATTTTTTTTCAAAAAAAACGGTAATTCCTTGTTCTAGGTAATCAGCCATCAGTCTATCAACCCCTCAATTTCATTTTCCATTCCTGGCATAACATTAATCACTTCAATTTCAGGATGGATATCAATACGTAATTGTCTCTCAACGCCATATTTTAACGTTTGTCCACTTGAGGCACAGCCTTGGCATGCTCCTTGTAATTGTACAAAAATACGTCCATCTTTAATTTTTAATAAAGTCAACCCACCACCATCAAGTGCCAACATTGGCTTAATTTTTTCAAGTGATTTTTCAACAACAGGGAGTAATTCTTCATCGGTAAACGGTATCATTTAATCTCCTATAGCAAAAGTATCTAATTTAACAATAGTTTGCGTTAAAAATGACTTAATCTCAAAACTCAAAATAAGTTTAAAGCGATATGAAGGGAGGAAAAGAGGTTTGGAAGCGCAAAGGCTTCCAAACAAAATATAAGCGTTATACGAGCTCTAAAAAAGCCATTGGCGCTGCATCGCCTTTTCTAAGACGAGTTTTGATGATACGAGTGTAACCACCATTTCTCTCAACGTATTTTGGAGCAATTTCATTCACTAATTTTTTAGTGCATTCTTTATCTTGAAGTGCAGCAAAAATTGTTTTGTGTGCATGATCACCACCAACACCTGCTTTTGTAATCAATTTTTCAACAAACCCTCTAAGCTCTTTTGCTTTAGGAACTGTTGTTTCGATTTTTTCATATTTAATGATAGCAATAGCCATATTCTTCAACAAAGCGCCTCTGTGTGAAGATGTACGACCAAGCTTTCTGTATCCGTGCTTATGTCTCATAAATTAACCCTCGTTGGCTTCAGATTTTAAATCTTCAATTTTTTTCTTAAGTTGACTTGCTGTCTCTTCCGAAAAGCTAAATCCTACAGGATAGCCACTCTCTTCCATGACTTGCAAAATCTCTTCTAAAGATTTTTTGCCTAGATTTTTAAGGTTTTTAAGCTCAAGTTCACTCATTAACGAGAGTTCACCGATATATTTTACCTCAGCTCTATCTAAACAGTTAAAGCTACGTGCACTAAGATTTAACTCTTCAATACTCTGTAGCAGTTTTGCTAGTTCAACGTTTTCACCTAAAGTCTCTGTTTTAGGTGTAACGGCGATATCTAAGATACCATTGAAAACTGACATTTGAGAATACATAGCTTCCAAGGCATTTTTAAATGCTTCAATAGGAGAAATCAAACCATCTGTTTCAATTGTAAATACAATTTTTTCATAATTTGGATTATCTTCTACCAAGACATTTTCAATATCATAAACTGCTTTTTTTACAGGTGTGAAGAAAGCATCAAGTGCAATATAGTCTTCACCTACAATCTCTCTAATAATTTCACTTGGAACATACCCTATTCCTTTTTCAATAATTAAAGAGAAGTTGAACTCTGCGTCTTCATTGATTGTTGCTAAATAACCCTCAGGTGTCACCACATCAACTAAAGCGTTTGAAAGATCACTACCTTTAATCTCTTTAGGGCCAGAGAATGAGTAGTTAACCTCTACACGTTTTTCATCACCTTTGATTTTAAAACGCATATTTTTTAGGTTAATGATAAAAAGAGCAACATCTTCAAGCATACCACGCATGCTATCAAACTCATGGGTTACACCATCTATTTTTACAGCCGTTGGTGCTGAACCCACTGTACTACTTAAAAGTAATCGTCGTAATGGATGTGCTAATGTTACAGCAAATCCTGATTCAAAAGGGAAAGCAGAAACTTGAACTTTATTAGTTGCAATTGTTTCTACTTCAATCTCCGTTGGCATGTAAGCTGATGTATTGATTTTTTTCATATGCTACCTACTTAATTATTTAGAGTATAGCTCAACGATTAATCTTTCTTCAACCGGAATAACTACTTCTTCTCTTTCTGGAATACGTGTAAATACGCCCATCGCTTTATCTCTTTCAACATCAACCCAAGGGACAATACCTGTTTGTTGAGTCAACTCAAGAGCACGCTTGATTTGTGCATTATTTTTAGATTTTTCACATACTTCCACTTTATCACCAGCGCGAACCATATATGAAGGAATATCTACTTTATTGCCATTCACTAAAATGTGTCCGTGTGTTGTTAATTGACGAGCGAAACGCCTTGTTGTTGCAAAACCCATGCGGTAAACAACATTATCAAGTCTTCTTTCAATTAATAATACCAAGTTTGTACCTGTATTACCATCTCTTCTTGCTGCTTCATCAAAAATTCGTCTGAACTGTTTTTCAGAAACTCCATACATAAATTTAGCTTTTTGCTTCTCTCTTAGCTGAAGGCCATACTCGCTAATTTTTGCTCTTCTTTGACCATGCTGTCCTGGGGCATATGGGCGCTTATCTAACGCACTTTTGCCAGCAAGTCTGCGCTCACCTTTAAGGGCTAAGCTGACACCAAGTCTTCTCTCGAGCTTTTCGACTGGTCCTCTATATCTCGCCATCTTTTCTCCTAATCTATTGCATAAACGAAAAAATTATTTTGTTTTTTTACAAATGGTAAAATTCTATAGCTAGAATTAAACTCTTCTTCTTTTTGGAGGTCTACAACCATTGTGTGGTAGAGGCGTAATATCTTTTAAGAAAGATACTTTAATTCCCTCTGTTGAACCTGCACTTTTTACAGCTGTTTCACGACCACTTCCTGGTCCTTGCACTTTGATACCGATTTCTTTGAGACCATGCTCTTTTGCTTTAGTGAGTGCATCTTCTACGGCTTGTTGCGCGGCATAAGGAGTAGATTTTTTACTACCTTTAAAGCCCAAACTTCCTGCACTGCTCCATGCAATAACATTTCCCATCTCATCGGTAACAGTTACGACAGTGTTATTAAATGTTGCAGAGATATAGATAATACCTTTTGCAATATTTTTCTTAACAACTTTTTTGCGTACTACTTTTCTTTTTGCCATCTGATTCCCTTTGAGACTGCGTTATTTAGCTTTAGCGCCAACGGTGCGTTTTTTACCTTTACGGGTACGCGCATTCGTTTTCGTTTTTTGACCTCGAACTGGTAAGCCTTTTCTATGTCTAAGACCTCTATAGCTTCCCATATCCATCAATGCTTTAATGTCCATAGCCACTTTTTTACGAAGATCACCTTCGACAGGGAACCCTGCTTGGATCTCTTTACGAATAGCAGCAACATCGTCTTCACTGAGCTCATGTACTCTTTTGTCAAATGAAATTCCAGTCGCTGTTAAAATAGCTCTAGAACTTGTCAAACCTATTCCGTAGATATATGTTAAAGCATACTCTACTCTCTTCTTCATTGGAAGGTCTACACCTGCAATCCTTGCCATGCTTATCCTTGTCTCTGTTTGTGTTTTGGATTTACGCAAATGACTCTAACGATACCTTTTCGTTTAATCACTTTGCACTTATCGCACATCTTCTTTACAGAAGGTCGTACTTTCATTGTGACTCCTGAACTTTTTTTCCACTGGAATTTTGAGTTAAACTGTCACAGGTTTGATGATGTATCTCAAACCAACAATTGAAAAAACAGTGGTTCTTTTTCAATTATTCTTCACACAGCTTTACAAAAGGGGCATATTATACACAATTTAAGCTAATAGATTACTTATATCGGTAAGTTATACGACCTTTATCTAAACTATACGGAGTTAACTCGACCTTAACGGTATCACCTGGCATTATTTTAATATAATGCATCCTCATCTTACCCGCAATGTGACACAAGATCACATGGCTGTTCTGCACTTCTACTTTAAACGTTGCATTGGGAAGTGCTTCAATCACTTTGCCATCAATCTCAATAACATCATCTTTTGCCATTTTACCTCCCATACCAAATCTAACATTAATGACACTCTTATAACAATACACTTACCTACGTTGATCTACTGCTTTTAAAAGGACATTTAGCAAAAAGTATCATTACACTCTTTGCTAAGCGTCTACCATAGTTTTTGATTGAAATTTATACTCTGGATAATATTTGAGCTTTGCCATCTATTATTGCCACAGTATGCTCATAATGGCTTCCTCTTTGACCATCTACTGAAACAACTGACCACTTATCATCCAAAATTCTGGGAGTCCCATCTTTATGGCAAATCATTGGTTCGATACAAAAAACCATCCCATTTTTAATCTTAGGACCATTTTTGGGATTACTTCCTTCTAAATAATTAGGAATTTCAGGTTCTTCATGTGGTTTTCTGCCAATGCCATGACCACAAAAACCACGTAAAGGAACAAAGCCTCGCGCAATAATAAATTTTTCAATTTCATACGCTAATTCTTTAAAACGCATCTCAGGTTCAATAATATCAATAGCAAAATATAAGGCATCTTTTGCACACGCAATCAGTGCTTCATCATCCTTAGAAATTTCTCCAACCCCTAAGGTTATAGCAGAATCACCATACCAACCGCCAATTTCTGTACCTATATCAAGGCCAATAATGTCGCCAACTTGAAGCTTGTATTCGGTAGGAATTCCATGAATGATTACCTCATTAACAGAAGTACAAACTCCTGCAGGAAAGCCATACAAACCTTTAAACGCTGGTCTTGCTCCTAAACTTTGAATATAAGATTCACCCATGGAATTTAGCTCTTTTAGGCTAAGTCCTGGGTGAATGTTTGAAGCTAAGTAATCTAATGTTTTAGCAACAATATTATTCGCTACAAAAAGTTTTTCAATCTCTTGTGGCTTTTTAATTGTAATTGCCATTAAAGACCTACGGCACTCAATGTTTCATATTTGTTCATGTACATCTGGGCTTCAATTTTACGCATCGTATCGAGGGCTACTTGAACAACAATTAAAACAGCGGTACCGCCGAAGTAAAATGGGACACCCATTACTTTGACAAGCACCCAAGGTAATGTTGAGATAAGACCTAGGTAAATAGAACCCCAAAGAGTCAGACGTCCTGCAACTTCATTTAAAAACAAAGCAGTACTTTCACCAGGTCTTACACCTGGGATAAAGCCACCTTGACGCTTAAGATTTTCGGAGATATCTTTTGCATTAAAAACAATCGAAGCATAAAAATAAGCAAAGAAGATAACAAATAAAAATGTTAGCACGTTAAAAACATAACTATTTGGATTTAAAAAATCATGAATTGAGCGAACAATTGGATTTGTACTTGCTTGCATAATTGTTGATGGGAACATCAAAATTGCACTTGCAAAAATAGGAGGAATAACACCACTTAAATTGAGTTTAATAGGAACATAGTTCATGATACGCTTATGTTGGTTTTGTAACACCACTTTTCGGGAATAAGAGATAGGAATCCTTCTTTCTCCCATTTCAACATAGATAATTGAACCTACAGTTGCAAGAATTACTACTAAAATACCAATGACAACCAAAAAATTCAACTCACCAGTATTAACTAAATTAATGGTTCCACCAATTGCGTGAGGAATACCTGAAACAATACCAGCGAAAATAATCAAACTGATACCATTGCCAATACCACGTTGTGTAATTTGTTCACCAATCCACATAAGTAACATTGTTCCCGTTAGCATACTACCTGCTGCTAAAGCCGTAAAAGTAGTCATGTCAATCATAACAGCACTTTCACCTGAACGCCCTGTTAATCCACCTAGTCCCACAGAAACACCAACGGCTTGTATAAGTGTAATACCTATCGTCGCGTAACGAATGATTTGCATGTATTTCACCATACCATCACGTTCTTTCTTCATTTTGCCTAAAGCGGGAAAGGTTGCTGCAAGGAGTTCCATAACAATGGAAGCAGTAATATAAGGCATAATTCCTAAAGATATGATACTCAAACGTTGAGCGGCATTTCCACTAAACATATTGAACATACCTAAAGCATTTGAGCTATTAGAGTCGAAGAATTCTTTAATTACATCTAAATTTACACCAGGAACTGGCACATATGCCAGTATCCTATATGCAAATATAAATCCTAAAGTAACTAAAATCTTCTTTGTAAGATCTTGGCTCATTTATCCATTCCAGTATATATTACGTTTTCATCTTTAATCTTGCTAGCAAGCTCTTTAGCTCCTGCTCCAATTAATTTCACTGTCGTAACACTACTACCGATTTTATGAACCGCTCTGATATTATCCATTGTAATTTCAGCCAATTCTGCAACCGCTTTAATTTTATCTATGTTAATAATATATGGTTTTACAATTTTAGTGGTAAAACCTACTTTTGGTAAACGTCTTTGAAGCGGCTGCTGTCCACCTTCAAATCCTCTTTTACGCTTATAGCCTGTACGAGATTTTTGACCATTCGCACCACGGCTTGCTGTTTT
>JAQUVE010000060.1 GCA_028693565.1 Sulfurospirillaceae bacterium | reverse complement strand
AAGTTTGTCAATATTAACCCTAATGATATTGATAGGTTATCAATGGAGTTATGTATTAATGATCAATTAATACAAGAGGGAAATATTGGATTGATGATTTACAAACCAGAAACAATGTTAGCAGAAATCAGCACATTTTCAACACTAATAGATAACGATATTATCATGAGTGGTACACCTAAAGGCGTAGGTTCATTTAAAAAAGGTGATATTTTTGTGGGTAAGATTTTTTTGGATTCAAAAGAAATAAGCTGTACGAAGTGGATAGCACAGTAGCGTTAAAAGGTCTTTATAGGTAAAGACCTTCTCATTTTCTAAATAGAACGACGATCATTCCTCCGACACCTATAATAATAACAGCTATTAAAAAACCTACTTCAGCTAAATCAACACTTTCCATTTAATTGCTCCTTGTCTTTAAGTTGACCACATGCTGCACTAATATCCAAGCCTTTAGATTGACGGATAGTACACAAAACACCATGGTCTACAAGATATTGTTGAAAAGCAACAACATCTTTTTCATTTGGACGTTGAAACTCACTGCCATGGTGAGGATTGAAATAGATGAGATTAACTTTTGATTTAATGCCATGTAATAATTTGACTAACTTCTTAGCACTTTGTTGATCATCATTGATGCCTTTCATGACGAGGTATTCAAACATAACACGTTTTCGTGTATCAATTGGAAAAGCTTTTACGGCATTGATGATTGATTCAATATTGTAGGCTTTATTGATTGGCATTAATTTTTGACGTAAAACATCATCGACGGCATGAAGTGAAATGGCTAATAAAATACCAAGATCCATATTACCTAACTTTTCTATTTGACTACTTAACCCACTTGTGGAAATGGTTTGTCTTCGTGTTGAGATACTTAATCCATCAATGTCGCTGAAAATCTTAACAGCTTTGCTGACATTTTCAAGATTATCAAGTGGCTCTCCCATACCCATATAGACAATATTTACTCGTCTGTTTTCAGCAATATTATTATCTCTTTTAATCATCAGCACTTGGGAAGTGATTTCACCAGCTGTTAAATTGCGTTTAAAGCCATCTTTCCCTGTGAGGCAAAAGGCACATCCAATTTTACAACCCACTTGGCTTGAAATACAAATAGTGTATTTTGTATGATGAACGAGTTTGCCATCTTCATCAACTTGCTCTTTTTTCATTGGTAAAAGAACGGATTCAACAGTATTTCCATCTAATAAAGCAAAGAGATATTTTTTACTACCATCAGCGCTTTGTTCGAGTCTAATAATTTTAAGCGGATTTAAAATATAACTTTCTTCCAAAGTTTTCTTAAGTTCACTAGGAAGATTTTTCATAGCATCAAATGAGGTAACATATTTTTGATAGATCCATTGATATATCTGTTTTGCTCTGAATGAAGGTCTGATGAGCTCAGAAAGCTCTTCTTTACTAAGGTCTAAAATATTAATTTTTGCCATATTTCTCTCAAATTTTTAAATTTTTTTCAACGTGCTGTGCAATAATATCTTTTGCATGATTATGGTTTGAGATAAAATCATGATGAGCATTAGCATCACAAAAATTGGTAATAACAAAAAATCCTGAAGCAGGAAGATTGAATCTTTGTGCAACACAAAGAATAGCATAAAACTCCATATTTTCAAGGTCAATGCCTAGAGAGAGCATTTTGCGAGCATGGTCAACGCCAGTTGTTATATAATTGCTTGAATTAACAATCAGATTGGGATGAGTTGTTCCACGTGAAACATGTGGAAAAGATGTTTCTACAAATGCTTCGATAGGCGAATAGCATAGATTATCTAAAAAACCCAATTCGATATTAGATGCTTTTGATGTTTTAACGGTGTCAAATAAAGATAAATTCCCATAACTTCCAGCAGTACCAACAAAGAAAAGAAAAGAGGGTTTTTCCTCTACAACTAATTGAGTCAGTGTCATAGCCGCTTCAATAAGCCCTATTCCTATAGGACGCGCAAAGTCAAATGATTCACTTTTGCCAGCACATAATATCATAAGCGTACTGCAATTCCCTCTTGCTTGAGGTATCGTTTTAAATCCATAATATCGATTTCTTTGAAATGGAAAATTGATGCGGCAAGCGCTGCATCGGCACCGTTTACAAAAGCATCTTTAATATGTTCCATAGTTCCTGCACCACCACTGGCTATCACAGGAATATCTAGCAATTGACTCATTTGAGAAGTTAAAGCAATGTCGTAGCCACTCTTTGAGCCATCACAATCCATAGAGGTAAGCAATATCTCTCCTGCACCTCTCTCTTGAGCCTCCTTGGCCCAGCTAAGGGCATCAATACCCGTATCAATACGTCCTCCATTGATAAATACATTCCAAGAATCACCTGTTTTTTTAGCATCAATTGCGACAACAATACATTGCGAACCAAAACGTTTAGATGATTCATCAATGAATTGAGGATTTTGGATTGCAGGAGAGTTGACGCTAACTTTATCGCACCCAACATTCAGTAAGCGATAAATATCATCAAGCTTACGTATACCTCCTCCTACGGTTAATGGGATAAACACTTCTTTTGCTACCTTCTCAACAATATCAACTATTGTGTCACGTTTCTCATGACTGGCCGTAATGTCTAAGAAAGTGAGCTCATCTGCACCCTCTTCATTATAACGTTTAGCAATTTCAACAGGATCGCCAGCATCTTTCAAGCCAACAAAGTTAACACCTTTAACAACACGCCCATTTTTAACATCTAGGCATGGAATAATACGTTTTGCAAAATAATCCATAACACTCTCTTTATATGTAAGAAGATAGAGAAGATGATACCAAAAGTATAAGAAAATTCTTCTGAAAATACTCAATAGTATTCAGCATAACTCTTTTGTAAGTATTGATAAGGTATAATCGCTCAAACTTAGAAACATAGGGTACAAATTTGATAGAGGCAAAAAAGAAATTTGGCCAAAACTTTTTAAAAGATACAACAATCCTAAGTAAAATCATCCAATCGATGCCCCGTAATGAAAGAAAACTGATTGAAATTGGGCCTGGATTAGGTGATTTGACGCAAAAGTTGTTAGAGGTAAAGCCTTTAACAGCCTATGAGGTCGATGAAGATTTGTGCGTTTATTTAAGAAAAACATTTGCAAAAACGATAGACGAGTGTAAGTTCACATTGGTACAAACTGATGTATTAAAGCAATTCCAAAAAGGTTCACTTAGTGATGAGCCATACGATTTGGTTGCGAATTTACCCTATTATATTGCAACGACAATTATTTTGGAAGCATTGGAAGATCAAAACTGTAAATCAATGACAGTAATGGTCCAAAAAGAGGTTGCACAAAAGTTTGTTGCACTTCCAAAAACAAAAGAGTTTACCTCTTTAGCGATTCTGACACAGAGTATTGGCAATGCCGCGTTGCTCTTTGATGTTCCACCTGAGTCGTTTGATCCACAACCTAAAGTGGTGTCGGCAGTTCTTAAAATTGACAAACAAAAAGAGTTTATAGAAGGAAAATTTTCTGGTATTTTTGAATCTAATGAGCAATTGCAAAAGTTTAAACGCTATTTGCGCGCTTCATTTCAAAGTCCTCGAAAAACTTGGTTAAGAAATATCTCTTCTGAGTTTGATAAAGCAGTTGTGCAGGAGATTATGCACGATGAAAACCTTCCTATAACGATTCGTCCTCATGAACTGAGCGTCTTGTCTCATCATCTACTATTTAAAAAATTAAGGTTGAATGATGCAAGAAAAAGAGATAACAACACAACAGAATCCAAGTGAGCAAAAACCAGTAGTCGAAAATCAGCCAAAAGCTGAAAATAAACATAGACCACCACGCTCTCATAACCATTCGAACAATAAAAAACAAGCAAATACTAATACAAATAACAACTTGCCTGCTACAGAGGCTACAGCAGTAGCAAACAACACTGCACCTAAGCCAAATAATAAAAAGCGTCGAAGCAACAACAAGCCACAGACAAGTTCAATAGAAGGCAATGAAGCATGGCAACGAGAGATGAAAAAAGCCATTGATGCTAATCAAAAGATGCACAAAGATAGGCTCAATCGTTTTGGGGCAATTGAGCAAACCACAAAAGGCAAAATCAAAATTACTCCATTAGGTGGATTAGGTGAAATTGGCGGAAATATTTGTGTCTTTGAAACTGATACATCAGCAATTGTTTTAGATGTGGGGATGAGTTTTCCAAGTGAAGATATGCATGGAGTCGATATTTTAGTACCAGATTTTAGCTATTTGCGACAAATTAAGAAAAAAATAGCTGGAATTATTATTTCGCATGCCCATGAAGACCATATCGGCGCAGTATCGTATCTTTTCAAAGAGATGCAGTTTCCATTATACGCAACACCTTTACCTTTAGGAATGCAATCCAATAAATTTGTCGAGCATGGACTAAAGGGGCATAAAAAGTTTTTTAGACCAGTGGAAAAGCGTAAAATATATACAATTGGCGAATTTCAAATCGAGTGGATTCATATTACACACTCTATTATTGATGCCTCTTCTATTGCCATTACTACAGAAGCTGGAACAATTCTTCATACAGGGGATTTTAAAATAGATCATACGCCTATTGATGGTTTTGTGACAGATTTGCACCGATTTGCGGATTATGGTGAAAAAGGAGTTTTATGTTTGATGAGCGATAGCACAAACTCTTACAAAGAAGGCATTACTCGTAGCGAAAGTACTGTCGGTAAAACATTTGATTCTATTTTTTCTAAAGCAAAAGGAAGGGTCATTATGTCGACCTTTTCCTCGAATATCCATAGGGTGTATCAAGCCATTGATTATGGGTTAAAATATGGTCGAAAAGTATGTGTTATTGGTCGTTCAATGGAAAGAAATCTTTTTACAGCAATTGACTTAGGGTATATAGAATTTGACAAAAGTATCTTTATCGATCCTCATGAAGTCAATAAATTTCCAGACAAAGATGTTTTAATTGTGACAACAGGTAGTCAAGGCGAAACAATGAGCGCTTTATATCGTATGGCAACAGATGAACATCGTCATGTGAAAATTAAGTCAACGGATCAGATAATTATATCCGCTAAAGCAATTCCAGGCAATGAAGGAAGTGTTTCAAAAGTGCTTAACTTCCTCCTTAAAAGTGGAGCAAATGTTGCGTATCAAGACTTTAGCGAAATACACGTGAGTGGTCACGCGGCACAAGAAGAGCAAAAACTGATCTTGCGTTTAGTTAAACCAAAGTACTTTTTACCTGTACACGGAGAGTACAATCATATTACAAAACATAAAGAAACAGCGATGCAGTGTGGCATTCCAGAGCGCAATATTGTGCTAATGAGTGATGGTGACCAGATTGAAGTATGTGCAAAGTATATGAAAAAAATCAAAACGGTGAAAACAGGCAAAGTATTCATCGACAATCAGATTAATGAACAAATTGCTGACGATGTTGTTATTGATAGGCAAAAATTGGCTGACTCAGGTCTTGTTATGTTAGTCATTCAGTTAGATAAAAGTGAGCATAAGTTGATTTCAAAACCTAAGATTATTAGTTATGGTTTAGTACCTGACAAAGATGATAAAGCGTTTTCTATAGAGATGGAAGGTGTTATTGATCAGTTTGTTATAAATGCGAAAAAAGAGCTCCTTGAAAATGCAAGAGCATTAGAAAATGAAGTCAGACAAGTGGTACGTAAACATATCTATCGTCAAATGAAAAAATATCCAACTATTGTCCCAACAATATTTATGATGTAGGAAATTAGATGAATGATTTTATTAAAATAGCTAAAGAAGTATTAGAGCTAGAAGCGAAAGAACTTTTACACGCGGCAACATTGATTGGCGAAGAGATGAAAGAAGCAACTCAGCTGGTAGCAGGAATTAAAGGGAAATTAATTGTGACAGGTGTCGGCAAAAGTGGGCTTATTGGTGCAAAGATAGCTGCAACGTTAGCCAGTACTGGCACAAGTAGTTTTTTCTTGCACCCAACTGAAGCGATGCACGGTGATTTAGGGATGATCGGTAAGGATGATGCAGTGTTAGCAATTAGTTATAGTGGTGAAAGTGAAGAACTGATAAAAATATTGCCACATATCAAACGTTTTGATATTCCACTAATTGGTATGGCTAAATCCATAAATTCTTCGTTAGGGCGTTATAGTGATGTATTTTTACCTTTACACGTCAATAAAGAAGCATGCCCGCTTGATGCTGCACCAACAACATCAACGACACTCACACTCGCCCTTGGAGATGCGTTAGCAGTTTGCCTCATGAAGCAGAAAAATTTTCAAAAAGAGGATTTCGCCTCTTTTCATCCAGGGGGAAGTTTAGGTAGGCGTTTGTTTGTAAAAGTTAAAGATTTAATGCTGACACAAAATTTACCAATCGTTACTCAGCAGACTTCTCTTAAAGAGGCTATTGTAGCAATGAGTGAAGGACGGTTAGGAAATGTCTTAATCACTGATAGTAGCCATAAATTATTAGCTGTTCTTAGTGATGGTGATTTACGTAGGGCTCTAATGCGTGATGATTTTTCAATGAATACATTGGCTTATAATTATGCAACTAAAAATCCAAAAAAATTAGATAACTCAAGCCTTTTAGCCAGTGATGCACTTGCGTTAATTGAACAATACAAAATACAGCTTCTTGTTGTGACCAATAAAGATGGCATACTTGAAGGGGTATTACATATCCACGATTTAGTGGAAGCAGGAATAAAATAATGGAATTAACCAGACTTAATAAACTCATCTCGCACAATACACACTATTCGCGTAGGGAAGCAGATGAACTAATCAAACAAGGGTATGTTAAAGTTGATGGAAAAGTTGTCGAAGACTTAGCCACAAAAGCAACATTAAAAAATAGGATAGAGATTAAAGGGAATGTACTGTTTGAAAAAAGCCAGTACTCAGTAATCGTCTATCACAAACAAAAAGGTGAATTAGTTAGTAAAAAAGATGATCGTGGACGAAAAACAATTTACGACACATTGCCTCAACGATTTTCGCACTATATTAGTGTGGGAAGACTTGATTTTGCAAGTGAAGGATTGTTACTGCTTTCAGATTCTCCAAGTGTTGTCTCCGCTCTTATGCATGGAGACTTGGAGAGAATTTATTATGTTAAAATCAATGGCACTATTACGCAAGCGATGGAACTTGCTATGAAAGATGGTATGTATATTGAAGATGCGCGTAAAGGTGGACACCAAGAAAGTACAATTCGATCTATGGAGTTTGCACCTTTTGTAGGCTATCGTATTATTAAAAATTCACCAACGTACTCTACGATAAAAGTTGTTATCAATGAAGGAAAAAACAGAGAATTACGACGTTTCTTTGGCTATTTTGATGTTGATGTTGTCGATCTTAAGCGTGTGAGTTATGGCAAAATTGACTTAGGTGCCTTAAAACCTGGTAAACATCGCTTTCTGGAAGCAGGAGAATATGCTGCTTTGAGAGATTATCTTGAATATATTGAAGGTAAAGAGGGCAATGCAGAGTAACTTTGCACTCTTCTTCCGCCCTAAAGTCATTGCGGAATTTAGTGGACAAAAAAATCTTTGTGGAGAAAAAAGTCCTTTTAGAAAACTTTTAGAGACAGGCTCGATGTCTCACTCCATTTTCTTTGGTCCTGCAGGTGTTGGAAAAACAACTTTAGCTCGTATCGTTGCCAATACCTTGGAGCTTCCTTTTTACGAACTTGATGCCACAAGCGTTAAAGTTGAAGAGTTCCGAAAAATTTTCGCTATGCATAAAAATGCGCTTCAAAAACCCCTTGTTTTTATCGATGAAATACACAGACTTTCAAAAACACAACAAGAAGTTTTACTGCTTCCGATGGAAAATCATGAAGCTATTATTATTGGTGCGTCAACTGAAAATCCCTACTTTACCTTAAGCTCTGGAATTCGTTCCCGTATGATGTTGTTTGAGTTTTATGCGCTTACCCATACTGATATGAAAGAGATCGTGGGTCGTGTACGAGAGAAAATTTCTTTTACGATTGATGAGGATGCTTTAAATTATCTTATCAGTTCCAGTGCGGGTGATAGTCGAGCCCTTCTTAATCTTTTAGAATTTGCACTGAAAGTAGATTTACATGTCAGCATAGAGACACTCAAAGCACTTCGTCCAAGTGCACTAAAAGATGGAGTGAGTGCAGATAATACGCATTATAATTTAATTAGTGCAATGATAAAAAGTGTTCGAGGAAGTGATGTAGATGCAGGATTATATTATTTGGCACGATTAATTGATGGCGGTGAAAGTGCTGATTTTATTGCTCGTCGATTGGTTATATTAGCAAGTGAAGATATTGGTAATGCAAACCCCAATGCTCTTAATTTAGCGACTAGCACCCTTATGGCAGTGAGTAAAATTGGTTATCCTGAAGCGCGTATTATTTTAGGGCATTGTTTGGTTTATCTTGCATGTAGTCCTAAATCGAATAGTGCTTACAATGCTATTAATGCAGCACTCTCTTATGTGCAACATGAGAAAGCTTTAAATGTCCCAGAACACCTTAGAAGTCCCTCCCCTCAAGGGTATTTGTATCCCCACGATTTTGGTGGCTGGGTAGAGCAAACTTATTTAGAAAAACCTTTACATTTTTATGAAAGCTTAGGTGTAGGATATGAGAAAATTCTAGATGAATGGTTGAGTAAAATCAAAACTAAAGATAAAATGGCATAAAATGGAGCTTGATTTCTAAATAAAAGAATAGATATATGGGAGAAAGAATGAAAATAGGTATTGTTGGTGGTGGTATTAGTGGGTTAGCAACAGCATTTTACATTCGCCAGTCACATCCCGATGTAGATATTGTTCTCTTTGAAAAAGAGAGTTCATTAGGTGGAAAGATGATGACCAAAGAGATTGAAGGCTTTTTGTTTGAAGCAGGAAGCAATGGTTTTTTATCCAACAAGCCTGACACGTTAGAACTTGTGGCACTTAGTGGTTGCGATGACATTTTGATACGTAGTAATGATAGTGCAAGAAAACGATTTATTTATAAAGATTTTCTTTGCCCACTCCCTGAATCTCCAAAGGCATTTTTACAATCTCCACTTTTAACATTTTTGGGAAAATTGAGAGTTGCGGGTGAGTTCTTTATTCCTGCTAAAAAAAGTAGTAGTGATGAGACTTTACAATCATTTGGCTATCGAAGAGTTGGTAAAGAAATGACAGATGTCTTTTTGGATGCTATGGTAGCTGGAATTTTTGCTTCAAAGCCTGATAAAATTTCCGTTAATTCTGCATTCCCTGCAGTCGTTAAACTTGAAAAAGAATATGGTGGCCTTTTCCGTGGCATGTTGGCGAAAAAGAAAAAAGAGGCTGGCCCAGGCGGTATTTTAATGAGCTTTGAGAAGGGAGTGAGTCATTTTATTGAGCGTTTGGCACAATCTGCAAAGATTGAAATATGTACAGGAGTTAATGTTGAGTGTATCGATAAAAATGACAGTAATTATACCATCAAAACAAAAGATCAAGAGATCGTATGTGATAAAGTGATCTTATCGACCCCCGCTTATATCAGTTCACAGTTAGTCAAAGAGATAGATTCTGAGCTCTCTTTCATGCTTGATGATATTGAGTATTCACCGATTAGTATTGTTGGATTTGGGTATAACACGTTAGCACATGATTTAGATGGCTTTGGATTGCTGACAACCACTTCTGCTCACAAAGAAATTTTGGGTGTTTTATGGGATAGTTCTATTTTTGATGATAGAGCTCCACAAGGTAAAAAATCTTTGCGAGTTATGATTGGAGGACAACGTAATCCTATGTTAGCACTTAAAAGTGATCAAGAGTTAATCGCTATAGCAAAAAATGGTCTCAAAGAAACGATGGATTTAGATGCTAATCCTGATGTTGTATTTGTAGAACGTTATGAAAAGGGTATCCCAAATTATCGATTAGGTCATGGCGCTAGAATGGAAAAGTTATTTGAAACTTTAGCAAAACATTCAGGATTATATCTCAATGCAAATGCGTATTTTGGTGTAGGCTTAAACGATTGTGTGAGCAATTCTAAAAAATGTGCACAAACCGTGATTCGTGAGTTATAAAGGGTCGCATTAATGCAAATTTCAACGGCTAACTTGTTAGCAGCAACTTCAGCGAATGCTTCTCCTCTTGAAAAAGGAGAAAAGCTTGCAAAAGGTAAAAGCGCAGCCAACCTCCCTCTTAACCTTGAAAAAGACTTAGCTTTAACGGGCGCAAATCAGCAAACACTTAAAAGCGTAATTACCAATCTTTTGATGAACCTTTCACAAGAAGTTAAATCTAAAAGTGCCATTTTTGAAATGATACAAAATACTCCTATGTTTAAAAATATGGGAAGTTTTTCGGCAGACTTAAAAGCATTGATTATGCTTTTAAAAAATGAACCTACAATGAGTAAGACCGTCTTATTGCTCGAAAATTTTCAAAAAGGCATGACAGGTTTAGATGGGAAGCTTTTAAAAGAACAAGTACAAAACTCAGGGATATTTTTTGAATCTAAATTAGCTCAAAAAATCAGTGCTCAGACGCAATTAAATACCATTAAAAATCTAATACCTGAACTACAAGAACATTTGACACAAACCAATAAATCCTCTGTTATTGGTAAAGCGTTAGAGAATACACTACTTCTATTGTCCCAAAAAGTACAAAGTACACCGCAAGAATTACACACGCAACTGAAAAGTGTTTTAGACCTTTTTCGCCAAAGTGTTAAGCAACATCTCTCTTTTGAGTCTACCCCTATACTTAAAGAGAGTTATGCGGCTGTTTTAACATTAGAACAAGTGTTGCAAAATACTCCATTAATTGCTTCAAAAGTGCAAAATTCAGTCCATCCTGCGATGATTGAGCAAACCTTTACACAACAGGTTAAAACGCTTTTAACGGCTCTTAAAGAGGCCTTGCCGCAGATTTCAACTTTAAATACAGCCGATACATTAGAACAACTTCCTTTTAGTTTTGAGGAGGTTGCAACACAACTGGGGGTATTATTAGAAACTAAAAGCTTTGCGCCTCAAATACTTACAGAAATTGGCATGAATACACAAGAACAACTCACAATGGTTGCTAATCGCCTTAAACAAGTGATAGAATTGGTTGATCCACAAAGCTTTAAGCAGGTTAAATATATTGACAATGCCCTTTCGTTAGAACAAAAAATACAATCGTTGCTAAAACCAGAAACTTTTAACAATACTGCATTGATGCAAAAGCTTTCCCTTACACCATCCGATATGGAAATTTTGGGTGACATGAAAGGCGTTTTAACAAAGCTTGGTGACCAACTTAGTACAATGAGTCTTAAATCGAATGAATCGATAGATTTGGTACAAAAATTAACCACGCAAATAGAGTATCACCAATTACTTTCATATGTGAGTGCTTCCAATCATCTATATATTCCTCTTTCATGGAATGGACTTAAAGAAGGTTCCATGCAGATGAAACAAGCAAACGAAGAAAGTTTTTATTGTCAAATAGATCTTGATTTAGAACAGTATGGAAAACTGAATATGATGCTCTTTTTATCACAAAATAACTCTATAGATATCACCATTGCAACTCAAAAAAGTGAGTTGCAAAAGAAGGTGATGGAGAATCTTCAAGAACTTAAAATGGCACTAAATGAAGTAGGACTCATTACGGGAAATGTTAAGCTAATTGACTATAAAGAAAATAATTTTGCCAAACATCAATATGGTGATGAAACGCTATCTAATTTTGGGATTAATATCAAGATATGAAACAAACACCTTCTAAAATAGACAAAGCCGTAGCACTTAAATATGATAAAGAGAAAAGCGGCGCACCAACAGTTGTTGCCAAAGGTAAAGGCGAAGTGGCAAATAATATCATCAAGTTAGCACAAGAGCATGATATTTTTATCAAAAAGGATGCTGATTTAGTTGAATTGCTCTCAAAAATAGAAATTAATAAAGAGATACCGCCCATGCTTTATAAAGCCGTTGCCGAAGTATTTAGTTTCATTTATAAAATCACGAACGATAAACGAAAATAGTTGGTTAAATTCCTCGTAGTGTTAGACTTAGTAGCCCAACATATTCATGCAACGCAATGTAACTTTTCTCTAAAGCCCACATATTGGGGAGATAATCCCAAAAATCCTTTTCTTGGCTGCTAATTTTAAAAGAGGTAGCAGCGGGTATAACGGTAAAACCAAAATGTTCATACAAAGCAATAGAACGTCTCATGTGATAAGCTGAAGTGACAAGGTAAATCGTAGGATGCAAGATGCCATCTTGTTCGAACATGTGTTGGCAGAGTTTAGCATTTTCATAAGTATCAAGACTTTTGTTTTCCATATGCATGGAGAATTGTTTTTCCGAAAGCTTAACCGTTTGAGGTATTTCTAGTGAAAAATAGGTTTGTATCGCTTTTGCTGTGTCGAGAAAGGCACTGCTTTCTGAATAGATTTGATTTGCCCCTGCCCCACTAAAAAGTACTGGAAGATTCAACTTTTTGGCGATCATGATTGCCCATAAAGCGCGTTTGTTAGCTTCATCACTGAGGGGGAGGTTAGCGACCCCTTGATGACTTCCTCCCCCTAAAACAACAACAGCATCTACATTGCTTGCTTGTAAGGGAATATTATAAGGTTTTTCCAGTGGAGTGAGTAAACTATCGGCTACATAACTATTGCTAAGAGCATAAAAACAAAAACCACACATCATGAAAAAAAAACGAAATTTCCGCATAAAAAAAGAAGCAAAAAGAAACAGAAGGATAAAGATACCTGGCGGTAAAACCAGGTATGTAAAAAGTTTAGAAACAATATAAAGTGTATTCATTTAGAGCATAATGGCACTTCGCTCGCCTTCGACGAGTTCCCCAATAACATAACCATCACTGTTAGCTAATACGTGTGCAACATTTTCAGGACTGACGACAAGTATCATACCTACGCCCATATTAAAAGTTCGATGCATTTCGCTCTCTTCAACGTATTGACTCATAAAATCAAAAATAGGTAATGTCTTAATTTTTGATTTGTAAACTTGTGCTTGCAAGCCAACAGGTAGGACACGAGGAAGGTTTTCAACAATACCACCGCCTGTAATATGTGCTAATGCATTTATGTGGTTTTTAAGTGCTTTAAAGAGTTTAATATAGATACGTGTTGGCGTAAGAAGGGTTTCAATCAGTGGTTTGCCTTCAAAAAGTGTCTCAAAAGTATAACCTAACTTATCAAAAAAGAGTTTTCTAACCAGTGAAAAACCATTGGAATGCACACCAGAACTAGGCAGGGCGATAAGTATGTCGCCAGCCTTTACATGAGGAAGTCGATTCATTTCATCTTTTTCTGCAATACCCACGGCAAAACCTGCTAAATCAAAATCTTTCCCATGGTACATGCCTGGCATTTCAGCTGTTTCACCACCAATCAGTGAACATTCTGCTTCTTTACAACCCTCTGCAATACCTTTAACGATACTTACGGCAGCATCAATTTCAAGTTTGCTCATCGCATAATAATCAAGAAAAAACAGAGGTGTTCCAAAGTTACAAATCAAATCATTGGCGCACATTGCCACAAGGTCAATGCCAACAGTATCATAGATACCTGAATCAATCGCTAGTTTGAGTTTTGTTCCAACGCCATCAGTTGCACCTAAGATAACAGGCTTTTTGTAACCAGAGGGAAGCTCATAGGCACCTGCAAAAGAGCCAATACCACCAATGACATTGGCATCAAAGGTTGATTTGACAAGGGGTTTGATATTTTCGACAAACTGATTTCCTGCATCGATATCGACGCCAGCGTCTTTGTAGCTAACGGTGCTCATAGATAAGCCTTTAAGAGAGTGATAATTTAATAGATTTTAACAAAACTATGTTAAAATCGTAATAAAATATAAAAAAAGAATTAGGTAAACCATGGCATATGAACATGCAATAGTCTTAACAGGTGGTATTGCGACGGGCAAAAGTACGGTTTCTTCCTTGCTGAGAGAGCAAGGTTTTGACGTTATTGACGCCGATGTGATATCAAAAACAATTTTGCCTTTATATGTGAGTGAAGTTGAACGACTCTTTGGTGCAAGTGTAGTCGTTAATGGGCAGATAGATCGAAAGGCATTAGGAAATCTTATCTTTAATAATAAAGTTGAGCGGGAGAAGCTTAATACTTTTTTACATCCTTTGATTCGAGAAGAGATTTTGAGACAAAGTGAGGTATTAGAAAAGACAGGGAAGCTTTATTTTATCGATATACCGTTATTTTTTGAGAGCGATGGGTATGATTGTAAGGTAGTTGTGGTTGTTTATGCCCCTATCGAGGTGCAACGTAAGCGGTTAATGATACGCGAAAATTTCACTAAAGAAGAAGCACAAAAGCGTATTGATGCTCAAATTAGTATTGAAGATAAAAGAATAAAAGCCGATTTTTTAATAAATAATTCGTTTGATAGAAAGTTTTTAGATGAAGAGATTGAAAAATTGATTAAATACATACGAGGAAGATATGCAGTTCGCTAAATACAATGCTAGTGGCAATGATTTTATTATTTTTCATACTTTTAACAAAATAGATAGAAGTGGACTAGCCCAGGCTGTTTGTGATAGGCAAAAAGGTATAGGAGCTGATGGATTAATCGTTTTATTGCCTCATGATACCTACGATTTTGAATGGCAATTTTATAATAATGATGGCAGTGTTGCTTCTATGTGTGGTAATGGAACAAGGGCGTGTGCCCATTATGCGTATACCAACAAGTTGGCATCTGACGAAATGGCTTTTTTAACGGGTGCAGGAGTGATTACGTCGGTTGTAAAAAATAACATTGTTGAAACCGAACTGACAAAGCCCTCTATTTTGACTGATTCATTTGAAGAAAAAGGTCTTACATGGCATTTTTACGATACGGGTG
>JAQUVE010000202.1 GCA_028693565.1 Sulfurospirillaceae bacterium | reverse complement strand
TAATTATCACAAAAACAATCAAAGCACTCATAAGATTGTGATAGTATTTTAACAAGTCATTTCCTTGTTGGCTCGTTTGGATTATTATAGGCCAAATTAAATCAAAAAATTATCAAAAAAGTCATTTTTAAGATAAAATTATCCTCTAAAATTTTAAGGAGAAAAATAGATGAAAAATCCAAAAGGATTTAGAGGTAAATATTTCAGCCTTGCTGCAATATTGGCTTTAAATACAACCTTGGCTGTGGCGCAAGACGTACAAAGCGTGGTTGATAGAGAAGCGAATATGACTCCAAAAGAGTACGCAGTTAGCGAAGAAGAGACACCACCTCTAAACGAAATTCCTGTCGTTGTTGTCTCAAAAAAGATCAAAGTTGCCGAGATTGGCGCACCGTTTGCGTCTGAGGTCTACACCCAAAAAGAGATAGAACAATCTCACTCCAAAGATATCTACGAATTTTTAAATACCCAAACCTCCATTTCAACGATGCCAACTTATTCAAACCCATTTTCGCAAAAAATTGATATGCGTGGGTATGGATTAGGCGATGGTTATGAAAATGTTGTTGTCTCTCTCAACGGAAGGCGTTTAAACAATATCGATATGTCGCCACAACTTTTATCGTCCATTCCACTGGATAGTATTGAAAAAATTGAAATAATCAAAGGTAGTGGTTCTGTCGAATACGGTGATGGTGCTAATGCGGGCGTAGTGAATATCATCACAAAAGATTATGAAGGCGCAGTTGTTAAAAGTTATGTAGGAGATAATGGCTTATGGTTTGGCTCTTTAGGTGTGGGCATTAAGCAAGAAAAATTTACAATTTCAGGTTACATTGATGATTACAGTCATAATGGTTTTAAGTCCATTGATAGTGTTGGCGATAAAGATGAGAGTTGGAGTCGCAATAAATCCATCAAAGCAATCCTTACACCCATAGAAAATTTGACGTTGAATCTGAGTAAAACATTTTCAAAAATGAATGTAAACTATCCAAATGCATTAACATTGGCGCAATATCAAAATTCTGCCTATAGCATTCCAGCACCTTCATGGGGTGTTAATTTTAGTGAGCAATACTACAGCTCAAACGTATTAGCGTATGGATTGAAATATAACATTAATGATAAAATAGCTTTTGAAGCACAAGCATTTAATGAGGACAAAGTATCCAATTATGTGACGTACAATTCTCGTAGTGACTATGATTATAACAGCTACGAAGCAAAAATCAGTTACAACGAAGGCAATTTGAAATCACTCGTTGGGCTTCAAAGCTTTGATGGTGAGAGACAAAGTGGTACAACCAATACCACCAAAGAAAACGTTGGTGTTTATGCAAAAGCAGATTATATCCTCAATCAAAATACCTTTTCAATGGGCGTAAGAGATGAAAATGTGGACTATAAATACCACAAAGGTAGCGTGAATCTAAAAGATAGTGCTTCTTACAATGCCTATGACGTTGGTTATAATTATAAATTGACACCTAAGGTATCTTTGTTTGCCAATTTTAATCATTCGTTTCAAGCACCTGACATTGATCGTTTTTTCAATGCCTTTACCAATACCTTTAATGGTTTTATTGAGCCCATGAAAGTTGATACTTATAATATTGGGTTTAATTATCTCAGTTATCCACATACTTTCAAAGCGACACTTTTTTATGCGTCTATCAATAATGAAATCTACTACAATGCGGCAACCTTTACGAACACTAATTTGAAAGAAACTGAAAAAAGAGGTTTGGAGCTATCTGAAAAATATCAGATACTTTCAAATTTATTTACTACTCTAAACTATACCTATCTTGATACGGAAATTAATGATGATGGGCTAGGTGGTAGTTATAATGGAAGAGATATTCCAGGGGTTTCTGCGCACAATATCAAGCTTTCCATGGGTTACAATCCTATCAAGCCTCTCACACTTCTTGTATCACAAACGTATAAATCCAAAGCTTATGCAATTGATGATTTTGATGGCAATTTTGGTAAGATGGACAGTTATCAAATCACCGATTTATCGGCTACATATACGTATAAAAAGTATGAATTTTTTGCAAAAGTCAATAATCTTTTTGATAAGAAAAATGCTCTTTTTGCCGATGATGGTTTTTCATTGGGTGTTTATCCTGTCAATTATGAGCGAACCTTATGGTCGGATTTAGCGCGAGGTTTTAATGAAACTACATATACGAGCATACTTTTGGTATAAACTGCTTAATTCTCTCTTCTTTGGTCTTACCGTAGGGAGTATTTTTGTGCTTTATACACCGCTTGAGCCCTCCATCTTTTCCTTAGGTGGGGTGCTCCTAGCCATAGCAATGCTCATGGTGGCAAAATTTTACGAGAAGATGATGAATCTTCTCGTTTTTTACAGAGTGACGCTCTTGGTTGAAATCATACCTTTGGTTTTTATCGTCAGCTTTTTATGTTTTAAATATCACTATGCCAGTGTTCTCGTTATTTATATCTCATATCAATTAACCTTTGTTTTTGGCAATTATTTGGTACGCATGGAAACGCTAGTTCTAAAGCGAGCGACACTATTAGGTTTTGCGGATGTGTTGAAACAAAAGGGTTATCTACTGGGTATGGTAATCTCTTATTTTTTTTATAAAATAGCCGAATTCTATGGTGTTACTGATAAGCAGGAACAAGTTTATGACTTGCATTTTGGATTATTGTTTCTTCAAATGTTTATTCTTTTACTCGTTTTCAAAACTTTTCGCTCAACTTCTTCATAATCCTTCTTAAAATTTAGGGACAAAAGATTAAAATAAGGAGAGAATATTAGAAGGATTGTGCTTGAGAAGGGAAGAAAACACACTGTTTCATATGTTTTTGAAAACATATAAACTCTACCAAGAGAGAACAGCACTGATTTACAGAGTGCTTGATCAAGAATTTAAAATCACATACACGAAGTTATTTGATGATGTTTTAGTCCTTTCTCGTGCTTTTAAAGCCAAGAGGATTGAAAAAGGCTCAAAGGTTATGTTTTTATGCGATAATCGTTATGAGTGGATGGTCACCGATTTGGCTCTTACATCGCTTGGGGCTATTAGCATTCCAAGAGGTGCGGATACGCCTACTTTAGAATTAGAATATATTATCAAACACTCAGGAGCACAGTTTTTAATCGTTGAAAATGAAGCTTTGCACATAAGGCATGAAGAGATGTTAAATACACTCTCTTTAAAAGCTATTTTTATCGTTGAAGCACCAAAAGTTCACTCATT
>JAQUVE010000059.1 GCA_028693565.1 Sulfurospirillaceae bacterium | reverse complement strand
CATAAAAAAGCTCCGTATAATCGTGTTTTTGTCGACCTAATTATACTTAAAAGTGCCTATTTATGGGCTTTGTTAGATTGATTTTAGTTGGTGTTTTTACTGGAATCTATGTGCGAAAGTTGAGTAAATTAAATAAAGGCTCATCTAAAACAATGAAGTGAGCTTCTTGAGCAATGGCTTTTGCAATTAGCACCAATTGCTTTTCACCACTACTTAAATAGCGAAATACTTTGTGATGCAAATGGCGAATTCCAACGGATGTTAATGCTTGCCATACTGTGTCGTGATGATTTGTTGCATACTCCACTCCTAGCGAGATGGCAAATTTTCGACCTTGAAAAACAGCCTCAAAAACAGTTATATCTGTTGGCAATACACTATTTTGTGGAACATAAGCTATCATCGCCATACACTTTGAACTGCTTAAATTAATAAGATCTTCTCCTTGAACTGTAATAGCTCCTTGATAAGGAATTTGACCTAAAATGGCTTTAATTAATGTGCTTTTACCACTGCCATTTGCACCTAAAATTGCCATTGCTTCGCCTCTTTTTAACGAAAAACTAATGTTATTTAAAATTATTTCATCACTATAACCGCATGAAACATTCACAACTTCTAACATCACATTCTCCTTATACTTTTGTCTGTATAATTTAACCGTAGGTTTATGATTGAATTTTCGAGAGTATATCGTAATATATTTAAAAATACAACGATACCATCATGTAACTCACGCTTATTTCATACTCATTTTGCCTATATCTCTTGTGATATAATATTTAACCAATGCCATGAAATAGCGTTTAACAACTATTTTTGTATCCTTTAAAGCAAAGTTTTAAGCTTATTTGATTAAAATCTTAGCTACCGTTTAGTTGCTTTAGAAAAGGATTTCATGAAACAGTCATTTTTTACATTTATCTTAACATTTATTTTATTTCTCACATCTGCTTCTGCCAATTACTTAGATAAAGAAACTGCTGATAGAATCCGAAAAAATGTTGATTCTATTATTGCTAAAGATTTAAGCACTAAGCAACTTATTTTTGCTAAAGATGAACAAAAAACAATCCAGCCTGCAAGCCTTACAAAAATCATGACCGCTACATTGGCCCTTGAAAGTGGCCGTATGAATGATATTGTAACGATTACCAAGGAAATGGTTCGGGTTGAACCTACCAAAGCCAATCTACGAGTAGGTGAAAAATTTTATTTACGTGATTTAGTTAAAGCGGCAATGGTAATGTCGGCTAATGATGCAGCAATGGCTATCGGAGTCTATTTGGGTGATGGAAATGTAGATAGCTTTGTTCATAAAATGAATCAGAAAGCTCTAAAAATAGGAATGATAAATACACATTTCACCAATCCATGTGGATTTGATATTGGAGATCACTACTCTACGGCTGTGGATTTACTAAAGCTTAGTGAATATGCCATTAAAAACAGTGCGTTTAATGAGATGGCGAAACTCAAACGCCATGATTTTAGATCACTTAATACACGACGGGCTTATGCTGCTTATACGCACAATCGTCTTTTAGCAAATTATAAATACGCCGTTGGAATCAAAACAGGATTTACTCAAAAAGCAGGGCCATGCCTTATTGCTCGCGCCAAAAAAGACAACAAAGATATTTTAGTAGTTATGCTCAATTCCGAGCATCGATGGAAAGATATTCGTGTAATTTTTGAAGATGTTATGCCTGAAGTCACAGAGACAAAAACAAAAGCTGAACCCCAAATCGTCAAACCTTCAAAACACGCACATACTCGTAAAAAAATTCATAAAATAGCCTAAGGTTTGTTTTACAAACCTTAGTTTACACTCTATTTCCCAAGTATTTTCGTTCGCTCATAAGAAGCTTCCATGGCTTTGATAAAACTATCACGAACACCACCTTCTTCTAACTTTGCATACCCTGCAACGGTTGTACCACCAGGTGACATCACTTGGTCTTTTAAAACAGCGGGATGTTCTGTTTTAAGCACTTCACCCATACCTTCAAACAGTGCTGCTACAAACTGATAACTCATATCGCGTTTGAGTCCTAGATTTACAGCACCATCACTCAATGATTCCGCAACCAACGCCATCCACGCAGGCGAACACGCCGCAAGTGCTGCAGCAATATCTAGCTCTTTTTCACTCTCTAACCAAAAACATTTTCCAATGCTACTAAGAACGTCTAGTACTTCTTCTTTAATGGCACTATCGCCACATACAGAAGTAGCCGATTTTTGTACCATTGCAGCCATATTGGGCATTGCTCTAACATAATGTTCTGCGGCTATCTCTTCACGTAATTTTGCCAAACTAATACCAGCCATAACAGATATGACGCCTTTTGCTTTACCTGTGGTAACTAATTTTCCAAAAGCTTGAGGTTTAACCGCTATGATGACTAAAAAATCATCTAAAGAAGGAATCTCATTTACAACCTTAAGGGTTGGATATTTTTGCTTTAGTGCCTCTGCTTTAAGAGGATTTCGTACAACAACTGTTACATCTTTGACATGTAAGCCTTGAAGCATCGCTCCACCCATATTGCCAGCACCAATTAAGAGTAGTTTCATAAAGTATCCTAGTAATATTTTTGATGATTATACCCTATTATTGATAGCGAAGGGCTTCTATTGGCTCTAAATTTGATGCTTTATGTGCAGGATAAAATCCAAAAAAAACACCAATTCCCGTGGCTACAAGAAATGATACAATAATAGAACCCTCCGTGATAACAACATTGATAGACAATACTTTGTGTACAATCAAAGCACCTCCAACGCCAACACTTACACCGATAAGGCAACCCATAATAGATATCATTAAAGCTTCAAGTAAAAATTGCATTAAGATATTTGCTTGCTTTGCTCCAATTGCGATACGAATACCAATCTCTCGTGTTCGCTCCGTTACCGAAACAAGCATGATATTCATGATTCCAATACCACCAACCAATAATGAAATAGATGCAATAGCTGCAAGCATCAGTGACATCGCTTTCGTAGTTTCTTGTGCCGTATTAGCCAAAGCTGTCAAATTTCTAATCGTAAAATCATCTTCCACACTTTCTCGCAATTTATGTCGCTGTCGCAAAAGTTGTGTCATATCTTGTTGCGCTTTATCCATCATAGCTTCAGAAACGGCTTGTGTCATAATAAATCGTACAGTCCCTTTAAATTTGCTTCCAAAAAGTTTTGTTTGCGCTGTTGTAATAGGTATAATCACCGTATCATCTTGGTCTCTTCCATCCAAACTTTGACCTTTTTTACCTAATACTCCTACTACAATATAGGGGCTTTGCTTGATGCGTATCATCTTACCCACAGGATCGTTGTCACCAAAAAGATTTTGAGCAACCGTTTGACCGATGACTGCCACGCGTGTCGCTCCTCTTACATCTGAATCCGTAAAAGGATATCCACTTTCAATACGCCAATCACGTACTTGAAAATACGATGGCGTTGAGCCTGTAATTTGAGTATTCCAGTTAGAAGATTGATAGATCATTTGCGCTGTTCCCGAGGAAACAGGCGCTGTGGCTAAGAGGCTATCAAGTTCTTCCATCGCTGTTGCATCACTCACCGTTAACGTTTGAACACCACCACTACCCATTCTTACCCCTCCCGAAGTGGAAGAACCTGCAAGAATGATAAAAAGATTACTCCCCATAGAAGCAATGGATTGTTGTACAGAAGCTTGCGTTCCTGCTCCAATGGCGGACATGATGATAACCGCTCCAACGCCAATAACCATGCCAAGCATCGTTAAAAAAGTACGAAGCCGATTGGCCCCCATGGCAACCCATGCTTCAAACAACATCGCCCAATTCATACGCTTTGCTCCTGTTGGCTATCGTGTTGAATCTTCCCGTCCACAAAGGTTATCTGCCGTTTGGCAAATGTTGCGATATCTGGTTCATGTGTTACCAAAACAATTGTAATACCCTCTTTAGCATTTAAATCACAAAAAAGTTGCATAATTTCTTGACTCGTTTTTGTATCTAAATTGCCCGTTGGCTCATCAGCTAAAATTAACTTTGGAAAATTTACCAAAGCTCTAGCAATGGCAACTCTTTGCTGTTGCCCTCCAGAAATTTGACTGGGCAAATAAGTTCCAAATGCTTCAAGACCAACACTTTTAAGTACTTCTCTCGCTCGTTTGCGACGCTTATCCAAAGGCATACCCGCATATACTAAAGGTAGCGCAACATTATCAATCAGATTTTTTCGAGGCAATAAGTTAAAACCTTGAAATACAAAGCCAATAACGCTATTACGTAAAAAAGCCAGTGCATCTTTAGATAAATTACGTGTATCGTTGCCATTAAGCCAATAGCTTCCTGTGGTATATTTATCCAAGCATCCTAAAATATTCATAAAAGTTGACTTTCCCGAACCAGAAGGTCCCATGATCGCAACAAATTCACCATTTTTAATGGTGATATCAACCCCTTTAAGGACACACACTTCACCCGCATCTGTATGGAAATTTTTGGTTAACTGAGAAATCTTGATGACCTCATCCATCAAAAACCTCTCATGGGGCTAAGGTTTTTAGATTTTGATGTCGAAAGTTTTGTCTCTTCAACAATAATCTGGTCACCTTCTTTGAGCGCATCACTATTGATTTGTGTAAAACGATTATCTGTAATACCTAGCGTCACTTTAATGGCTTTTGGCTCACCATTTTCTAACACATAGACAAAAGTACTGCTACTTTTTTTCTCTTTTTTAGATTTCATATCCCCTAAGCGCTGTTTTTGTGGCACATCTGATTTTGCGGCATCACTTGGCTTATACCGCAACGCCGCATTGGGAATCATCAAAATATCTTTTTCCCTCGCAATAATGACATTCACATAAGCTGTCATCCCTGGAGCTAATATCTCATCAGGGTTTTCAACGGTGACAACCACATCATATGTGACAACATTTGAAACCGTTGTTGCATTGAGTCTCACTTGTTTTACAATGCCATTAAAGGACATATCGGGAAAAGCATCAACCGTAAAGTTGACTTTCTGTCCTACCTTAATACGCCCAATATCCGCTTCGGCAAAACTAGAATCAATCTGCATTTTTCGTAAATCTTGTGCTATTTTAAAGAGTACGGGTGCTTGTAAACTCGCCGCTACCGTCTGTCCAACGTCAATTTGCCTATCTACCACAACGCCTGAAACAGGTGATTTGATAATCGCATACTCTTGATTGGTTTGGTCTTTAAGGTGCTGGGCATTTGCTAAATCAAGCGCTGCGCGAGCAGATTTTAGAGATTGTTCTGCTACATCATAATCTTGCTTTGAAATATACTCCTTTGCCAATAGTTCTTTTGCTCGTTTATTATTTGCCAAGGCTAAAGAGAGTGTCGCTTTAGCACTTTTGACATTTGCTTCACTTTGTGCAGCTTGTGTATCTAAAATAGCACGGTCAAGTTCCGCTAAGATTTGACCTTCCTTTACCCGATCATTAAAATCAACATACAACTTTGTCACCCTTCCTGAAACTTGTGTACCAACACTCACAAGCACCAAAGGATTGAGTGTACCATTGGCGGAAACACTTTGTGTAATGGCTCCTTTTGTGATCGTAGCAAACTTGTATTTTTCGGCAAGAGGTATCTGGTGGTATTGCTCCCACATGAAGTACCCACCGATACATGCCAATAATAGCAGCACTGAAAAACTTATTTTGTTGAATAATATGGTTTTTAAACGCATTAGTGTTGTCCTTTTATCGCTGTAAAATCAAGTTTTCCCATCGCTTTTGCTAGTGTTGCTTTAGAAATATACCAATTGTACAATGCTTGTATATTTTGCTGTTGTGCACTCGCAAGTGAACTTTGTGCATTCAGCAAATCCAATATCGTTCCCACTCCCGCTTTATAGCGTCCAAAGTTCAAGTCATAGGAAGCTTGGGCACTTCGCACCAAATCAAAGCTTGTACGCACCGCTTGCGTTTCACTTATGAGCGATTGATATTGCTGATACACTTCCAAATTGGCATCTGATGAGAGTTTGTCGTATTGCGCCTCATTGATTTTAAGTTGCTGTTGCGCCGCTTGAATTTTATACTTTGTGGCATAACCTGTAAAAAGAGGGATTGAGACATATAAACCTATTGAAGAGGTTCGCTGATTCGTATTGTTAACGGTATTTGTCTCTCCTACATTAGATGTCAGAGAAAACGAAGGCATCCCATCCGCTTGAGCGGCCTTTATCGTTGCTTCAGAAGCTTTGATATTAGCTGATGCAGCCAACAAATCAGGACGATTTTTTTGAGCCTCAGTCATGAGAGTACGAATAGCGCGTTCGCCCTCTTCACTAGGAGGCTGCAATAAAGGTGCATTTAAAATAATACGTGTCTCAGGAGATAAACCTAAGACACTTGCCATTTGCCCCTCAACACTTCGGACACTTCCCTCAGCACGAATACGATTAAGCATCGCTTGCGAATACGCTGTTTGTGCTTGGAGTGTATCAGCGGGTGTCGTAACACCAATACGGTATCGCTCTTTAGCGGCATTTAAGCTCTCTAAAGCAGCTCGTTCAGCTTTCCGTGAGGCATCTAAAGAAGCCTGTGCTCCAAAAAGAGTGTAATAAGACTGCAAAGAAGAGAGAAAAACAGCTTGAATGGTACTATTTTCTGAATAGAGTGCTGCATTTAAGAGATACTTGGACGCCTCATAATTAGCATCACGCTTTCCAAAATCGTACAGAAGATACGAAAGTGTCAATCCAACACTCTCTTGATCGCCTGATTGTGTTATGCTATTGGTAATTTTTGAGATACTCCCTGTTGCATTGAGTGCTGGGAGGTAAGATGATTGACTTACACCAACAAGCGATGCTTGATACAAGGTTGTTTGCCATGCAATTTTAGTTTGAGGATTATTGCACAAAGCACCCATAACAACATCTTCAAGCCCCAAAGCTTTTGTAACATCAACTTTACGACATTGTTCCCATACTATAGGGTGCGATTTTATAAGCGCTTGTGTATTTAAAGGATCATCATCACCTTGCGCAAAAACTATACTCGTACAAAAAAGAATTAAACACCCTACCCATATAATGCGCATATGTACCCTTTATCTTAAGAGCTTTTGTGTGAGAATTATACATCTCAAATGTTAACCAATCTATTAACACTTGCTTTGTATAATAGTTTATTAATTTTTGGAGTTTGAATGCAAAAGAATTTTCTTTGGAGTGCTTTTACAGCACTTATACTCAGTGGCTGTCTCAATCCTGATATCCCACCACTACCACCGCATGCTACCCAAAGTGATGTAACAGTCAACAACCGTTGGTGGGAAGAGTTTCATGATGCATCGCTAAATCAACTGATGGATGATGCGCTCAAAGAGAGTCTTAGCCTCAACGCTGCCAAACAAAGGGTCTTGCAAGCCTATGCGACACTCCAAAGCAAAGAAGCTTCAACACTTCCTACCGTCAATGCAATCGGTACGGGCGGAGCACAAAACGAGCTCAAAGGTGTAGAATCCAAAAAAGATACTTATACAGCAACACTCGCTGCCTCATATGAGGTAGACCTTTTTGGAAAAAAAGAAGATGCCACCCAATCAACAGAAGCAACGTTTAAAGCAACGCAAGAAGCCTTACATATAAGCAGTATCACTCTAGCCGCTGAAATAACCACCGCATGGTATACTTTAGCGCAGAAACAAGAGAGTCTCACGCTCTTAAATGAACAGCAAAACGTAGCGCAAAAGATTTTAGCTATTACTAAAATAACGCATGAAAGTGGGAAAAACTCTATTACAGACGTATGGCAGCAAGAGCAATATCTCCAATCTCTTGCCTCCCAAAAAATCACGCTTCTCGCAGATATTGATACACAAATTCGCGCTATCAATATTTTATTGGGACGATCACCATTATCTGCCTTGCCTCTTAGCAAAAATGCTCAACTTATCGCTTTACCCGCTATTCCTGAAGTTGGCATTCCAGCAACAAAACTACTACAAAGACCTGATGTCAAACAAGCATTCTATACGTTACAAGCTTCTCATTACGATTTAGCCGAAGCGATTAAAAATCAGTACCCAACACTTTCTATTAGCCTTTCAACACTCAGCAGTGCCACACAATTTTCCAACCTTCTAGACACGATTATTGCAACCGCAACAGGAACACTCAGTGGAACGCTTTATGATGGAGGCAATAAAGAAGCTTTAGTCAAAAAAGCCCGTTTTATTACGAAAGAGCGCTCTTTTTCATATCAGCAAACATTGATTGGAGCTTTTAATGAAACGTTAGAAGCAGAACATAAAGAAGCGATGCAAACACGCTATAACGCACAGCTAAATGAACGCCTAATTCTTGCTCGCGCTATCTTTGAACGCCAACAAAGTAAATACCTTTATGGTACAGTTCAATACCTTAGTGTCTTAAATGCGCAACAATCACTGCAAGAGTTAGAGCAAACACAATTAACAAAAGAACTTGAAAACATTAAATATCGTATTGCACTGTACCGCTCCTTAGGGGGCGCTTTTATCACCCAAGACATCGACCATGAATGGAGAAATTATGACAACTAAACGCACCATCATTAATATTGTAGCATCCTTTTTGATTCTAGGAGTTGGCGTCATTATCAGTCAAAAACTTTTAAATACTGCCCCTAAAGCCAGTACAAAAAAACCAGAAAATGTTGGAACGATTATTGAAACAACTTTAATTCAACCTTCAACAGAATCTATTGTCATGAAAACAATTGGTAGTGTTGAAGCTTCAGCAACGACGACTCTCACCACTAAAGTAGCAGGGAGAATTATCGAAATAAATCCCCATTTTGTTTTAGGAGGGTATGTTAAAAAAGGTGAAGTGCTTATTCAAATTGATAAAACCGATTATAGTGCTGCTTTGAATCAAGCTAAAGCGCAACTCCAATCAGCCAAAGCCGCTTTGCAAATCGAATTAGGGCAACAAGCTTCTGCTCAAAAAGAGTTAGAACTCTCAACATTAAAGCCATCGGAGCTTAGTCGCTCACTTATCTTACGAGAACCTCAATTAGAGCAAGCTAAGGCTACCGTTTTGCAATATGAAGCTGCTTATGCGATAGCACAAAATAACCTTAATGAAACAACACTTAAAGCTCCTTATGATGGTGTGATTACAGCCAAAACAACAGAACTTGGAAGTTATGTTACCAATCAAAGCGTCATTGCTACATTGGTTGCAACGAATGAATTTTGGATTAATGCCAATATTCCACTTTCTCAACTTCAATTTTTAAATACATTAAATGAGCGTGAGCTTTCAAAACTTTCCATCACGCTTTTAGCCAATAATGAACCTTTGCATGTTGACGCTAAAATTACAAAATTACTTCCCACACTTGATAGTATTACCAAACAAGCACAAGTACTTATCACCATCAAAGACCCGCTTAATTTAAAAGGTCGTTCTGATATTAAACGTACTATTTTATTAGGCGATACCCTTAGTGTTCACATTCAAGGCAAAACCTATAACAACGTTTTTGCACTCCCCTCTTCCTTACTACGTGCCAACAGTACCGTTTGGGTAATGAAAGATGACCATAAACTCTCCATCAAACCTGTTCATATTCTTTATAAAGATGATACTTCTGTCATCGTCGATGAAGGGCTAAGTCCTAGTGATAAAATCATCACAACCTATCTCACAGCACCTGTTGATGGTATGAAGGTTGTTGAACTTTCCAGCTTGAAAAAAAGCACTAAAGGCAAATGATGCACAAAAAGCCAAACTCCATCCTTGAATGGATTGTTAAAAACAAAGTCACTGCCAATATCGCTATGCTCGTTTTCCTCCTTGGTGGTGTTTATATGAGTCTTTTAATCAAAAAAGAGGTTTTCCCCGAATTTGACGTTGATATTGTGACCATCACAGTTGCTTATCCAGGAGCAAGCCCAGAAGAGGTCGAACAAGGTCTCATTCTCTCGATTGAAGAAAAAATTCGAGGTATTGAAGGTGTTAAAGAGATTACCGCAACAGCAAAAGAGAGTTTAGCGTCCATTAGCGTTGAGCTCAATGAAGGAACGAATAAAACACGAACCTATCAAGATATCAAGCAAGCCGTAGATAGTATTACGACATTTCCAGAAGATTCAGAAACTCCCAATATATCAATCAATATTCGTAAACGTCAAGTATTGTCCCTCACGCTCATGGGAGAAGGTGACCCACTCATATTAAGAGAACTTGCCGAAAAAGTACGTGATAGAATTTTACAACATCCTGACATTACGCAAGTTGAGCTCCATGGAGCAAAGGGCTATGAAGTTGAAATTGCGCTTGATAAACTTACAATGGAAAAATATGGTCTTTCGATGCAAAACATCTCTGATGTGGTTTCAAAAGAATCCGTAGAGCTCTCAGGAGGAAGCATTAAAAGTGATGCAGGAGAGATGCTCTTGCGGGTTAAAACACGCAAAATTAAAGCTAGTGAATTTGAAAGCATTCCTCTTTTAACCAGCAAAAATGGCTTTAACCTTAAGTTAGGTGATGTTGCTACCATTAAAGAGATGTTTACCGATGATAATACCTATTTTACCTATAACAATAAACCCGCTATCGAACTCGAAGTATTTCGTATCGGTAGAGAAACACCACAAAGTGTCTCAAAAGCTGTTCATGCAGTCGTAGAAGATTTAAGCGATGAGTTACCAACATCGTATCAATTGATTATCAATAACGACCAATCTAAAATTTATGATGCACGATTGAAGTTACTCCTTCAAAATGGTTTACAAGGGCTTATTTTAGTCTTGCTGATTTTGGGTATGTTTTTAGAGTTTAAACTTGCTTTTTGGGTTGCCTTGGGTATCCCAACCTCATTTTTAGGATCACTCCTCTTTCTAGAATCTTTTGGGGTCTCTATCAATATGATTTCCATGTTTGCATTCATCATAGCTTTGGGCATCGTTGTGGATGATGCTATTATCGTAGGAGAAAATGTTTACGAATATCGTCAACGAGGCATGAATTATATCGATGCTGCCGTGCATGGAACAAAAGATGTAGCCGTTCCTGTCAGTTTTAGTATTTTAACCAATATCGTGGCATTCATCCCGCTGATCTATCTTCCTGGTATGCTTGGAAAAATCTTTGGTGTTATTCCGATTGTTGTTACGATCGTTTTTGTCATCTCATGGTTTGAATCCATTCTTATTTTACCAGCCCATATTGCCTATAAAAAAGAGGCTAAAAAAGGTGGTTTCGCACATAATCTTTATCTTAAGCAACAAAAAATCTCTGCAGCACTTGATGTATGGGTTGATAAAGTTTACAAACCCTCTTTACTTTTTTGCGTCAATAATCGCTACAGTACAATGGTTGCAGGATTGGTGATCTTAGGGTTGGTGCTCTCCTATGCTATAAGTGGGCGACTTGGTTTTGAAATGATGCCTCGTGTAGAATCTAACCGTGCTGTTGTTTATGCAACGCTTCCCATTGGCGCACCTCATGCGCTTATAGAAGCAGTCAACCAAAAAATTATCAAAGCAGGGCTTAAGACGGTTCAAGAAATAAATGAGCCAAATTTACAAGAAGGGCATAAAAGTGAAATAAACGAAAACAGCATCCAAGTAACTTTTTATCTTATTGATGGAGAAGAACGCAAAACATCCACAGGTGCTTTTAATGAACAATGGCGTAAAAATCTTGGAAAATTAGCAGGCGTTGATTCTTTGGTCTTTAAAAAAGATATTGGAGGTCCAGGCGGAGGTCGTTCGGCATTGACCGTTGAGCTTAGTCATCGTGATACAACATTGTTAGATCATGCAAGCACCGATTTAGCTGAAATGCTTAAAACATTTACTATTACAAAAGATGTTGATGATGGGACATCTTCAGGTAAACGGCAAGTTGATTTTGAGTTACTACCGCTTGGCCAAAAATTAGGTTTAACGGCTTATGATGTGGCTAGGCAAGTACGCTATATCACCTATGGGAAAGAATCTATTAGAGAGCAACACGGTCGCAACGAAGTAAAAATTATGGTTCGACAAAGTGAATATCAACGTAACAGTGAAGCCAATATTGATGATATGAAAATTAAAACACCCGAGGGTGGGTTTGTACGATTAGCCGATGTCGCAAAAAAGATAGAAGGAAATGCGTATACCAAAATTTCCAGACGTGATGGCAAACGTACGGTGAGTGTCACCGCCAATGTTGAGCCTGAATATGAAACACCACAAGTCATTGCCGCCTTAAACAGCGAATATTTACCAAAGCTACAACAAAAATATCCCGAACTTCAAATCTCTTATCAAGGTAGGCAAGCGGACACTAAAGAGAGTCAGCAAAGTTTAATGTCAAGTTTTATACTTGTATTGGCTATTTTATACATTATGTTAGCGATCCCTTTTGCAAGCTATACGCAACCATTAATTGTTATGTTAGCGATCCCTTTTGGTATCATTGGTGCTTTTTTAGGGCATATCATTATGGGTTATAGTTTGAGTATGATTAGTATTATGGGTATTGTTGCATTGTGTGGTGTGGTCGTCAATGATACTTTGGTTATGGTCGACTACGCTAATCACATGAAAGAAGAAGGCAACAATAGCTTACAATCCATCATTTTAGCAGGAACGAGACGTTTTAGGCCCATACTTTTAACCACTGCGACGACGTTTGGCGGACTTGCTCCTATGATTTTTGAATCCTCTATTCAAGCAAAATTTATGATCCCTATGGCAATTTCGTTAGGCTATGGTATACTTTTTTCAACCATTATTTCCCTGATTCTTGTCCCTGCGATTTATATGATTTTAGATGATGTCAAACATCTTTTAAGCTCTCCAAAAGAGCAAATTGAAGGAGTATCCAATGGTCACTAAACTTGCTTTGGTATCTATCTCTTTACCAACACCACTCTTACGCCATGAAATTGAAGATTGTTTAAATCTCTCCTTTAAAAAGGGTATTGAAAAGACCATTTATGCTCAAAACAACGGTAGATATCTTATCTATACACCTTTTAATGTTTTGACATTTATCAACTGGGAAAAAAGAGAGATGATAGAAGCTTTAGAAAAACTAGGACTCAATGATGCTGAGTCTTATGAACAATACACTATCTATCAAGATTATCCGATTTTAATTGATGCTAATTCAGAACTTACATGTAAAGTAAGCAACGAAAGCATCACACTTAAAGAGTCTTCAACGCTCTATTTAATTATTATTGCACTGGTAATTTCACAGAGTGTTGGACTTGAGAAGTATGAACAAGACTTACAACTTTACTTTGCACAAAGTAAACAACTATTGGATTTGACCAATAACTATACCCTCTTTAAACGCTCAAAACTCATCAATTTTACCAAACAACTCACTTCCATACAACATAGTATGATGAGTGACCTTTTTCTTTTGGATAAACCTAATATTTTATGGGATAACGAAGATGCTGAGAATCTCTATAATCTCTTAGCCGCTATTTTAGAACTCAAAGACCGCTTTGAAATCGTACAATACAAATCAACAAGCCTCAAAGAGGATGTTGTGTTGTCACTTGACTTATTCAATCATAAGCACAGTGAATTTTTAGAGTGGATTATAATCGTTTTGATTGCTTTTGAAATTGTGATGGGCTTGATAGAATTTTTCAAGCCTTAAGAAGAAGCAACTAATTTTTTAACCAATTTTCGCACAATAGGAACCACTGTCAACACGGCAGGAAAAGCGACGATGTAAGCTCGCCAAAAGGCTTTGGCCCATAATATAAAAAAACCATCAATAAAGCCTATATTAATAAATGTCACCACAAAAGACATCAAAAATGTCATAAAGAGTGACATTAAAAAAGCAAACGTAATAAACTCATATTTCTTTGGGATCATATTTTTTCCTGTAAAATTTTTATCTCTCTTTGAGGGTATGGAATGGTAATGCCCTTAAGCTGCAAAGCTTCAAGAATAGCCAAATTAATCGCATACTGCGTTTTAAAATAGCTCTTTGTAGGCACCCAATAACGAAGACCTAAATCAATCGAACTCTCACCAAATTGAGCAATACCAATGATAGGCTCGTGTGTTTTTGAAACCGTAGGATGCAACGCGAGAACCTCTTTAATGGCCTCAATCGCTAATTTTGGCTCATCCTTATAGTCAATACCTATACTTGACTCTACGATGCGATACTCAAAAGAGTTGACCATAATATCACCAATCAGCCGCTTATTAGGAATCGTAATCATCTCCTCATCTTCATTACGCAGAGTCGTATAGGCTAGTTTAATCTCTTCCACCACACCATAAACATTGGCAATCGCTATCGTATCGCCTATTTTAAAAGGACGGCTTATGATCAGCAAAATTCCTGCAGCATAATTGGCAACACTCCCTTGCAAAGCTAAACCTGCTGTCAATGAAACAGCACCAATAGCCGCAACAAAAGGAGCAATTGAAATACCAATTTTTCCAAGAGCAATTACCATCATAGCGGCTAAAACGAGGACTCTTGCAACGTGCGCAATAAATTTTGAAAGCGTTACATCAAAGTGGTGTTTAAGAAAAAGTTTCATCAGCATTTTAAAGACTGATTTAGAAGCAAACCAACCTATCACAACAATAATTAATGCTCCAACCAATTGAAAACTATAATTGGTTAAAAACTCAATAACAATCGTATAAAATTTTTGCAAACTTTGAATTTCTTGCTCCATACCCTTTCCTTTCTCAGTTGATTGCGCTTATTATACCAAAATGAGATTAGCAGCAATAGAGCTAAAACGAGGTATAATCCTAAAAAATATGCCTTTAAGAATAAAAGGTATACTAAAGAGATGCCGTGAATGTATCAAATATTATTTTTCAAGATTTTCTATCCCTTGCACAGCATATAGAGCATCATGATTATAGAAACAAACCTTCTGTTTTAGTTCAGTTTTTCGATGGGCGAAACCAACGAAGCCTGTTTAGTGAGATGGCTTCTACTTTATTCTCCTTACTTCCCAATGCCGTCATTTTAGGGACAACTACTTCGGGAGAAATTTTTAATGCTCACACGTATGAAAACTCTGTTGTCCTCTCTTTTTGTGCTTTTTCTCAGACTAAGCTTATTCCTCTTATCAGCCAAACATGTGATTTTAATGGAGGATTAACACTTG
>JAQUVE010000201.1 GCA_028693565.1 Sulfurospirillaceae bacterium | reverse complement strand
ATAGTATTTTCTGTATTGTTAATAAGAGCAATACCTATACTTGCAGAGATACTATATATTTTATCTTTTAAATAAAATTCTTCTCTTAACGTGCCTAAAAGTTTTTTTACAATGCCTTCACATATTTCTTTGGCTTCATCTTCATTTTCGGGCAGATGGTCTAATATAATAGCAAATTCATCCCCGCCTAGCCTTGCAACTATATCTTTTGCTCTGATTGTACGCTCTAATCTTACGGATACTTCTATCAAGAGCATATCTCCATAGTCATGCCCTAGTGTGTCATTAAGTTGTTTAAATTTGTCTAAGTCTAATAGTAATAAAGCTGCGTGATTTGTAAATCTTTGGCGTGATCTGATAATTTGTGCGAGGTGCTCACTAAAGAGTCTTCTATTGGGCAGGTTTGTTAAATAATCATAGTAAGCAAGATGTTCTATATTTTTTTCTTTCTCTTTTCTATCGGTTATATCTTGCATGATAGCAATAAAATTCTGTATCTCTTTTTGTGCATTTAAAACAGGAGTAATGCTTAAATCCTCATAATACAAAGTACCATCTTTTCTTTTATTGATGATTTCACCACTCCAAGGGCGTTTTGCTAAAATGGTATCCCACATATCTTTATAAAAGGATTGAGATTGTTTGCCAGATGATACAAACTCTTTGGGTTGTTTCCCTAAAACATCCAGCAATTTAAAGCCAGTTAGTTTTTCAAAAGCAGGATTGGCCCACTCAACATGAGCATCTTTATCGGTAATGACAATAGCATTTGAACTTGATTCAAGCGCTTTTGTGAGAAGTCTCATTCTATTTTCAAGATTTTTTTGTATCGTTACATCTTTAAATGTTGAGACGATTTGATAAATTTCCTCATCTCGGTAGAGTGCTCTTGAATTAATATCAACTAAAACAGCTTTGCCCTCTTTTGTTTGAAATGTTTCATTGGTACTTTGCATGTAACCCTCTTCAAGTACGCCACATAAAATTGGGCACTCACTAAGCGGTGTATTTTGATTTCCATGGTGAGCGTGAAACATATAATGCGCAGATTTACCCAGTAATTCCTCTTTGGTATAACCTAATATTTGACAAGCCATAGGATTGATATAAACTATATTGGCACCTGTATCTGTAACATAGAGCCCGTCACCTAATGAGTCATTAACATCTGTAAACCAATTTTTTTGCTCACTTATTTCTTTTGATCTTTTACGTAATACGAAAAGCAAAATCAACAATAAAATATAAGCAATTATAATACCGGCTGCATACCATTGCTCTTGTTGTTGAATAAGGGTAATGTCATCTGCTCTTTCATAAGATATCAGATATCCCTCAAGTCTTTTTTCTATACCAAAAATTGGTAAAAAAGTTATATTATATGAAGTATCTGCAAGTGCAATACTCTTGGATATAGCTTCGTTTTGCTTTAATGCTTCTTTGATTTCTTTATCTTGTGAAAGCAGTTTATTGATCTCTTTAGCCTTTGTTGAGAGTTCTTTGGGAGAATCTAACAATATAGAGTTGCTATCTTCTTGCATAAAATCATGGCTAATGTCTGAGAGAGAGTAAAGATACTCTTGGGAATGAAAAAGCTTATAATCTATAAATTTTGCATTAAGGATAAAGTGGAACTCTTGTTTAGGTAAAAGAGTTTGTATGGAATCTAAAATGGATTTAAAAGAGGCGCTTATCTCAACGCCACCTAAATATTCATTATTGTATTCAATCGGAAAAACATTTCTAAAACCAGCTATTACTCGTCCTGTTTCAAAACACGAAATAGGTTGATGCGTTTTATTGACATAATCAACAGTCGGCCTATAGGTAGTTAAATCATCACCATATTTTTCAGGACTATGGTATCTTAAAAAACTCTTATTATCACTTAGGTAGAAATGAAATTGCCTTATACCAACTTTTTGCATCTCTTGGTACATAGGATAAAGATTTTTGTAAAATAGCCCTTTATAAAACCTTTTATCAACTTCATTTTCAGCATGAATGGCACGCGAAAGATTTTCAAGCTCTCCTGATTTTAAAAGATAACTTTTCATACTTGAAGCAAAAAAGTTGTACTTATCAACACTTGCATGATAGGCCAGATCTAATACTACTATATTTTTTTGGTAATACGCCTCTATTTTTTCTTTTTTTTGATAATCCAAATAAACGATAGAAAAGCCGCCAATGATAGTTATTAAAGTGATCAGGATGAAAAAAGAGGACTCAAAAGAGTTTTTTACCTGTTTCATTAAAAATTATCTTTATGGGGAATAGTGATATTTTTTTTCATTTCACGGATTGGGTTATAATTGGTGTCATTAGTTTCTACAGCACCGTATTTGATAGAACCACCCCAAGTAGCTAACTCTTTGGTCTCCACATTTAAAAGAGCATGACGAAACTCTTTTACTCTATCTTTCGAAACACTTTGTGTATTGGCAACCATGGCAAACATGGGAAAAGGTTTTGTGATAGCGATCTCTTGCAATCCTAGGTGATAGTAGTGTTTAACAATATCACTTTTAATGCCACCTAAATCAAACTCTCCTTGTAGAATTTTCAGAGCAACTAAATCATGCCTTCCTACGTATTTATAGTGATATTTCTCTAAGTTTTTGTCTAAAAGTGTATTGACAGAGAGATACCCACAGGTTGAAAGAGGTTGCGTAAGGGCAACTTTCTCTTTTTTTGTAGTATGCATCGATGTGACAAGTGAACACGTGTAGGAAGTTAGCCCCTCTTTATCTTTAAAAGTCACCAGTGGCGCTACATCATTAAATTTTTCTTTTAGTGCAACATAAGGAAGAGGCCCAAGATATGCCAAGTCTACTTTTCCTTCTGAAATATTTTTAATAATTTCCTCATACTTATCATAATAAACAACTGAGATAGTTATATTGAGTTTTTTTTCAAGGTATTTAATCATAGGATAAAAATCGTTATAGACAGTTTCTCTATCTTCTGTAGGTAAAGGTGCAAAAACAAAGTTATCACGCGCAGTGAGTGAAGAAAAAAAAGATAGCATTAAAAAGATATTTCTTGTGAGATGATACAAAAAAACCAACCTTAAATAAAATTGTCACTTTTAAATTATAGCAAAATAAAAATATTTTAACTACCTCAACTTTCGCACATAAAACCTAACTCTTTCTTCGTGTAAGCACCGATGGCTGTGATGATTTGGTGTAATTCTTTATTGCTCTTGAAATTATCGCTGATATTAGCTATGTTGGTGAGGATTTGCAA
>JAQUVE010000200.1 GCA_028693565.1 Sulfurospirillaceae bacterium | reverse complement strand
GTGCTCAACTTGAACTCTTGTGTTCATCTCTATAAAGTAGATATTGTCTTTATCATCAAGCAGATACTCGATTGTTCCAACGCTCTCATAACCTAGTTTTAACATCGCTTTTATTGAAATTCTAAATAGCTCTTTTCTAGCTTCAGGGTTTAGTCTAGGAGAAGGTGCAATCTCTATAACCTTTTGATGACGTCTCTGGATTGAGCAGTCTCTCTCGCCCAAATGTACAACGTTGCCGTATTTATCAGCTACTATTTGTATCTCAATATGTCTTGGGTTTTCTACATATTTTTCGATAAATACTTCACCTTTTCCAAAATACTTTTTAGCCTCATTTGTAGCAGAGTCAAACATCTCATCAAAAAGTTTCGCACTCTTAACTATTCTCATACCACGTCCACCGCCACCAAAAGCAGCTTTTATGATAACTGGAAAACCTATCTTAGTAGCGACTTTAGCACCTTCAGCTTTATCTATGACTGGCTCATCAGTTCCTTCTAAAACAGGTACACCTATCTCTCTCATAGCAACTTTTGAAGCCATCTTGTCTCCAAAGAGAGCTATGTGTGCGGGTTTTGGACCGATGAAAATTACGCCTCTGTCTTCACATGATTGTGCAAACTCAGCATTCTCAGATAAGAAGCCATACCCTGGGTGAATAGCGTCACATCCGGCTTTTAGAGCAAGTGTGATTATTCTATCATAGTCAAGATATGCTTGAAGTGCGTCGCCAGTTATTGGGTAGCATTCATCTGCTTTTTTTACCCAAATACCCTCAACATCAACCTCTGAGAAGATAGCGACACTTTTTATGTCTAGCTCTTTACAAGCTCTAATGATTCTTAGAGCTATTTCGCCTCTGTTTGCAACTAGTATTTTAGTAATTTTTTTCATCTTCATTGCCTCGTAAATAAATTTTGACGAAATTCTATAACTTTCTAAAAATAAATTCTTCACTATTAATGCTCATAAAACTATCTGTTATTGCTAAATATATACTCATTTTGTGTCTAAAAAGTGATTTGTTTTTGCTACAATATAAACTATGAAAAAAGGAACACTTCAAAAAAGAGTACAAATCGCCAATGATATAATGTATTATATCTACACGCACATCGAGACAAATATAGCGATGGATGAGCTTAGTGAGGATTTGAAGATTAGTAAGTTTCACATGCATAGAATTTTTAAAGATGTCTTTGGTAAAAATATCTATGAGAGTATAAAGTCTATCAGACTTCAAAAAGCATCAAACCTACTTTTAACAAATAAGTACTCAACAATCAGTGATGTAGCAAATATCTGTGGATACAGCTCTCAAACATCATTTTTACGAGTCTTTAAAGAGCGTTTTAGCATGACACCAAAAGAGTGGAAGAAGGGCGGATATAAGAAGTTTTCACAACATATTATCGAGCAGTCTCCAAAAGCAAAGCAATCAACTGCGAAGTTTGACCACCTAGAGCCTACCATTGTAAAGATGCCTGTAATTGAGAGTTACTACATACGACATAGCGGCTACAATGCACTAATTAGCACCACTTGGCAAAAACTTCAAACATGGGTTTTTAGTAACAATATAACAGAGTACAAACAGATAGCCCTTTTTCACGATAACCCAACGATAACGCCGCTTAGTGAGTGCCAATATGTTGCGTGCATAGTTGTTGATAAAGGCGTAAAAGTAAAGAGCGATAGACTGCCAAAGTTTAATATCTCTGAGGGGATATATGCGAAGTTTGACTTAGTTGGAGAGCAGGGCGATATGCTAAAGTTTATCCAGTGGCTTTATCATGAGTGGCTTCCAAAAAGTGAGTATGAAACCACAACGAAACCGCCCTATGTTATATATAAGAAAAATAATTATCTCTCAGAGGATAGTAAGTTTGATATAAGTTTTTATCTATCAATCAAATTTTAATACAAATACCACTTATGCTATTATTATAAAAAAATAAAGAGATATTATGAGCCAAGTAGAGACTATATATTTAAAAGATTATAAAGCACCACAATTTTTGATAAAAACATGCGATTTGGTTTTTGAGTTATTTGAAGATTATACGCAAGTTACAAACATGATGAAAATAACAAAAGAGGATAAAAGCGATAAATACTTAGTTCTTGACTGCGCCGATTTAGAACGCCTTGCTATATATCTTGATGACACAAAGCTACCACAGAGCAGATATATTATAGAAAAAGAGAGTCTAAAAGTATTGGATGTTGGCGATGAGTTTAAAGTTATCCTTATCAATAAAATCTATCCTCATTTAAACTCTGAGTTAGAGGGACTTTACAAATCTGGAAATATATTTTGCACGCAAAATGAGCCTGAGGGCTTTAGAAGAATCACACCTTACTTGGACCGTCCAGATGTTATGGCTGTTTTTAAAACAACACTCGTTGCAGATAAAGAGCGTTATCCGATTTTATTAAGTAATGGAAACAGAGAGTCAAACTTCAAGCTTGATGATGGTAGACACGGCATCACTTGGTTTGATCCACATCCAAAACCATCTTACCTTTTTGCTCTTGTTGCTGGAGATTTGGGCGTTATAGAGGATAAATATATAACAAAAAGCAAGAAGTATGTAAGACTCTATATCTACACAGACAAAGGTAATGAGTCTAAGTGTAAGCATGCTATGAAATCGTTAAAAGATGCGATGAAGTGGGATGAGGATGTTTATGGAAGAGAGTACGATTTAAGCCTTTATAACATCGTGGCGGTTGATAGTTTTAACATGGGCGCTATGGAGAACAAAGGTTTAAACATCTTTAACTCTGCTTATGTTTTAGCAGATGAAGATAGTGCAACTGACGCAAACTATATGGGGATACAGAGTGTTATAGCACATGAGTATTTTCACAACTGGACAGGAAACCGCATCACTTGTCGTGACTGGTTTCAGCTCACGCTAAAAGAGGGGCTTACGGTTTTTCGCGATCAGTGCTTCTCAGCAGATATGAACTCAAAAGAGGTTCAGAGGATTGAAGATGTAAAAGCACTTCGCGAGAGACAGTTTGTAGAGGACGCTTCGCCTACTGCGCACCCAATTCAGCCAGATTCATATATGGCTATAAACAACTTCTACACAGCAACTGTTTATGAAAAGGGTGCTGAAGTTATTCGCATGATTCACACCCTTATTGGAGAGAAGAAATATAGAGCAGGAATGGATTTGTATTTTGAGACTTTTGATGGACAAGCGGTTAGAACTAATGACTTTTTATGGGCTATGAGCAAGGCTGGTG
>JAQUVE010000058.1 GCA_028693565.1 Sulfurospirillaceae bacterium | reverse complement strand
AAAATATAATAATAATAAGAATAAATGTTAGAAGAATTAAAATTATTATCATACTACAGATGAGTGTATCAATCATGATTTACTCCATAATATTTAAAATTTTTATTTCAAAAAACATAAAAATTCTACTCTTAAAAAGCTGTAATAAATCTTTATATAATAATTTTTTTTAATTATAAGAAAATTAAGTCACTATAAATAATGACTTAATTATAAAATGCATCTAAACTACCCACAATACTCAAACACATCCCCGTCGACTTCAAAGTAATTTCCATCATATTCTAGTTCCCTTGCCACCCCTTCATAGTCAATATTGTTGGCAATTATAGGTGGTAGTTTATCAAGCTCATAGCATTCTTGAAGCAGACAATACGCCACATCCTCAAGTGTTTGGTTCTCGTGAATAATGACATCATCACTTCTTTGGATAGCATCGTTCATATCATAGGTAAATTGTTCACTCAAGAGAAAAGCTACTGCTTTTTGTTGAGCAACACTTAGTTCAAAGAGTTTACCAACATCATCATTTAAGTCCCAAGGACTATCGTATTCTTCGACATCAAAGATACTTTTACCTTTCCACGAATAATCGGTAATAAAGATTTCTTCATGGGTTGAGTCGGACTTACAAGCGTATTCGCCTTCACTTAGAACTTCACTGATTGCCAAATAGAGCTCTTTACCACTTAGGGGCAAAGTGATCCATTTGCCTATTAAAAAACCATTATTGTAGGCACATAGGTCTGTTATAAATATTTCTAGCATTAGATATCCTTTTTGATTTTATTATTGATTGTAGAGCCACTGGAGAGTTTCCAATGGCTTATGAAATCGTTACGCTGCTTTATCCATATAAGTCACTACAAAGTAGTTTATCACTGAACCAAACAAAGTTTCAATCGCTCTCTTAAGAGCTCTTGTCTCTGCCCTTGCATTCATAAAGTGCATGCCACCATTTCCCTTGAGCTCACTAAGCTCACAAATGCCAAACGATTCTGCTTGCCTTGAGAGTGAACCAGTTGTGATAGTAAGCACACCTAGTATTTTTGAATAAGCTGTTGTCATTTCTGCTTCTTTAATATGCCAACTGTAGCTTAGTGGTAAACTTGAGAGTATTTTAATTAAAGCATCTCTTTTGGCTTCCCACACACCATTGATTTGAACAAAGTCTGTTCGAGCCAATAAGTTAAACGCTTTAACTTTAGTGGTCTTGATAAGCTCTGTATCTTTTGCATCGGAGGAGAGAATAATCTCTCCTGTTTTGTAATCGATTTCTAAAATCTCTGCTTGAGCCTTTTCTTGTTGTTCGCGATAGTATTCATTTACTTTTCCCATTAGGCTACCTCCAGTAGCGTATCATCTAAGTCTGTTGCAGTGGTTCTGCGCTTATTGATTTTCAGTTTCTTGGCTTGAGATTCTTTTATCATCTCGATAGAGCAATACCGACTTATCAATTCCACATAATCTCCCGCCTTGTAAGATTCAAGTAAGGCATCTGTATCAATAACCTTTTTATAAAATCCTGCTTCAATGAGTGGCTTATCGTTAATGACAGTGAGTTTGAGTTTGGATGAAGGTATTGGATTGGTAATCGTAATAGAGCTAATTCTTGTTCCCTCTAGTCTTGAAATACCATAGTCACCAAATATCTGTGCACCTATAGTGAGTGATATTTCTTTAGCACTTTTAAGCACATCCTTGAGGGCTCTAAGCTCTTTTATCTCATCGTCAATACTCTGTATCCTGTCATCAATAGAAGCGATGCTAAGCCCTAGATAATCACATTTACGGGTGAAGTCCTTATCGGACTCCAACACTTCTTTAAATCTCATTTTAAGCCAATCAACATTGTTTGTATTGGCACTCTCGATGTCCTTTTCTAATTGATAGCGAATCGTTTTCATAGGGTATTCCTTTGCATTAATGTTGATAGTTTGGTGGGAGAGAAATAGATATCTCGCTCAACTGGTAAACCAAGTGAGCCTTTGATACTTTGCAGTTCATCTAAACTAAAATAGCCTAGTTCCATTTCAAAGCCATCGACCAAACCAAAGAATATACGCTCTTGTGGGTCATACTCTGTGGCGTACCATGTCCAAGAGGCATCAGGGGTAAAGAACTTCACTATGGCTTGCGCTTCATAGCCTAAAGCATCATTAGAATACAGTGGTGGCAGTTTGGCTTCAAGCTCTTTGGTTAGGAGTTTCATACGACACCCCCTAAGCCATAATAGGTACTGTTGTTGATTGGTTCAATGCCTCTTCTTTGCAAGATGGTAACAACATCATCTTGAATGATTTCATTGAAAGTTAAATCATTAAGTCCTAAGCCATACTTGGCTAAACTGTGCTCAAATATACTTGAATGTGTATCCGTAGTAGGTGCTCCAACACCTGCTACAACTTTTGGTTCAAACTTCTCATACCACCCAAACAGCTCATCCAAATACTTCTCTAAGGTCATATTCTGATACTGTTTTGGTATCAACGCTAAATCTTGTGCATGCATAGCATACGCTCCTATGATGAGATAGAGAAAATAAATTTCTCTTCATCACACTAGCTAAAATATTACTCATGATAAATATAAATGGTTTTTCAATAAGAGGTTGATTGTAGAGGGTAAGGTTTTATGTTGAGGGAGGATATTTCAAATTAATTGCAAAGCAATTATACGCTTATTTGCTTAAAGTAATATGATATCTATTATCAATAATGTAACTAAAGAGATGTACTATACTTGAGAGTTTAAGTGTATAAGGAGATATTACTCTCCCTTAACTCTTGCTTCTAAATCATCTAAGATTCGATTGGCACTGTTGTCGTATATCTTCTCGATACGAGCTTGTGTTGGCTTTGAGCCAAACATGTATAAAACCAATAGAACGGGTGTTGCTACTAAGAGCGTGATAATAGTAAACATTGGAACTCCTTGTGATTTAATTTCATCACACTGGATAGATATATTTATGGTAAGTAATTCTTTTTATGGATGAGACCTAGAGGGGTATGGAACTTTATGCATTGTGACATAGGAGTATATGCCTATAATAACTGCGCGATGTATTTTTGAAAAGTGAGTGAGTTTAGAGGGTCTCTGTGTTAATTAAATCTTTAATATCACATTCAAGGATATAAGCGATTTTATAAAGATGCTCCAAGTTGAAGTGTTGTTTTTTGAGATAAAGTTCGCCTTGAGAAATAAGACCAACAGATTTATGACCTAACGCTTGTGCTAAAGCCAATTGACTGTATCCTTTTTGTTCACGCAACTTTTTGACATTTCTTCCAATTTGTAGATGGAACGCATCAATAACTTCTGTTGTTACATCTTCAATATTTTTCAATGGGTTTTCTCAATTGTTAAGGATAGCTTCAATTCTATTGAGATACCATTATTCTTTCAACTAGTAATCACTATGTGATAATTAATTTACTATACAAGGGGATATATTATGCAAAAATGGTTCGATAGCTTAACAATGAAGCAAGTTTACTTTTTACGCTTTTTAGGTGTATGTGCTTTTCTATCTGTGGGTTTTTATGGTTTAGGTTTATTATATGTTATACCATGGATTTATTTGGAGTTTGGTAGCAAAATATCCAAACAAGATAGGAGCTAAGTAACAATGAATTTATTCAAATCATTTTGTTTTTTGTCTATTTTAATGACACCATTTGTTTCAGCAGCTGATTTTCAAGATAAGTATCTGTCATGTACTCTTGTTGATGATAATGGTAAGACAATTTCAGAAAGAGAAGCCAAAGGAAGGAATGAATTTAACATTGATGTTGTATTTAAGCAAAGTGAAGCAATATTCAAAAATGAGACATTTCCATATAGTACAACAACAAATGGTGGTGATAGATATTCTAAATGTAACTTATTTAGGGGGTGTGAAAAACTTATCTTTAATTCCTCTTCTAATATCTTCTTTTTTATTGAGACTAATACAGAAGGTAAAGCTACAAGTCAGTCTTTATACAAATGCACTTCTCGTGACAAAACATTATTTGATACCGGAAGTGAAATGAAGTTAAAGTTGAAATCGTTGTTTTAGGTAGGAATCTATGGTTAAAAATATCTTTATTTCAATAGTTCTAACATCAATTGGATTTTTAGCAGGATATATTGTTGGTGGTGCTTTATCTTTTTACTTTGTCGGAAAATTAAGTTTTGTAGGAATGTACATAGTTGCGGTGCCACTCTTATTTAATTGGCTTTATTTTAAAAAGAATTGGCTTTTAAATTATGGTGCATTGTTATTTATCGGTGCAACATTGCTGGGGCTTGCATCTAAATAAAGAATTATGAAGTAAAAAAAGTCAGTTTAAACTTTAGAAACAAAGGGTAATTGCATGATAAAAACAGTGTTACTGATGATATGTATTATGTTGAATTCTTCTTTGATTGCTAAAGACCTGCCTCTTGCATGTAGTGAAAGTGAATTGGCGTGGCTAAAAGAGAAAATAAATAATAAAAGTAGGTATTTCATTTTGACAGAAGATGACAAATGGGGATTCTTTTTTGGAGATACTACCAGTATTGTTATTGATAAAGAACACCAATTAATGAAATTTGTAATGCTAGAGGTTTACACTAACACGGCTTTTAAAGATGCTCCTGCTTCTGTTAAAAAAAATGTAATTTATGGCTACTCAAAACGACTTAGACTTATTAATTTTGGAAAAAATACTGCAATTAATTTATCTTCTACATTATATGATTGTTCTGGAAATGTAATTGAATCTAATGATAATCGTAAAACAATGGATATAGAAAAAGACAGCATTATGGAAAGAATTGTTAATACACTAAAGCAAAGATATAAGCACAATTTTTAATGTAGTTTTTGTTTCGTTATATTGGTAATCGTTTATTTATCTTTTTTACTGTTTCTTAAAAATAAAATAGTAGGTACAAAATGGCAAATGTGTTTAGCGAAACATGGCAAGAAACATTATCTGATATAAAAAAAGTAATGCCTGAAAATTTAAAAGATAATCTAATCAAAAATAAAAAACTTTATATGACTTCCATTGTGCTTTTGATTACAGTAGAAGTTCTTTTGGTAACTGGAGTTTTAAGCATTATTTTTAAATAAATTTGTGAAATATTTAAATTTAAAGGAGAATGATTTATGGTTTATGGATTCGTATTTTTTTTATTTTCAGTAGTTTTTTTTATCATTAAGCTTGCTTTGAAGGGTGCAGACAAAGTAACAGATATAGCTGCAGATGCTTATAGGGCAGTTAATCATAGAACCTATAATCAGTATTGTTCAAAATGCAATGCTGAAAATAAGCATGATGCCAATTTTTGTACAAAATGTGGTGAAATTCTAAAAAACTATCAGGAGTTATTAACTCAAAAAGCATTAAAAGACTTTGAAAAAAAACTAGAGGAATTTTAGATGGAAATAGTTTTAATCGTTATTGTCGTAATTTTACTATTTATTGTATTTAGTAAAGTTTCTAGTAAAAATAGTAAAGAATTAATATACCCACTTGTTGTGCAATCTCTTAACACAGAAAAACCAATTGAAATAAGTGATAAGCATTACAGTGCTGCTGAGCGGTTTTCAATAGACAATGGTGGCAATGCAAAAAATAATAACATATGTTGGGCAACCTTACAGATTTTTGGGAAAGAGGTATTTGTAAATTTTGTCAAAGTTCCTTCAAATGGTACTTTTGTAATTACTGCTAGTTATATGACTATAACAATGGAACAAGGTATAAATGAGCTGATAACAAAAATAACTGAAGTTGCTAGCAAGTAAAAGTTGCGCTCAGCTAGATTCTTTTACAAAATTGTTTTTATAAAGTAAAAATTAACATGGGAGATAAATAATGTTTGGCGATTTATTTGGTTTATCGGAAACAACAAAGACTAATATTGATAATGGTCTTTTGTCTATATTGGATGACGGTGGATTAAACACATGTTTTAGAGGGTTAGACTATAAAGACGCTTTAAAATATGCAGAAAAGTACGGTACCATAACTAATCGAAGCGACTATTATATTGAGTTTGTTATGACGCTAAATAACAAAAAAATAAATGTTACATTAAACAAACAACCATTTGATGAAAAAAGGTATGCAATTTTTGGAGCGACCTCTTTATCGTGAAATAAATCGCCATTAATCATAGCGTCGCATCGCTATCGCTCTGCTCCTTGTGGTTACGGCATGAGAATTATACATAATAAAATTTTCTAAAAGGACATGAATATGAGCTTATCAATTAAGTTGTTATCTTTGGTTTTGGCATTTTTCTTTACAGGATGTATGGAAAATGTTAAAGTATTACAAATACCAAGTGATTACAAAAGTCAGTCAATGCCACTGCAAGTATGTAATATTAGCGGATTGTCTGCATCTGTGGTTTGTGATGAATTAAAGGACTATGAGTATAAAGGAAGCAGTACCTTTGTCCTTAGTATTGTAGAGAAAAGAAGATTTCCTGAAAGTCCAGCAAATAGTCGTAATATACTTGCTCTTCAAAGTGCCGCTGAAGTTAGTTTAAAATATGGATACTCTTATTTTGCATTTGACTTTCCTAGAGAAATAGCCAATACAAAAGGCAACACACTACACACTGCTGAAGAATTTATAAAAGCTTGTAATACGACAACTATAGCATCCGATGTTCTTAGTTTGAATACTTACAAGGATGGTTGTGGCATCCCGATGTCAGGGAAGCTTGTTGTAATAGCATTTACGGAAAAGCCATATCAGCTTTTTACATATGATGCTAAAGAGGTTATTGCTTATTTGAAGAAAGAAGAGAAAAGTTTTAATTTGAGTGAAGGTGATTATTATTTTTCTAACAAATGGGATATGAGTGAAAGAATTAGATTTCAGGTTTTTGATAATAAAAAATAACTAATTACCGTAGGCGTGGCATCCAAGCGAAGCGTAAGCGTAGTGCGGGGATGCCAAAGCCGAATGGAGGCTCTCCCTATAATGAAAATTGTTTATCCCATTGTATTGTCCCATTGTCCCAAATTGGTTAATCAGCTTTAAATGGGACAACAGGGACAGTAAAAATGTAGAAAACTTTTTTGCTTACGAACTATTCTCCTATGAGACAATAGTATCCTCTTGTGTTACCAGATTTCCACGACTCAAATCCAAGAAGATTCATTTGTTTTCCAAAATTATTTATGCTTAATGCTTTAAAACCAGAAGACTGACAATAAGCTCTATACATAGAGAACATTTCTCGAGTTGCTTTTTTTTCTGATTCATCAGGTTTCAATCCATTATCCTCAATCCATAGCGCTACAGAATTGGTCTCTTTTTGATACTCTTTAATAGCTAGATCTGAAGCGAGTGAATGTGAAAATTTCTTATGTAGCAATAGACGATGTAATCCTTCTATTGCCCAATTTAAAATCCCCGGCAATTCAGAACTTATAATTTTAGTATGAAGCTCTGGGTCTTTTTCACTTTCAGTTATTTTTTGAGTGTATGGAATAATGATAAATCGCCTAAAATATGCATCTGAATGTTCAACATCTTTTGGAAGAGTGTTGGCGTTAAACATAAATTTACAAGTATTATGTAAATCAAATCCAGTTTTATATTTTTCTCTACATGCCACAGGTTCTCCAGAGACTAATCGTTTAAAGATATCAACATCCATAATGTTAGCTCTAATTTCACTGCCATAATTTAGTAATTTGTCATTAAGCTTAGCGCGGTGATCGTTGCCACTATCTCTATCAACCAAATCACCTAAAGACTTCGTTGCGACATTTTCTAGACCATAAAGTGCAGTACTTGTTTCACTTTGTACACTCTTTCCATTTTGTCCTCCTCCATAGAGAATAAGTGCTTTTTCTAGTTTTAGGTGGCGTGTAAAAACATAACCATGGAACTCTTGTAAAACGATTTGGCTTGATACGTCAGGAAGAACTCTTGAAAGATATGACATATACATTGGTGCTTTAGCTCGCGGGTCATAGGCATACGGTAAAACATATGTCAAGTTGTCATTTGAATTATGTGCCCTTAGTTTCCCTCCTGAGACTGTAACTTCATATGTTCCATTTTGTAAATTGATGAGAACACTTGATGAAGATTGCTCTCTTTTTAACTTTTTTGCATGGGTATAGAATTGTTTTAAAAGTGTATCTGCAAAGCCATGCGTCATTACAAGAGCAGGGGCATGATGTCCAAGCTTAATGGCTATATGTTGCAAGAAATTCTTTAAAACATCAATCTCAATACGCTCCCAATAAATACCATTAAATATATATGGAGTACCATTGTCCTGTGCTATCTCATAATGATTAAAAACAATAGCCTCATGTAATTCATAGATAATGGCGACAGCATAGATTGCATTTGGAATTCTATTTTTATCCACTAATCCATTACTGCTATATTTTGTCAACTTATCTCCAATTTTTATTTGGAGTGTGACAACTAGGTCTGTTGTTTTTATTATTTCGAATATTTTTTGAAGAATATCCTTTTTGTTGAAAGAGTAACTATTGTCATCGATTTCAACTTCTATTGTTGGTTTTGTAATTTGAATTAAATCAGTTCCCATTTTTACTCCTTTTTATTATGATATGAATTCTAATAGTGGAGAACCCCCTCCTTGGGGGTTTTTCATCTTTGATGAAATTGTTAGGTTTGAAGATTTTATGATTCATATTTATCTCCATTAATAAAAGCATCTAAATCCTCTTTTTTAAATAAAGTTACCCTATCAGATAATTTTATTGGATGTAATTTGCCTTGTTTAGCAAATAACCAAATCGTTGATAAACCAATTCCTAGATACTTAGCAGCCTCTTTGGGGCGTAAGTTTTGATTACTTTGAATACTCATAAGTAATTCCTTAATTTGAAATTACCTTTGTCGACAAGGGTTTAATATCAATTGCGTCCAATTGATATTAAAATTATATTAAGTGGATTAGTGTGAAATTTAGAGAAAAATGAAAGTGTTAAGAATTAAGAGATTTTATCTTGAATATATTCAAAAATATTCTTTAAAGTGAAGTCAGATACTTTGTCTGGTAGGTTTAGCATATCAATAAATAAAACATAATTTTTTTGTTTTGCTGTCGTTTTATCAAGTCCATAAATATGAAAATATAATTTTTCAAAAGCTTTATGCCTAGTTGATGCTAAGTCAAGTTGAAAACTATGAATCGCATAGATATGCTTTTTAAATTGACTCTCAGAAATGTGAAAAAGAAATTCTTTGAACTCATCGCAGGAAAGTTTATCTCTATATTTTTTTAATAGTTTAAATCTTTGAGATTCATTTTCCGCATTTTTTAAATATTTGTGTTTGCTATAAAAAGTTGCGTTGTGTTTCATAGGAGACAGATGTTTGTCTATATTTTTTAATCGTTCAAAAAAAAGATATTGCTTATCATGTATTTGATTTATACCTGCCTCACGAAGTAGTCTGATTATTTTTGAAAGAAATGCTTTTTGAACTTCAGCATCTTTATGTAAAATAGTTTGCCCATCTTTTGTGGGTAGCTCTAATTCTGATAAAGCATATTTCAAGATAGTCATTTTTTCTTTGGATTGTAATTTATCATCAGTATGAGCCAATAATATTTGATTGACGCTTTGTTGCAGGTTTTCAAGAGCTTCAAAAGGAACCATTTCAGATAAATTGTAGTCAAGATACGGCTTTCCTCCTTTTGAAGTTTTTTTATATTCTTCAAATAGGTAAGATAAAAATCTCGATGTATCATTAAAAGTAAAAAATCCTAATTTTGGTTTATTTATGTAGTTGATGTAAGCTTTCTTGGCAAATTCATTAGCAACAAAATCAAGGTCTTCATTACCTGTAGCGAAAAGAGCACTATCCATGTTTTAACCCATCTAAATAATCACTCCACCATTCCATTAAAATTGTCATTTGAGGTAAATAGTTGGCTTTGTAATTGTACGAACCTGCAACTTCATTGCGTTCTGCATGATGCAAGCAAGCTTCGATAGCCTTTTCGCTTAATCCATGGATATGGGTATTGCCATAGGCTATACTAGAAAAGGTAGCCCTAAAGCCGTGAGGTGTAATGATATTTTTAAATCCATTTTCCCTAAGTGCTTTAGATAGGGTGTTGTTGCTGATTGGATTTTTTCTATCTTGCGGGCTAGGAAATACATATTTAGAATCTTTTGTAAATTGTTTTACTTCATTTAATATGTCTATGACGGTTTGATGAAGTGGAAAAATGAAATCTCCATTTTCAGGTTTTTTCATTTTTTCTGCTTTGATAGTTAATAATTTTTTCTCAAAATCAATTTCTGTCCATTCTAAAAGTCTTATATTGCTAGCTCTTAAAAATAGATAGGGCAGAATCTGCAAAGCATATCTTGCAATATAGCTACGCGTAAATCCTTTTGCAAATTCCATAAATCTTTTAAGCTCTGAAGGGTCTGTTGTGCTTGCAAAATGTTTCTTTTGTATTTTCTTTAGAGCATGTTTTTTGTCAATATTTGCAATTATATTGTTTTCAACATGCCCATGCTGTAGTGCGTATAGCCAAAGGTTGTTACATTCAGTAAGAAGTCTATGCGCAGTATCTATTGCGCCTCTTTCTTCAACCACCAAAACAGCTTTAAGAAGTTCAGGATGTTTAATGTCCTTCATGGATTTAGAAGTTATGACATCTTCAAAAGTACATAAAGAAGATGGTTTAAATGTCGAAAAATGAGGCAGGATATCTCGTTCAAATCGGCGTTTGGTGTGGTCATATGTACTTTTTGTAACGGAGTCTTTTATCTTTGCAAGATAGTTTGTCATAACAGTATGAAGTAGTCCATCAATAGCGTCAATATGGGCTTGTTTTGCTTCTTTGCGTTCTTTGGTAAGGCTAATGCCTTCTTTGGCTTTTTCTTTGTAGGCATCCCTTTTTTTTCTTGCTTCTGCAAGTGATACACTAGGATAGTTGCCAATTGTAGTTTTAGTAGTTTTTCCATTAACGGTATAGCGCACTTCCCAAACTTTAGACCCACTCATTTTAACTAAAAGTTGTAAGCCATTGCCATCAGCTAATGTGTAATCTTTCTCTTTAGCCTTAGAACTTTTAATAAGCGTGTCATTAAGGGGTATTACTCTTTTATTTGCCATAATGTACTCTCTTTTAATGTACTTTTTTGAGGTAGCTTTAGAGGTACATTAGCAAAACTACATTAAAAAGTACATTAATATTGTAGATTGCGTTGTTTTTGGTTAGATTGAGTTAGACGAATAATTTATAGTAAAGTTCGATTTTATGGGAGTTTTTAGACTATTTTGGATGCTGTTAGATTATGTAGTGGTGGCTGGAGACGGAATCGAACCGCCGACACGGAGATTTTCAGTCTCCTGCTCTACCGACTGAGCTATCCAGCCACACTTTTGAAGAGCTGAAATTATACAAAAAAAACTTTAATACTAGCTTAGTGCTAATTCTTTAAAACGATCACCTCTGTGCGCATACGATTTAAACTGGTCTAAACTCGCCGCGGCAGGGGAGAGAAGTGCGACAGTTTTATCGGTATGAAGAGCATGAATTTGTTGCATAGCTTCTTCTAAAAAGAAGCATTTTGAAAGCCAAATACTCTCTTTTTGGGCAAAATTGGCAAGGCGTTCCGTGTTTGAGCCTATCGCAAAAATCTTTACATGTAAAGATTTCATAAAATCAAAAAGCTCTTGCAAATCCACCCCTTTATCATCACCGCCAAGAACGAGTAAAATTTCATCGTCTTTGTAGCGTTTAAGCGCTTCAATGGTTGCATCAACATTGGTTCCTTTAGAGTCGTCAACCCAAAGGCGACCTTTACGGTCTCTAAATTCTTCGATTTTATAGTGGTCTATAACAAAGCTATTGATACGCTCATAATGAATCGTATCCAACAAAATTTTTTCTGCGCACATCGCCAAAATAGCATCTAACAAAAAAGGTGTTTTAAATTTTACTAAAGAGATATCAATTCCCATTTTTTCACTCAAGTCAATTTCGTTATCATAACTGATGACATGGGCTAAGGTTTGAACGTCTTTAAATGCAGAAGGCACAATTGCTACACTTCCTTCTGCCATGCGCGCTAAAGGTGAAAGTTTTGCTTGAATATATGCTTCCATGTTGCCATGCCAACTTAAATGATCGGGTTTAATGGGTAGTAAAAGATAGATATTAGGCGTTGCTTTATGGGTGTAGTGAAAAGTAAATGAGCTGGTTTCAAGGATCCAGATGGGAGCTTTTTCATCCAATTCGGCTAAAGGTGTACCGATGTTTCCACCTGCAAGTGCCCCTTTGTCATGTAGAAGATGTTCACACATTTGTGTTGTAGTTGTTTTGCCATTGGTACCACTAATCCAAATGGAAAAAGGCATTACATCATGAAAAAAATCATATTCACTGAGCAAGTTTTTTGCTTGTTGAATCAGTGTATGATGGGGCGGAAAGCCAGGACTTGGGATTTGAATAGTGCTTGTTTCGGGATTAAATAAAGAGGGCGGTAAAAGAAGATTACCAAAAGCATCCTCCTCTTTACATGTAAAAGCATCATCAAAAATTTCACAATGTCCCAATTTTTTTGCAATCGCTTTGGTTGTTTTTCCGTTTCCAAAAAGAGAGATCATTAACGTACCTTTAATGCAGTGAGTGCTAATAGATTGGACATCAAAGAAATGATCCAAAAACGCACGATGATTTTATTTTCAGGCCAACCTTTGACCTCAAAATGGTGGTGAATAGGTGCCATTAAGAAGATGCGTTTTTTGCGAGTTTTAAAACTACCTACTTGTAAAATAACCGATACTGTTTCTAAAACAAAAACAAATCCAATCAAAATAAGTAAAATTTCATTTTTAGAGATTATGGCCATATAGCCGATAAACGCACCAATACTAAGACTGCCACTATCACCCATAAAAATCTCTGCTGGATAACAATTAAACCATAAAAATCCTACGAGCGAGCCCATAACGGCTGTTGCTACGATAACGACTTCTCCACTGCCACCAATTTTTGGTAAGAGTAAATAGCCACTCAAGACTGCATTGCCACCAACATAGACAAAAACACCCAACGAAAGAAGAGAGAGGATGGATGGTACCGTTGCAAGCCCATCTAAGCCATCGGTTAAATTAACAGCATTGCTTGAAGAAACCATTACCAATATCCAAAAAACAAGGGCAAAGAGCTTCATATCAAACAGTGGGTATTTGTAGAAAGGAATAAAAAAGTCTGTATCTAAGTCGGTAAGAAAATAGAGCATGATACCAACGATGGCTGATGCACCGATTTGAGCTAGCATCTTTGCTTTAGGTGTAAGACCTGCGGAGTTGTTCTTTCCTAGAATTTTTGAGAGGTCATCTTTCATTCCTATAAGCCCAAATAAAATAATACATGTCATCGCTGAGAGCACAAAAAAGTTATTGATTCTAGCGCATATGAGTACTGCTATAATGGCCGCTGCGAAAAAGACAAGGCCTCCCATTGTTGGAGTTTTAGATTTTTTTTGATGGGTCTGAGGAGCAAGTGAGTATATAGGTTGATTGGCATTTTGACTTTGAGCCCATTTAATAAATTTTGGCATCAAGTAGATAGTAAGTACAAATGCTAAAAAGAAGGCAAGACCTGCTCTAACAGTAATGTATTGAAATAGATTGATAGAAGCAAATTGATACAAGAAATACAACATTGAGCTAGTCCAAGATAAATTTTTATAAAAGCAATATTTTAGTAATATATTGCTTATAAGCTTATAACATAAAGGTTTTTAGTTGAAAGATATGATTAAAAAAACTATTCTTATTATCACCGATGGAATTGGGCACAATGAAGAACATCAGGCCAATGCTTTATCTCTTGCTAATACACCAACTTATGACTTACTCTTTAAAACGGTACCTTATAATTTTATTGCCACCTCGGGGCTTAGTGTAGGACTCCCCGAAGGACAAATGGGCAATAGTGAAGTTGGGCATATGAGCATTGGTAGCGGAAGAATTTTGTATCAAAATCTGGTTAAAATAACCCTTGCGATGCAAGAGGGAACTCTATCTGAAAATAGTGCTTTAAAGCACCTTTTGCAGGTCACAGGTGATATTCATATTGTGGGACTCGTCAGTGATGGTGGCGTTCACTCACATATTGAGCATATAATGGCGCTGGCTAAAATCGTAGAAGCAAAAGGTAAAAAAGTTTATTTACATGCTATCACTGATGGCAGAGATGTTTCCCCTACATCAGGGAAAAGTTTCATTTCCCAATTAGTTTCTATTTGCAATGAAACCATAAAATTGGCATCTATCTCAGGACGTTTTTTTAGCATGGATAGAGATAATCGCTGGGATAGGGTTGTGTTGGGGTATCGAGCTATGGTTGATGCGACACCATTGTGTGAGAGTAGTGCAGAAGAATATATGGGAAAGATGTACGATAAAGGAATTACCGATGAGTTTATAGAACCCGTCGCTTTTGAAGGTTACGCTGGTATGCAAGCAAATGATGGTGTTATTTTTGCCAATTTTAGAAATGATCGAATGCGTGAATTGGTACGTGCGATTGCTTTTAAAGAATTTCATGAGTTTGAGCGAACGCTCAATGGCGTTGCATGTATCACGATGAGTGAATACGATAGTAGTTTTCCTTTTAAAATTATGTTTCAAGCAGATACGCCACACAATACTCTTTCAGAAGTGATTTCTCGTGCTGGCTTAAGTCAGTTTCATACGGCTGAAACTGAAAAATATGCTCACGTTACCTTCTTTTTTAATGGCGGAAAAGAACAGGAGTATCCGGGTGAAGATAGAATTTTAGTGCCTTCTCCCAGAGTCGCTTCTTATGCTGAAAAACCAGAGATGTCAGCCAAAGAAGTTACTAAAAAAATTATTGAGGCACTGATGTCTGATAAATATCATTTTGTTGTGGTTAATTTTGCTAATGGTGACATGGTGGCCCATACTGGTGACTTAAAAGCTACCATTAAGGCAATAGAGGTCTTAGATGGTTGTTTGAAAAAAATAATTGAAGTCATTTTGGCTAAAGAGGGTTTAGCATTAATTACCGCCGATCACGGTAATGCTGAAGAATTAGTTAATCTTCAATCAAATGATATTGAAAAAGAACACAGTACTTATCCCGTCCCGCTTTTATTTGTTAATAAAAAGATAGAGGGTAAAAATGGCGGGTTACC
>JAQUVE010000199.1 GCA_028693565.1 Sulfurospirillaceae bacterium | reverse complement strand
GGATTATTAAAAAAGAGGTTATGATCGCACTTATGAACGGGTTTCTTTTTGCGATAGTTATGGGAACTTTAGTTTCTTTGTGGTCGGGTATGAAGATGTTAGGCATAGTTATAGCCCTGAGTATGACGATAAACCTTTTTATTGCAGGTTTTTTTGGTGCAATAATTCCACTTTTCTTTAAAAGAGTAGGTATTGACCCAGCGATAGGAAGTTCTGTTATGCTAACTGCGCTAACTGATGTTATTGGGTTTTTAAGCTTTTTAGGGCTTGCAACATATATTTTGTTGTAACTAAAGCAAAGAGATGATAAAAAAAATCAAAAAGTATACAAATACAAATACTTTAGTTCTTTTGGGGATACTCTTAGGTGTTTTTTTTGGGCTCTTTGCACCAGAACTTGCACTCTCACAGCAGATTATAGGAGAGATTTTTATAAGCTTTTTAAAAATGCTTGTAGTTCCTCTTGTTTTTTCAAGTATATATGTTTCAATAGTTGGATTAGGAGATATAAAGAGTCTTAAAAAGATTGGAATCATAGTTATCTCTCTTTATGTTTTAACAACAGCGCTAGCCGTGCTTAGTGCCATAATAGCTATGAATCTAGTTCCTATTGGAGAGCTTATGATAGTTGATGGCTTGGGCTATGAAAAGGCTTTAGAAGTAGTGCCTTTTTCATTTAAGAGTATGATTTTAAGCTTTATTCCAACAAATATATTTCACTCCCTCTCAGAAGCTTCAATGATGCCAATTATCCTCTTTACATCTCTTTTTGCAATAGCCTCACTGCATTTGACAAAACAGAGACAGCATGAGATGGTTGGGTTTTTTACAGGTGTTATGGATGCGATGCTTGTAATGGCAGAGTGGGTTATAAAGCTAACTCCTATTGGAGTATTTAGTCTTATCTCATATGTAGTTGCTGATCAAGGAGTTGAGGTCATAGTTAATCTTTGGAAATATCTTTTAATGGTTATAGCAGTTTTGCTTTTTCATGCAGTTATAACTCTGCCTTCACTCTTGTTTTTCTTCACTCGTATAAATCCATTTAAGTATCTAAATGCAATCCGTGAAGCTCCTATTATGGCATTTTCTACTGCTTCTAGTATGGCTACGCTTCCTGTTTCAATGCGAGTTGTTGAAGAAGTTGGAGGGGTTGATAAAAAAAATGCCTCTTTTGTTCTGCCTCTTGGTGCAACAATCTCCATGGATGGCACAGCCGCCTATTTAACAATAGCAACTCTATATGTTTCACACCTATGTGGAGTAGATTTAACTCTCTTTGACCAGTTGATTTTAGGAGTAACAGTTGTGGCTCTTAGTGTAGGAGTTGCAGCTCTTCCAAGTGCCTCTTTAGTCATGCTTATTGTTATTTTCAATCAATTTGGTTTAGCGCTAGAGTATATAGCATTAATTGTTGCAGTAGATAGAATTTTAGACATGGCAAGAACATCATTAAACGTAACCTCTGATTTAGTTGTTGTAAAAATCGTTGATGAGAAATTAAAGCGTAAAAGTAAACAATAAGAGTTAAACATCTATCTCTTTTTTTACCTCTTAATGTATAATAGTCATACTAATTTTATAAGGATAAAAATGTTTAAGTTTATAGTAGCAGTGATGTTTTCACTACTCACATTAGAAGCAAGTACGGATGAGGCACTTAATGCATTTAAAAAGCAGGATTACTCAGAGGCGTTTAAACTATATGAAAAAAGTGCAAATGATGGCGACGCTAAAGCTCAAAGTGCATTGAGTTATCTTTATGCAATGGGTTTAGGCATAGAAAAAGATCTCAAAAAATCTCTTGAGTGGCTTGAAAAATCGGCTCAAAACGGAGATGCAAATGCACAGTATGATTTAGGAATGTTTTATCTAAATGGAAATAATGTAGAAAAAAATAGCAAAAAAGCTTATGAACTTCTTAGTAAATCTGCTGCACAAAACAATATAAATGCACAGTACAACTTAGCGCTAATGTACTATAAAGGTGATGGAGTAGATATAGATATCTCAAAGGCAGCAGAGCTTCTTGATGAAGCTGCAAATAAAGGTCATGTTAGTGCAGCGCAAAACATAGGACATATCTATATGCAGCTTCTAAAATTTGATGAAGCATCAAAGTGGTTTGAAAAAAGTGCCGCAGCTGGTGATGAGAGTGCGTATTTTGCACTAGCACAGGTATATTGTGAGTTAAAAGAGTTTAAAAAGGCAAAAGGATGGGCGATAAGAGCTATAGATAGCGGTAATAAAGACGCAGAGATACTCTATAAAAAATATGAGCTTGAGAAGTATTAAATAGGTATTACTTTGTATCCTGAGCCATAAATATTATGAATCACTTCATCAGGAAGTTTTGCGCGAAGTCTTTTCATAAGAGAAGTTACCGCGTGAACTGAGAACTCTTTATCATCTTTTTCTGTATGTAAATAATCAAAAATCTCTTTTGTAGAAAAAATCTCATTTGGTTTTGAAAAAAGAAGTCTTAGTAGCATACTCTCCATCTTTCTTAGTTTTATCTCTCTAGAATCTCTCCAAAGCGTACTAGTGTCATGGTCCCAATATATATTTTCTTCAACGTATGTACGGTGTGATTCTTCTTTTATCTGTTTTACAATATCAAATAAAATAGTCTTTAAATTTTCTGTTTTTATTGGCTTGATGAGGTATGCCTCAAGATGAAGTTTGATAGCAAGAAGAAGCTTTTCTTGTTCAGAGTGAGCGCTCATAACTATGATCTTGGTCTCTTTATCATTTTCTCTTATTTTACTTATCATCTTTAATCCATCAAGCTTTGGCATGCTTAAGTCTGTTAGAATAATTTTTGGTCTTTTTTGCAAGTATATGTCATAAGCTTCATCGCCACTTGCAGCGGTATAAATTCGGCTAAAAAATAGTTGTAAGTATTCATGTAATAGTTCGCGGAGTTCACTCTCATCTTCTGCTAGTAAAATAGATATATCTCTGATTTTTTCAACTTTCATTTTTTACCTTTATTGTAAATTCTGCACCAATTTTTTTACTCTTTTGATCATAAATATTTTTTGCGCTCAAGTGGCCTTGCATATTCTCTTCAACAATCTTTTTTGCTATATGAAGTCCAAGACCAGTTCCTATTGATTTGTGTTTTGTACTAAAGTATGGGTCAAATATCTTGCTTAAATTATTATCATCTATACCGCCACAATTATCAGAAATAGAGATAACTATATAATCACTCTCTTTATATATTGAAATAGAAATTATTATATTTGTTAAGTTTTTAATTTTAATTATGTCGTTTATATTGGAGATTATCGAAACCAATACTTGAA
>JAQUVE010000198.1 GCA_028693565.1 Sulfurospirillaceae bacterium | reverse complement strand
GCTAAAGATTATGAATAATTTTTAGAACACTTGGACACTTTATGCTACAATTAAATTCTAAAAATATCCCTTACCAAAGTGTCCAAGTGTTTCTGACTTTGGTGTCCAAGTTCTCCGATATAGCCATTATCACCCATAAGCACTTATGAGTTAAAACAGTTTGAATCAGCGCTTTTAAGAGCTTTACACAGTGAGTTAGCAGAAAAAGATTGGGATATTTCTTTGATTATCAAAAATCTTAAGGCTATCGAATCAGAGATAAAAAGCCGTAAGTATGAGCAAAGCGAGCTTGAACTATGGCAAGCGTAGAACTCATTACTAAAGAGGATATAGAAGAGTTAAAAGCACTCATTATGGGTTATACAAATCCTTTAATGACCGTCGAAGAGGTTGCAAGTTATTTGCGCCTCTCTCCGCATACTATTAGGCATAAAATTGCCGATAAAACTTTTATTCTTGGAGTACATTATTCAGATAAAGCAGGTAAAATACTATTTGCAAAAGAGAAACTGGATACTTGGCTTTGGGAAACGACTAAGGAGTCAAACAATGTCAGTATTCAAAAAAAACAATCGGGTGTGGATAGATTTGTTCGCCAATGGTGCGAGAATCAGAAAATCTACGGGTCTGGAGTGGACAGCGTCCAATGTCAAAAAGGTCGAAAAAGAGCTGATTCCTCAGCTTAAAATGGGCGTAATGACGGGAACGTTATCACTTCAAAAAGAGCGCATTAAAACGGTGCGCTATTATGCTGAGATGTTTATAGAGTCAAAGAAACAGACAACTGTTCCTAAAACCTATAACCGTTATGCGTCAATTATCGAACACGGTATCTTACCTCTTTGTGGCAATATGGCTATCAAAGATTTAAAAGTGTCTGATGTTGAAAAATGGCGTAGTGAATTGTTACAACGCTTTACAGCCAAAACGGTCAAAGAGTACCAAAGTGTTTTTAGAGGTATCTTTCAAAAAGCCCTTCACGATGAAGAAGTAGGAAGAAACCCCTTTGATGCATTGGATTTTTTGAAAGTGAAAAAGCCAACCGTCGTGCCTTTTATGCCTCATGAGGTTAAACTCATTTTAGAGACAGCGCAGGGATGGTTTAAAAACTATCTTGCACTTGGATTTATGACAGGTATGAGAGTGGGTGAAATCGTTGCTTTAAAATGGGAAAATGTCAATCTTGAAAAAAGAGAGATATTTGTTTGTGCCTCCAGGTCTCAAGGTGTGGAAGGAACTACTAAAACACAAAGTAGTATCCGTTATATTCCTATCATTGATACCTTAGTACCTTTTCTTGAAAGTCAAAAACTGCTAAGCGGTGACAAAGAGTATGTATTTGTCAATAAATGTGGCAGAGTTTTTTATGATTACAAGACAATAGGTTCAGGGCAATGGGTAAATATTCTTAAAGCGTGTGGACTTGCTCATCGTAGAATGTATGAGATGCGCCATACGTGCGCAACCAATCTTTTAATGAGTGGAAAGTACAGCGTAAATGAGATTGCATCTGTTTTAGGGCATACAACACCACAAATGCTATTTGAGCGTTATACGAGGAACATATCAGCGGAAAGAAAACCGTTTAATAAAACTATTGATATATACAGTGCCGATACTTAGACACCATAGTGTCACTGAGGATTTTTAAAGTCTTCGGAAGTACCTAAAATACGGAGTTAGAGTGGTGTCAAGAGAGGGACTCGAACCCTCGACCTCCGGCTTATGAGACCAGCGCTCTAACCAGCTGAGCTACCTTGACACACTGTAAAAGAGGTCAGAATTATATAGTTTGGAAACTTATACTTAGGTTAATTCTTATCTATTTTAATGTTTATCTCAAATAACAGCTCATTTGATACATAAATGTGTAGAACCTTTAGTATAAATGACTAAACTTTCAATGCTTTTTTCTTGACTTTTTTATCACTTTGGTGTAAAATTCTGTCACTCAAAACAAAAGAGTGCTAAATTTTAGTAAAAGGATAGACCCATGACTTTCAAACCACTAGGTAAAAGAGTTCTCATCGAAAGAGTTGAAGAACCAACAACAACAGCTACTGGCATTATCATCCCTGACAACGCCAAAGAGAAACCTCTTAGCGGTATTGTTAGAGCCATCAGTGCAAAAGTCGAAGAAAAAGGGCTTGTTTCACTTGGCGATAAAGTTGTATTTGCAAAATATGCAGGTACTGAACTTACAATTGATGGAAACAAGTATTTAGTAATGACTACTGATGAAATTTTAGGCGTATTATAATTTAATTACATAAGGAAATAGACATGGCAAAAGATATTCAATATTCAGATAGCGCAAGAAATGCTCTTTATGAGGGTGTTAAAAAATTAAATGATGCAGTTAAAGTTACGATGGGACCACGTGGTCGCAATGTGCTTATTCAAAAAAGTTTTGGTGCTCCAAGCATCACCAAAGATGGTGTTTCAGTAGCGAAAGAAGTGGAGCTTAAAGATACGGTTGAAAATATGGGTGCGCAACTGGTCAAAGAAGTCGCTTCTAAAACAGCGGATCAAGCAGGTGATGGTACGACAACAGCGACCGTTTTAGCCCATGCTATTTTTAAAGAGGGTTTGAGAAACATCACAGCAGGTGCCAATCCTATTGAAGTTAAAAGAGGCATGGACAAAGCGGCTGAGGCGATTATTGCTGAGCTTAAAACGATGGCAAAAGCGGTTAAAGATAAAAAAGAGATCGCACAAGTAGCCACCATCTCTGCCAATTCAGACACGGTTATTGGTGGTCTTATCGCTGAAGCGATGGAAAAAGTCGGTAAAGACGGTGTTATCACTGTTGAAGAAGCAAAAGGTATCCAAGATGAACTCGATGTTGTTGAGGGTATGCAGTTTGACCGTGGTTATTTATCCCCTTATTTTGTTACCAATCCTGAGAAAATGCAAACCGTATTAGAGTCTCCTTTTATCCTTCTTTTTGATAAAAAAATCTCTAATCTTAAAGACCTTCTTCCTGTTCTTGAACAAGTTCAAAAAACTGGACGCCCTCTTCTTCTCATCGCTGAAGATATTGACGGTGAGGCATTAGCAACATTGGTTGTCAATAAACTCAGAGGTGTCTTGAACATCGCAGCCGTTAAAGCACCAGGATTTGGTGATAGACGAAAAGCGATGCTTGAAGATATCGCTATCTTAAGTGGTGGTGAAGTGATTAGCGAAGAGCTTGGCCGTACACTTGAGAGTGCAGTGTTAACAGACCTTGGTCAAGCTACTCGTATCGTTATCGATAAAGACAATACCACCATCGTAAATGGCAGTGGCAATAAAGCGAAAATTGATGGTAG
>JAQUVE010000057.1 GCA_028693565.1 Sulfurospirillaceae bacterium | reverse complement strand
TCCTCCTCCAAAAATACTTGGCTTGCTCGAAGAGTGATGCGGTGAGCGAAATGCACGAAGAGCACTTAAGCTATCATCAGCTAAAGAGAGTGATTGGTATGCATTAGACTCGAGAATTTCTTCCATACTTTGTGGTGGCAGAATATAGCGAAGTCGTTTGATGCTCATACTTTTTCCACACCCAGGACTGCCTTCTAAGAGGATATTGTGCATACCAGCGGCGCTGATTAGAAGAGCTCTTTTTGCCCTTGTTTGACCTAGCACTTCTTTAAAGTCTAAAGGAAAGTTGCCATCATAAAAGTAAGATTGATGGTTGATGGTTATGTAATGTTCAAAAAGCGATAGAGGCTCTTGTGGAGGCGAAGGAGTGTTATAACGTTTTTCTTTAAAAAAAAGAAGTGCTTCATGGAGCGTTTCAACACCGTATGCTGCAATACCAGGAATTTGTTGTACTTTATTTAGAAGCTCTTTTGGGACAATGACCTTAAGAGAAGGATGGTGTTTAGCCAGTGAGAGAATAATGGGAAAAATAGTGGCAGTTTTTTTAATATGCCCATCTAATCCTAGTTCACCGAAAATAAAAAAGTCTTTACATGTAAGTTTTTCTTTTTGTAAAGCAATTAAAAGTGCAATCACTAAGTCAAAATGGCTCCCCTCTTTTTTTATATCTGATGGAGAGAGGTTGATGGTGATTTTTTGAGAAGGGAATTGAAAATTGACACTTGCAAGGGCTGCTTTAATACGCTCACGTGATTCTTGAATTGAGGTATCAACTAAGCCTACAATTGAGAATCCAGGAAGCGCTCTGACAAAAGTTGATTCAACATTAACTTCAAAGGCTTGATTGGACAACAGTGTAGCGCATTTGGCATGTTTTACTTTGGGTAGCGCCGCTGGCTCTTCCACAATTATTTACCTGCTTTTTGCTGTTTTTTCCAATCTTTTTCAAACTTTTTACGTTTTAGATAAGAGAGTTTTTCGATAAAAAGATGTCCTTTAAGATGGTCCATCTCGTGCTGAAGAGCAATCGCCATAAGATCATGAAACTCTTTACAGTGTTGTGTACCATAGCGGTCAAAATAGCTCACTTTAATATGTGCTGCCCGCTCGATTTCATCATAATATCCAGGGACACTTAAACATCCTTCCTGAAAGGTTGTATGACCATCTTTTTCAAGAATTACAGGGTTGATAACTTCATATAAATTTTCGGGTTTTTGAAAACCTTCTTCATCAACTAGATTTATAATAAGAACATTGAGTGCAATACCAATTTGAATTGCGGCTAATCCAATACCCTCTTTATGGAGCATAGTATCGTACATATCATCTAAGAGTTGATGGAGGCTTTCATCAAACTGGGTAACATCGACTGATTTTTCACGTAAAAGTTTATTGGGATAGACAAGAATTTCTCGAATCATTGGTCCTCTTCATCATCAGGAACTTTGGGTGTACATACAATATATGGGACAAGTTTTTTCCCTGTTTTAGATAATGCTTCAAGCGTAAGTGCTAAAAATTCTTCAAGACTATGCTCAGAATCAAGAGCAACAATGGAGAGTTCGATATCAGTTTCTATCTCAGCTGTTCCTACAAAAAAGCTTGTAGCATATACTAAATCACTAATACGGTCACATGCTTTTTTAGCGCTATTTAAATCGGTATGTTTGAGGATCATACCAAAAATACCGTCGCCGTAATGGGCCACGATATCGCTTCTTCTAGAGGTTTTTAATAGTAATTTTGCAACATTTCTTATGACGGTTTCTCTGTCTTTTTTGCTGACAATCTTGTCTAAAGCTTCTTCTTTCACTTTGGCTAAAACAAGACTGCTGGAATGTGAATAATTAGCAATAAGCTTAATTTCATCAGCGATAGATTTAAGAAGATAGCGTTTGTTATAGACACCAAATCTTGCATCAAAAATAGAATTATTTTCAACTTCTTGTAAAATTGAAGTTGTTTTTTGATAGTACTCTTTAAGAAGCTCTATCTGTTTAGATGTAAGCTCTGACATTTTTTTAAGGTCGCCACCTAGGGAGGAAATAATATTTTGAACGGCTAATTGATTAGGAGTGATTTGTAATTCAGCGGATCTTTTTTTCACAATTTCTTGCATAATATTAAGATTTTTATAAATAGTTGAAATCACTTGCATGATGTTTTTTATTTGTGAAAATCCCTCTTTCATTTCTCGTTCAATACGGGCATGATTTTCATCATTGTTAGTCACTTCAAGCTCTAAAAATTCATTAATGCGCTTTTTAAAAGGTGCAGGTTTGTTTTCTAAGAGTTTGTCAAAATAGATTTGAAAATTAGAAGGTGTTGGAGGGATGTTTTCATCCCCCAATACCTTGAGTACAAAAGCAGAAAATTTTTCAAGTTCACCATTCGATGATTGGGGAATTGGCAAAGACTCTTTCAGTGGTACTTCTACCTCGTCTTTGACATCAATGTTATAGACACCTGTTTTACCCTTTTCTTTGTTAAAGCGAACCATTCACTATCCCTTTTGCCACAGTTTATTTAAAACTTTTTTCTAATACTTTATCAATGAGTCCATATTCACACGATTCAGCAGCACTCATAAAAAAGTCACGCTCTGTATCTTTGATGATCTTTGGTAGTTTTTGAGAACAATTTTTTGCCAAAATTTCATTAAGGACTTGTTTCATTCTCAAAATCTCTTTAGCCTGAATTTCGATATCGGTTGCTTGCCCTTGTGCACCGCCTAGGGGTTGGTGAATCATAATGCGAGCATTGGGAAGGGCATAACGTTTACCTTTCGTACCAGCACTGAGCAAAAAAGCACCCATAGAAGCAGCTTGCCCAATACAAATAGTACTAATATCAGGTCTGACGTAATTCATCGTGTCGTAGATACTAAAGCCACTCGTAATCACACCACCAGGAGAATTAATATAGATATAGATATCTTTTTCAGGATCTTCCGCTTCCAAAAAAAGAAGCTGTGCGACGATCGACGATGCAACAGCATCGTTGATTTCGCCACTAAGCATAATAATTCTGTCTTTTAAAAGGCGAGAATAGATATCGTAACTGCGTTCACCACGTCCTGTTTTTTCAACGACGACTGGGACATAGTAACTCATCATTTGCCTTTTGAAAATAATTGTGTAAAGAGTCTCTCTTCAATGATTGACATCTTAATGGCTGGAAGAACACCTTGTTTTTCATAATATTCTAAGTATTCCTTAGGATTAGCACCTTGTTGCATTGCTTCAAAATAGATCATTTGCATCACTTCTTGATCGGTAACTACGATTTTTTCTTGTTTTGCTAATTCATCAACAATAAATGTTAATTTGACACTTTTTTGAGCATCTTCTCTAAATTCTTCACGTTTAGCGTTAATTTTTTCAGGATTACCTGAATATTCTTTGATCTCATCTTCACTCATTTTACCAAATACACCACGCATCTGAAGATCAATCTCTTGCTCAACAATACTGTCTGGTAAATCTAATGCAATTTTTTCTAAAACAGCGTCAATGAATTTTGGTTTGACTTCATCATTAAAAAGTTTGGCTAATTTTTCATTACGAATTTCTTCTTCGATTTGTTTTTCCAATGTTTCTAAACTAGGGTTTTCATCACCAGGAAGAAGACGTTTAAGTGTTTCAGCATCAGGAGTTTTTTGAACATCTTTTACTTGAATCTCTTTAAGCGCGATTTTAAAAATAGTTGGTTTGCCAGCAAGTTCTTTATTGCCGTAATTTTCAGGGAATGTTACTTCGATATCTTTGCTTTCACCTGCTTTGAGGCCAACTATGCCATCTTCAAAGCCTGGGATAAAAGAGTTGCTACCAATCTCAAGGGTATAAGCTTCTGCTTTTCCACCTTCAAATGGTGTGCCATCTAAGAAGCCTTCAAAATCGATGACAACAAAGTCACCTTTTTCAACAGGGCGTATGTCTTCTACTTTTTTCAAACTAGCTGTAAGTTTAAGCATTTTTTCTAAACGCTCTGCAATCTCTTTTTTAGTGACTTTAGGTGTTTTGTATTCAGGTACACATTCTTTATAGCCTTCCGCATTAACACTTGGGCGCAATGAAATTTTCATCGCTAATTCAATGCTTCCTTCTTTCTCTTCAAATTTTGTAATAGCAGGTTCTCCCACAACAAGTTCTGGTTTGATATTTAATTCAACTAATGCTTTGTTAAAAAGCTCTCGTAATGCATCGTTTTGCGCATCTTCTTTAATCTGTTTTCCAAATCGTGTTTTAACAATATGAGCGGGAACTTTCCCTTTTCTAAAACCGTCTACTTTCATGTTAGTAGCGGCAGATGCAAGCATCTTATCTTCTTTTTTTTGTAAGAGTGCTGCTGATATGGTTCCTTCGACAGCAGCATTCGCACCATTGAGCTGTTCAACTTTTATTTGCATAAAATCCCTTTTCGATATAAAATTTTTCTCAAATATAGCAAATTTTTGCTTTATATCCTATTTAAGAGCTCTTTTATTCAGTGGAAAGCAAAAAAAAGGTACAATATTTTTTTACAATTTAAACGGAAGAGAAGAGAGATGCATCGACAAGAAGAGTTTGAACAAGCAGTGAAAACCATGTTGGAAATAATTGGGGAGAATACCCAAAGAGAAGGACTTTTAAAGACACCAACACGGGTGTTTAAAGCCTATGAGCATATGACACAAGGCTATCATCAACATCCTAATGAAGTATTAGGAGAAGCTCTTTTTGAAAGTGATAATAATCAAATGGTGATTATTAAAGACATTGAGTTTTATTCGATGTGTGAGCATCATCTTTTACCGATTATTGGGCGTGCTCATGTGGCGTATATTCCCGATGGGAAAGTGGTTGGGCTTTCTAAAATCCCCCGTATGGTGGATATTTTTGCCCGCCGTCTGCAAATTCAAGAACAACTTACAGAGCAAATTGCAAAAGCTATTGATGATGTTATCGCGCCAAAAGGTGTGGGTGTGGTGATACAAGCACGCCATATGTGTATGGAGATGAGAGGTGTTGAAAAAACGCATTCCAATACAACAACATCAGCTTTGCGTGGGCTTTTTCTTAAATCGGATACGCGCAAAGAATTTTTTGATATTATCAATGCGCCACAGGCCAATCGCTACTAATGCCAATTCATCGTTTACGAGAAAAACTTAAAAACCAAAGCCTCTCTCCTATGTTTGGGACGATAACTAAAATTAGTTCCACAACGATAGAAGCGTGTGGACTTCGACCTAGTATCGGCGATATCGTTAAAATCGTTTCACTCCATGGCGATAAAAGTGAATTAGGGATGGTAACCGAGGTTGATCGTAATGCCTTTTTTATTGCTCCATTTGGTTTCATTGAAGGATTCAAAATCGGTGATAAAGTCTTTATCGATGAACAGGGAATGATGATTCCTGTGGGTGAAGCTCTTTTAGGACGGGTAGTTGATCCTTTTATCCGCCCAAAAGATGGCAAAGGAGCGATAAATGCATCCTCGTTGTCACCAATCATGAAAGCACCATTGGATGCCATGAAGCGAGGGCTTATAACGGAGCCTTTTCATGTGGGAGTGCGAACGATAGACGGGCTTTTAACTTGTGGGAAAGGTCAAAAAATGGGCATTTTCGCAGGAAGTGGCGTCGGTAAATCTACACTTATGGGTATGATCGTCAAAGGCAGTGAAGCCTCAATTAAAGTGGTTGCACTTATCGGTGAGCGTGGGCGTGAAGTGCCGGAGTTTATCGAAAAAAATCTAGGCGGAAATCTTGAAAATACAGTTATCGTAGTTGCAACCAGTGATGATTCTCCTTTGATGCGAAAATATGGTGCATTTAGTGCTATGAGTATTGCAGAATATTTTAAAGAGCAAGGTAGAGATGTTTTATTTATGATGGATTCTGTTACTCGTTTTGCAATGGCACAACGTGAAATTGGTCTTGCTCTTGGGGAGCCACCAACTTCCAAAGGGTATCCACCTTCCGTTTTGGCTCTTTTGCCACAACTGATGGAGCGAGCGGGAAAAGAAGAGGGTAAAGGTTCTATTACAGCGTTTTTTACAGTATTGGTTGAAGGTGATGACTTGAGTGATCCAATTGCCGATCAATCAAGGAGTATCTTAGATGGGCATATCGTGCTCAGTCGAGAGCTTACCGATTATGGTATTTATCCACCGATTAGTATTCAAAATAGCGCTTCAAGGGTAATGGGCGATGTCATTGATGGAGAACATAAAAAAGCGGCCATGCGGTTTAAGCGGCTCAATTCCATTTTAAAAGAGAATGAAGTTTTAGTGCGTATTGGTGCGTATGAAAAGGGTAATGACAAAGAGTTGGACATCGCCATTGCTAAAAAAGAAAAAATGAATGGTTTTTTACAGCAGAACCCTGATGAGATCTTTGATTTTGATACAACCATTAATGAACTAAAGCAAATCATACAGTAATGAGGCACTTTTTTCACCTTATCAAAGAAGTCTAAATTTTTTAGTATATTTTAAAGTATAAAATAATAGTATTCAAAAAAAGAATTAGGATAAACTTTATCCTATTATGAAAATGGAGAGATTTTATTATGAGAGTTTACTTAGACAATAACGCAACGACGGTCGTTGATCCTCACGTTTTTAGTGAAATGGTACCTTATTTCTGCCAAATGTATGGCAATCCAAACTCTTTACATCAATTTGGAAGCGAAAGCCATCCAGCGCTTCGAAAGGCTATGGATCAGCTCTATACAGGTATTAATGCCAATGATGAAGATGATATCGTCGTAACTTCATGTGCAACTGAGAGTATTAACTGGGTGATTAAAGGTGTTTATTTTGATAAAATTGTTAATGGTGATAAAAATCACATTATTGTCAGTGAAGTTGAACATCCTGCCGTCATTTCAGCCTGTAAATTTTTAGAAGATTTAGGGGTTCATATAACGTACCTTCCTGTTAACAGCGACGGTGTTGTTGAAGCGCGTACATTACGTGATTTTATTACAGATAAGACAGCATTAGTTTCCATTATGTGGGCGAACAATGAAACCGGTATGATTTTCCCTATCGAAGAGATTGGTGCGATTTGTAAAGAAAAAGGTGTTCTTTTCCACACGGATGGTGTACAAGCCATCGGTAAAATTCCTGTGGATGTTCAAAAAGCCAATGTTGATTTTATGAGTTTTTCGGCTCATAAATTTCACGGACCTAAAGGTGTTGGCGGTCTTTATATTAGAGCGGGACAAGCATTAAGTCCACTTTTTCATGGTGGCGAGCACATGGGTGGACGACGTAGTGGAACGTTAAATGTACCAGGCATCGTCGGCATGGGTAAAGCAATGGAGCTTGCAGTTGACAATCTTGATTTTGAAAAAAACAATGTTCAGCGTTTGCGTAATAAGCTTGAAGATGCGATTGAGCAAATTCCTGAAACACTTATTATCGGTACTAAAGAGCAACGCGTTCCCAATACGATTTTAGTTAGTGTCAAAGGTATTGAAGGTGAAGCAATGTTGTGGGATCTTAATAAAAATGGCATTGCTGCTAGTACAGGAAGTGCGTGTGCGAGTGAAGCACTCGAGTCAAATCCTGTGATGGAGGCCATTGGGGCAGAAGCTGATTTGGCACATACAGCACTGCGGTTGTCACTTTCACGTTTTACCACTGAAGATGAAATTGATTATACGATAGAAGTTTTAAAAAATGCTGTCACACGATTACGTTCGATTTCAAGTACGTATGCATATGCGCCTGAATGGCATGTTAGTAAATTATAATTAAGAATAGAGGATAAAAAAATGGCAAAAGATAGTTTGATTGGTGGCTCCATTTGGGAAGCTTATAGCCAAAAAGTACAAGATTTAATGAATAACCCACAAAATATGGGTCAATTAACAGAAGAAGACGCAGCACGTCTTGGTGGGAAATTGATCATTGCAGATTTTGGTGCGGAGAGTTGTGGTGATGCCGTTAGGCTTTATTGGATCGTAGATGAAGCAACTGAAATCATCAAGGATGCAAAATTTAAAAGTTTTGGTTGTGGTACGGCCATTGCAAGTTCAGATACAATGGCGGAACTTTGCATTGGTAAAACAGTTTCTGAAGCAGTTAAAATCACCAATATTGATGTTGAAAAAGCGATGCGTGATGATGTGGACACACCTGCTGTTCCACCACAAAAAATGCACTGCTCGGTTATGGCATACGATGTTATCAAGGCAGCAGCAGCATCATTTAAAGGTGTTGATGCCGCGTCATTTGAAGATGACATTATTGTCTGTGAATGTGCACGTGTTAGTCTTGGAACCATTAAAGAAGTCATTAAAATTAATAATCTGAAAACAGTAGAAGAGATTACCAATTATACAAAAGCAGGTGCATTTTGCAAATCCTGTATTAAACCAGGTGGCCATGAAGAAAGAGAATATTATCTGGTTGATATCTTAAGAGATACACGTGCTGAGATGGAACATGACCATTTATTGGCAATTTCTAATTCAAAAATTGATGGCACAAATACAGTTTCCTTTGAAGAGTTGACTGTGGTTAAAAAACTCAAAGAGATTGAAGCAGTCATTGATGAAAACATTCGCCCTATGCTTATCATGGACGGTGGCAATCTTGAAATTTTAGATATTAAAGAAGTAGAGGGTGGTGCAATTGATGTTTATATCCGCTATTTAGGCGCTTGTAATGGATGTGCAAGCAGCTCAAGTGGGACACTTTTTGCGATTGAAGCTGTATTACAAGAGAAATTAAGTAAAAATATACGAGTATTACCTATTTAAAACATTTAGGGAAGGAATACTTCCCTAAATACTTCTGATATGTAGTAAGGATAAAATGTGGTAAAAGTAGAATTTCTAGGACCAATCAGTCGCCCAAGTATGGAGGTTGATATCGCCAATCTTCAAGAGTTAAAAACTTATTTTAAAGAGGACAAAGAACTTCAAGAGTGGCTTGCGATTTGCGCTGTTGCGGTAAATGATACCTTAGTGTGTTCACTTGATATTCCTCTATCTTTAAATGATAAAATCTCTCTTCTTCCTCCTGTTTGTGGAGGTTGATCATGCTAGAACTTCATAATGGACCTCTGCAAGTAGAGGCGATTCTTACTTCATGGTATGCGCAGATTAAAGATAAAAATTTTGGTGCTTTTATCCCTTTTGTAGGTATTGTGCGCGATGAAGATGGTATCGAAGGACTTAGTTTCGATATTTATGAGCCGATTTTAAACAGCTGGTTTAATGCATGGCAAGAAAGAGCTAAAGCGCAAAATGCGTATCTTCTTATGGCACATTCTCGTGGAGATGTTCCCAATCACACTTCAAGTTATATCTCTGCTGTTGTCTCACCTAAACGTAAAGTAGCCCTAAAAATGATTAATGATTTTGTTGAAGATTTTAAAGCCAATGCTCCTATCTGGAAGTATGATTTGGTGGATGGTAAGCGTGTTTATGCAAAAGATCGTTCACATTTGCTTCAAGGACATGGACTGTTAAAGGCAGACGCATGAGCCATACTTTTCCCCCTTTTGATGAGACGCTTAAAGCTCTTGAGAACTCCATTCAAACCGAAATTGGCATTGAAAATATTTTTATCGGTGATGCGCTAGGTCGTTTTTTAGCTGTTGATATTGTCTCGCTTGAAAACAACCCAACCCATGCAACCTCTTCCATGGATGGCTATGCCATTCGTTTTGAAGATCAACAATTAGGTAAACTTTATATTAGTAATTTCATCCCCGCAGGAACAGAAACGCATGGTGTTGTGCATAAAGGTGAGTGTGTTAAAACTTTTACGGGCACCTTGATGAGCGAAGGCAGTGACACGCTAATACCTATTGAAAACGTTGATGTAAGAGAAGGAATGATTCACATTACGTCGGCTGTTTCCAAAGGATTCGCGGTTCGTCCTATTGGAGAAAATTACAAAGCAGGTGAAGTTCTTATTAAAAAAGGTACAAAAATCGGTTTTGCAGAGATTGGCGTCATGGCTGAACTTGGTATGGTTCAAGTTGAAGTTTTCATGAGACCTCGTGTAGCGATACTTTCCACGGGTAATGAAATTCTAGATTTTGGTGAACCAAAAACGTCTTATGCTCAAATTAGAAGTTCCAATCATGTCACCGTTGAAGCGATTTTACGTCAACTTGGATGTGAATGTACGCGTTTTAAACTTATCAGAGATGACCGTGATGTAATCGAGCAGCAACTGAAGCAAGCGCTGATGTGGAGTGACATCGTCATCACCACGGGTGGTGGTAGTGTTGGAGACTTTGATTATTTGCAAAGTATTCTTACCGATATGAAAATTGAAAATATTATTGATGGCTCTTATATGAAGCCAGGTCGTCATATACGTGTGGTTAAAACAGGACATAAATATATCTATGCATTACCAGGATTTCCTTATAGCGCTTCGGTCTGTACTTTTTTATTTATCGCTCCACTGCTTCGTAAAATACGCGCGCAAACGTTTGCTTTGCCAACAATCAAAGCGTTTATGGGTGAACTTTATAAAAAACGTTCTAAATTTGTTGAATTTACAGCGTGCAATCTTCGCTTTGAGCAGGGTCAACTTATTGTTGATTTGCAAGGAAAAAAAGAGGGCAGTAGTGCCATACTCAATAACCTTTTAGAAAATCCTGTGTTGTTACGCGTCGAAAAAGAGGTACAAAAAATTGAAAAAGGCGAAATGGTTGATGTGGTGGTGTTGGATTTGTAAAAGTCTAAAATACTCAATAGGCTTATAAAATTTAATACGGATAAAAAATATTTAGATGCTTAATCTTATTGCCTTTTCCCCTCAAAATGCTTTCTAAGAGAGCGACTATGAGTTAGTCGTAAAATTCACAGGAGATGAGTCTGTTCATTGAGTGATCGCCAAAAATCCAGCATAAAGAAAGGCATAACGTATCAGTTTAGCACATGCAACAATGACAATAAATTTTTTCCACGAATAGCGAGCAATGCCAGCTACTAATGTTAAGGGGTCACCGATGATGGGAGTCCATGAAAACCAAAGTGCTAAAAATCCATACCGCTCAAAAAGTAGTGTTGCTTTGTCAATCCATTTTTGTTGCATATAGTGTTGCTGTTGCGCAAATATAAGTGCATATTTTCCTAATAAATAATTGGTAAAAGAGCCTAGGGTATTGCCTAAAGTGGCAAAAAAAAGTAACCAAAATGGAGCATAATGTTCATTTAAAAAGTAGAGGAAAAGTGCTTCACTGCCACCTGGTAAAAGTGTAGCAGCAGCAAAGCTTGTAAAAAAAAGGCTAAGATAAGGCAAGTTACTCTAAGACCGCTAAAATAGTCTCTTTGTCAGTCTCTTTTGAATCATACTTAACGACCAATATTTGTTCGCTTTCATTACGATACCATTCAATAACCCCTTTGACATGTGCTAAATGCGTTGTTCGTGCTAAGTCGATACTTGTAAAAGCTAAATAGAGATTTTTATTGATACCAGGATTTTTAAGAGAAGCAATAAGGGCAATCCATAAAATTGAGATAATGAAAATCACCCATGAAATCTCCATAATGCCATAATGTTGTAAAAAGAAACCACCAAAAACACCACCAATGGACGTTCCCGCATAGCCAAATGAGTTAAACACACCCAAAGAAGCGCCTTTTTGATGCACTTTAGCGTATTTGCTTGCCATGGATTGCATAAGAGGTTCGTGCATATTAAAACCAATAAAAAAGATGACGACACCGATGATAAACCACGCAGCACTTTTAGAGTAGCCCATCATTAAATAACTAATAGCAAAAAGCATGACACCCAACATTAGCATCTCTTTGGCTTTATGTTTTTTTTCACCCAAAATGGCTGATGGTCCCATCGCTAAAACTCCACATACCATGGCGGGAAGGTAAACCATCCAGAGCTCTTTTTTCTCAAAGCCATAGGTTTGAATCATGATAATAGGAATTACCATAAAGGCTAAGGTCATCATTCCTTTTTGAAGCATATTGGTGATGTTCATTTTCATCAGGTTTTTATCTTTTAAAATGTGTCTGAGTGCCGTTTCATCAGCGCCATAATGGTGCACGATTTTAGGGGGATTGGGTACTTTTGTATATAAGATAATAATGGCTACAATTGAAAAAAGAGCTGTTAAAAAGAAGAGTTTATCAACACCGTAATAGCCCCCGACAACAGAGCCTAGCATCATGGAAATTGCAAAACTAGCGGCGATACATCCACCCATGATGGCCATTGCCTTACCTCTAACCTCTTCTTTAACCATATCACTGATCATGGCAGTTCCAACAGCACCGATCGCGCCAGCACCTTGTAAAAAGCGTCCGAACATCAAGGTATAAATATGTTCGCTAAAACCACATACAATTGACCCAGCCATAAAGATAAGCAATCCTATAAAAATCGTAATTTTACGGCCTATTCTATCGGATATAATGCCAAAAGGGATTTGTAAAATCATCTGCGTGAGAGCGTATCCACCGATGGTAATGCCGACTAGAAACTCATTAGAGCCATTAAGATGAAGCGCGTAAATGGAAAGTACGGGCAAAACAATAAAGAGACCTAAAAAACGTAACGAGATAATGATACTAAGAGGGAGAATGGTTTTGAGCATGATAGTAGCTATTCCTAGGTTGGTTTAATGAACATAAATTCTATCCTTGTTAAACTTTAAAAACACTATGAAGTTCTCAAAGCTTAGGTTATGAAAGTTTATTTTATGCTATAATTAATTCAATAACGTATGAAAGGAGTCATTATGGAAATTTTACATGTACTCGGATTTTTAGCTGGCGTTACGATCTATTTTGTAACACTGTATTATATTGGGCTCAATCGATGGCTAGTTGCAGAACATACAAAAATTTATGGCGAATTTAAAGCCATCAAAGATGAATTGGCAGCACTTAAAAAATCAGCTTAGAAAATAATGTCAGTGGGATCAGATCCCACTGACACTTTCCCCTCAAATTTTTAATTCAATCAACGGATGTTAATGCGGTATTTCTTATTTTGTTTAGGTTCTTTAAGTATTTTGTTTTGGTTTGTCGGTTGTGCTACACAAAAGCCCACCCCTTCTTCTGTTGAAGTATCTCTCAATGATTTAACATCTTTAGATCAGTTTGGTGACATGGATGAGCGTGAAAATTTTGATGAGCTTTTAATGCTGTTTCAACACAATTGTCAAGCTATTCCAACACAGCAACTCTATCCAAAAGCGTGTGAACAAGCTTCGCACGTAAAAGATGCCAAAGCCTTTTTTAGAGATACCTTTAGGTTAAAAAAGATAGAACCAAACGAACAGCGTTCTATGTTGACAGGCTATTATGAGCCCTTATTAAAAGGAAGTCTTACACCCACTAAGCGTTTCAAATATCCTATTTATGCGACACCTAAAGATTTGGTGGTATCAGATAAAAAAGTGGATGGTAAACCTGTACGTGGACGTTTAGAAAAAGGTAAATTAGTGCCCTATTATACACGAGCACAGATTACAAAACAAAAATTAAAGGCACAAGTGTTGTGCTATGTGGATGATAAAATTGATCTTTATTTTCTCGAAGTGCAAGGCTCAGGAAGGGTTGAGCTTGAAGATGGCCGTATCTTTTATGTCGGCTATGCCAATACCAATGGGCACTCGTATCACTCTTTAGGGCGAGAGATGGTTAACCGTGGCATATTTAAGAGTGCCGAAGATGTTTCCCTGCAGAGTATTAAGGCATGGCTTCTAAAACATCCTGAGCGTACAGATGCTCTTCTCAATACCAATCCAAGTTATGTGTTTTTTAGAATGATGAGTCAAACTGCCACAGGAAGTCTAGGGCTTGTATTAACTCCTGAACGCTCTGTGGCTGTGGATAAGCGCTTTATCCCTTTAGGGGCGCTTCTTGCCATTCGTAGCCACTCTTCGATTTACCATGTTGAAAAATTTGTCTTTGCCCAAGATACGGGTGGTGCTATTCAAGGGCCAAATCGAGCCGATATGTTTATGGGTCATGGAGAGTATGCTATGAAAGTGGCTGGCGAGCTTAAGGCTCCCCTTGAAGTGTGGATGATGGAGCCAAAGTTTTAAACAAAAAGTAGGTAAAATAAAAGCTACAAAAAACCGTTTGTATGTAACGTAATGGAGTGATTTTTGAGAATTATTTTAGCAACATCCAATCAAGGTAAAGTCAAAGAGTTTCAATCATGGATTAAAGAGTACGAAGTCGAACCCTTTAGTTCAGTGATGGAGCCATTTGAAATTGAGGAAAATGGAACAACATTTAAAGAAAATGCGCTGATTAAAGCGCGCGCTGTATTTGAAAAGCTAGAAGATAAATCAGCCATTGTTTTAAGTGACGATAGTGGTATTAGTGTACCAATTCTAGGTGGCATTCCAGGTATTTATAGTGCTCGATATGCTGGTATAACTGCAAGCTCACAAGAGAATCTTCATAAGCTAATTCAAACACTCAAAGAGCACCATTTACACAGTACACCAGCTTTTTATACAGCAGCCATTGCTTTAGTATGTGCAAAAGGTGAATTTTGTGTTCATGGGTGGATGTATGGAACTGCCATCAATGAGGCAAGGGGAGATAATGGCTTTGGATATGATCCGATGTTTATACCAGAAGGTTTTACGCAAACTTTGGGAGAACTTGATGAAAGTGTGAAAAAAAGTTTGTCTCATCGTGCAAGAGCTTTAGAATTAGCTCATTTAATGCTCAAAAGTTTGCAATAAAAACGTAATAAAAAGAGGTTATACTAGGCTTTTTTGATAATGGCTATGTGTGTAGGGATTATCAAAAAAGCCTCACAATGAAAAATAAAGGATAAGAATGTCAAGAGTTTTAATTATTGGTGCGGGTGGTGTCAGTCGTGTCGTTACTAAAAAATGTGCGATGAATGCAGAAATATTTAGCCATATTACTTTGGCAAGTCGTACTCAATCTAAGTGTGATCAAATTGCAGCAGAAATTAAAGAGTCTTTAGGAATTACCATCGATACAGCAGCAATTGATGCCGATGACGTGGATGCGTTAGTCGCTTTAATCGAAAAAGTAAAACCCGCTTTGGTGCTCAATATCGCACTTCCATACCAAGACTTAACCATCATGGATGCATGTATTAAAACCAAAGTGCCTTATCTTGATACAGCAAACTATGAGCATCCTGATTTAGCTAAATTTGAGTACAAAGAGCAATGGGCAAGAGATAAAGCGTTTAAAGATGCGGGCATAATGGCACTTTTAGGTAGTGGATTTGACCCAGGTGTGACGAATGTTTTTTGTGCTTACGCACAGCAATATCTTTTTGATGAAATTAACTCTATTGACATTTTAGACTGTAACGCAGGCGACCATGGGTATGCGTTTGCAACCAATTTTAACCCAGAAATCAACCTTCGAGAAGTGAGCTCCAAAGGGCGTTATTGGGAAGAAGGTAAGTGGATAGAAACAGAGCCCGTTTCCATAAAAATGGTGTGGGATTACCCAGAAGTAGGACCCAAAGACAGTTATTTACTTTACCATGAAGAGTTAGAATCTCTCGTTCAAAACATCAAGGGGTTGAAGCGTATCCGCTTCTTTATGACTTTTGGACAAAGCTATCTCACACACATGAAATGTTTGGAAAATGTGGGTATGCTCCGCATTGATGAGGTTGAAGTCGATGGCGTGAAAATCGTACCGATTCAACTCTTAAAAGCACTGCTTCCAGACCCCGCGAGTTTGGGACCTAGAACAGTTGGTTACACCAACA
>JAQUVE010000197.1 GCA_028693565.1 Sulfurospirillaceae bacterium | reverse complement strand
AGCCGATAGAGGTGTATGGGGGTTTTTAGCAACTGCCCAACGAACACTCATCTCGGCTGAATTTGCAAGTATTTCTAGAAGTTTGAGCATAGTTTCACTTTTTTCTTGCGTTCTGTCATAGACAGATGTTCGTAGGCTTAAGTTCATTGCAATGGAACTTTGTATTTCAGTGCTTTCACCCCAAAGGCTATATATTGATTCTACTTCTGCAATGTCGATTGTTTTATTAGAAAGTTTTTCCATCGCTTCAATGTATGTCATTTTATTCTCCATGTGTTACAAATAGATAACAATTTAATTTAATTCGTCATATTTTACATTTTGTTAAGTAAATGGGTACTAAAATCAAGTTAATTACTCAACTTTCGCACATAAAACCTAACTGTTTTTTAGTGTAAGCACTTAACACAGCGATAATGTTGAGTAAATCTTTATTATCCTTGACAACATTTTGAATTTCAGAAATTTTTGTAAGTATTTGGATAAAAAGCTGCATTGAAATTGCCAGTGTTTCAAGTTCACACTCTAAATCTCTAAAAAGTTCTCCTAGTGTTTGTGGCTCATGCTTTATACGATTGATATAGCTTACAATATTGTAGGTAAACATTGAAAGAGTTATTTTCGCAATAAGTGCTTCATAGATACGATTCTCTTCTTTTCCTAAACCAAAAAGATTTCGTAAATCTTTATAACCTTGTTCAATATTCCATCTCTTTTTGTAAGTAGCTATTATCTCTTTACCTGTGATAGTTATATCAGTTGAGATAAAAACTAACAAGTCTTTGCCTGTGTGCAAAAATACGAGTTTAATCTTACCTAAAACTGCATGCTCTATAATTGCATCAAAGTATTTGTAAGATATTTTGCCATGCTGTCCACCGCTTTTGTGACGAGAATTTTTTAAACTCTCATAGATTCCATTCATTGTTTTATGTTTGCCTTTAAAGTTCCAAATGAGTTTATTATTTGGAAGTCTTGCAATTACAGGCATACCAAGCTCATTAGCTTTTTCTATAAAGTTTGGTTTAGCGTACCAACTGTCAACCAATAGATAATCTGCTTCAACTCCGTTATTCAAAGCTCTTTCAAGCATCTCTATAGCAAGTGTGTTTTTACTTTTTATTATCTCACTTTTTCTTTGATATGAATTACTTCTATGATGGAGTTTACTTGTAAATTCTGATATCTCTTTTCTTTTACTATCATTCATTTTTATAGAAAAATCAACTTGAAAAGTTGAGTGCGAGTCTGCATAATTTAAAGATACAATGTTTAATGCATTGATACTCTTATGCTCTTTATTGCTCCAAACATATTTACAACTTCCTTCAATAAATTTCCCTCTTTTGGGTTCTACTGTATCATCAATAATAAGCAAGCGGTGTTCACCATTTTTATGTAATGGTTTTATTCTTTGCAAAAGTGCAGCAGCACTTAGTATCAAAAACTTTCGCCAGTTATAACGACTCTCTTTGATGAATCTGTAATAGGCGTCTTTACCAAATGCATTCTCACTGTTTTTTATAAAAGTTGATTGTCTTTTATTCATAACAAGCATATAAACAAAATGTAAGATAATTTGAAAGGGAGGATAACCAACTTCTCTTTTTACAAAGTTACTTTGTTTAAGTATTTTTGTAATTTTTATTTCTGATAATACTTCAAGAATTGGGTTTTTTAATATGTTTCTTATAGCAGTTTGAATATAATTGTCAAGTCCCATAAAAACACCTTTGTATAGTTGATTGTCGCTATAAAATTATACTAAAAAGTGCCTATTTATGGGCTTTATTATTCAAATTTGGTTCATTTATTTAATGGAATTTATGTGCGACAGTTGAGTTAGTAAAACGGTCAATATCCTTCTTCGGACGATTGTAACCGCTTTGGCTGCCATTGCACTTTATTATGTCTATTATAAAACCTCGCACCTCTTCCTGGGAACACAAAAAGGCTTTTCACACCCTCAACAATTTCCAATGATACCTTTGATTTGGTTTATCAATGTGATGCTCATCAACTATTGGTTTATGGATGGTTGGCCTGGTTGGCGTTTAGCCGCTGCGGGTGAAGTTGTTAAAGTCCACCCTGTTCATGAAAAAACAGTCTTAACCGCTTCTTTTTACAGAGGTGCATTGGGTGGAACACTCGGAGGTATTGCGGTTTACTTCGCCATCATTTATCTTTTGCCGTATATGGGCAAAGTCTTAACAATTTTTTAACTCAAGGAGGAACAAATGTCAACACAAACCGAAGATACAAAAAGACGCGATTTTCTTAAAGGTGCTGTGACTGGGCTTGGCTTTGGGACATTGGCAACGATGGGTATTTTTTCCTATTCACCGATGCGCCAATTCTTTTTGCCACAAATGGTGCGAAAGATGACTGATTTTGGTGCATGTAAAAGCATTAAAATTACCAATATTTCGGAGACAAGCTGGTTTGACAATGCTACTTTAATGGGTGATATTAAAGGAGCAGGTGGGCTACTTGTGAATCAATATGTGTATAACTGGCCACCTTTTGGTGATGGTACGGGACTAGCTAAAGGAAGTTATGAAAAGGGAATTGCAAAAATTAAACATTTGCTTCCCAATAAACTAGATGAAGCGTGGAAAATTATTGAAGCCAATAGTGTTAATCCTCAAAATGCAGGCGGCTTTGCAGCACTCATTGAGATAGAAAGACTCGATGGTGTAAAGAAAAAATACCTCCTTGATAGTGGATGGTCGTATCAGTGGATGGATGCATCTTTTAAAAGAGAGGGCATTGATAAGATGCTTGCCAATGGTGAAATAGAAGCTCTTATTTTATCGCACGAGCATTTTGACCACTTTTTTGGACTACCCGTCACGATGAAGTATGCCCCCAATATTAAGATTATTATTCCTGAGGGATTTTATAAAGAGGGCTTGCAATATATCAAAGACTCAGGACATAAAGGTGAGTTAATGGTGCACAAAACGGGTATGAACGATATCGAACCAGGCTTATGTGCCATTGTTTTTGATGTGCCTATTATCTGTAGGGTTTTTGGCGAACAATCACTCTTCGCCAATGTTCAAGGCAAAGGCTTGGTCAGTATTTCAGGGTGCTGTCATCAAGGTATTATCCAGTTTATTTCAACGGCTAAAAAAGAGTTGAAATACGATAATGACCAAATGTATGGCATGTATGGCGGTTTGCATATTTCTCCTTTTGAGGATTGGGATCCCAAATACGATGACTTGGTTATTGGTCTTGCCAAATGGGATTTTAAATCCATTGGCTGCAATCACTGTACGGGTTTACTGACAGCTCAAAAATTTGTAAGAGCGGGCTATCCTGTCGTACAAGGGACGGCACGTAATCGCTCTAAAAGTAAA
>JAQUVE010000056.1 GCA_028693565.1 Sulfurospirillaceae bacterium | reverse complement strand
CGCATCCCGCCTCTTGCCTTTCCTACGGCGTCTATTTCATCGATAAAGATGATGGAAGGCGCATTGGCTTTGGCTTGTGAAAATAGCTCACGCACCCTTTTGGCTCCCATACCCACATAAATCTGCCCAAACGTCGCGCCACTTTGATAAAAAAATGGCACACTCGCCTCACCTGCAACGGCTTTGGCAATCATCGTTTTACCTACACCTGGAGGGCCAACCAGTAAAACACCACGCGGTAACGTAATGCCGTATTTTTTATATTTGATAGGGTATTTCAGAAAATCAACGATCTCTTCAAGTTCTTCTTTAACATCTTTGATGCCCGCTACATCTTTAAACGAAACATTGGAACGCACAGGTCGGATAACACTGCTCATGAAAGGATCAAAGGCATATGCTTTTTGGTTAGCTTCATTCTCTTTTTTAGTATCTTCCAAACGTTTTTTACGAGCATAGGCAAAAAGTGCTATAAGCGCTAAAAATAAAATACCCAATGCCGCCAAATCTGCTAAAAAGGGATTTTCTTTTTCTACTTGAATCGGCACAACTTTTAGGAGGGCTTGGATGTCAATGCCATCTTTGATGATAGAATAGCTTTCGTTATGAGCGTATAATATGACTTCGTCATTCTCCACTTTAGCTTTAGTAATGATGCCACTTTCTAAAAGTGCGTGGTAAGTGGGTAGATCAATAATTTTGGGTGCAATGCGAAGATAAGCAAAGGATACCATCAAGGCTATAAGGCTTATAGCCATCAAAGAGAGCATTAATTTTTTGGATTTAAAATAGTGCATGATTTGCCTCCGCTCCTATTTTATAGGTGTCTAGTCGCACCCATTCTTTTGAAATATCACGTTTTGACTCTATCCAAACGCGGTTATAAAACTGATCAAATCCTGTATACAAACCCTCTTTTACCTCTTCAACTAAAACATCTAAGGCAATGCTGGCGTGAGCTTGTCTAAAGAGAAGATTCTTGTGCGCTACAAGTGTTTCTATCTGCTTGTGACGCTCTTTGGCGACATCGCCTTTTATCTGCTCTTTCATCAAAGCCGAAGGCGTACCATCGCGTTTAGAGTAGGTAAAGGCGTGGATATGCGTTAGGGGAAACTGCTCAAGTGTACGATACGCCTCTTCCCATATGGCTTCACTCTCGCCTGGATGTCCTGTGATAAAATCCGTACCAATAGCAAAACCGTGTGAAGCGAGCTCATGAAAGAGCTCTAAATCTTGTTTCACATGGTTGCGTCGGCGCATGATTTCAAGCATTTTTTCAGACGTATGTTGTAAGGCGATATGCAAATGTCGTTCAAGCCAAGGTTCATCCAAAATCTCACGAAAACTCTCATCAATCTGCACGGGCTCGATGCTTCCTAAACGCACTCTTCTCACCCCTCGAATGGCGCCAATCTTTTGAACCAATTTGCCAAGAGAGCTTCCTTTGTCTTTACCATAACTTCCGATATTGGTTCCGGTGAGGACAAATTCGCCATAACCATTGAGGGCCAGCTTTTCGATTTGTTCTAAAATTTTAGTTTCATCTTGACTTCGTGCATTGCCTCTAACATAAGGAATGATGCAGTATGAACAGCGAAAGTTGCACCCTTCTTGAATTTTGATAAACGCTTTGGTCTTTCCCTCATAGGCTTCGACAATGGTCGTATCCAGTGAGGTTAGATCGCCGATTTCATAAAAGCGTGTATCACTTTTTAAAAGCGTATTGATATGCTCTTTTTCAGAGTGGCCAAAAACACCAAAAACTTTGTTTTGGCTAAAAAGCGTTTCACCTTTACTAATAGCGCCGCATCCTGCGATGATGATTTTTGCGCCTTTTTTAGAAGCACTATTTACATAGCTTCGCACACCCGTATCGGCGCCATTGGTGACAGTGCATGAGTTGACAACGATAAAATCCGCCTCGTGTTCATCATGGGTTACTTCAAAATCTTTAAGATTCTCAATCATGATTTGTGTGTCATAGATGTTGGTTCGACACCCAAATGTTTTAAAATAGACTTTTTTCACACAATACCTTTTTCGGGTAATTCAGGAGGAATATCTTTGGGGCGTCGTTGTGAGCCTAAGTTGATATTTTGGGTTGGGTAAGCGATGGTAATATCATCTTCTTTGTTAATCGCTTCGATAAACTCACTGCAAAGTGTACTTCGAAGGGTTAATGCGGCATAAGAATTGGTCATGTACCACGCACTAATGCACATCCCTTGCGGTTCGATGAAAGAGTATATTCGCGGTTCAACATTGGTGTTTTTAAGGCTGTATTGATTGCGTAAGAGATTGAGCTGTTTACGAGCGATATCGGTGTAGCCTTTAGAATATTTTTTAGTAATTTCACGCACGATATGTAACGCTTTTTTGTGGTTCGAATCAAATGTGATAAAGATGTCGATACCATCCCAAACAGTGCGCAATGTTCCATGGGTATAGTTTGAAATGAGTGTCGTAAAAATGTAGTTATTGGGGATGAAAATAACCCGCCCAGAACGTCTGTTTTCAAGATACGATGTCAAGGTTATATCTTCAAGTATCGTGATACGTAAAAGTGAAATGTCGATGATGTCGCCTACATAAGGTAAGCCATCTTTTTTAACCTTTACACGATCACCGACATGCAGACTCCCCCCAAAGATGATGACCATCCAGCCTAAGATACTCATAAACCAATCTTTCATCGCAATCGCGATACCCGCAGAAGCAAAACCTAAAACAGTCACCAAATAGGAGACATTTTCGATGTAAGAGAAGAGTAAAATGATGACAATCAGGGTGATGTTTAAAAAATTGATGACTTTATTGGCCATGTAAAAACGTTCGTTATCTTGGATATAGCGTTTAGCGATGAACTTGAAGAGTAATGTAAAAATGATGACGATAGCAACGATAATACCAATGTCAAAAGCCCGTTTCATCTGTATTTTAATATCTTGGGTTACACGTATGGTAGCTTCTTCGACTTTTTTGACATACAGTGAATATGTGGTGCTTGCTATTTCATCCGCTGATAAAAACGCATTGAGCTCTTTTTGGTTTTCATGAAGTATGCTTGTTTCAAAAGCTGTCGGGTCAAGTTGGATGATCTCTTCTTGGGCTAAAATTAATTCTTGAAATTTGGCGATTAAGCTTTTAAGCCTATCGAGTCTGATTTTGTATTCATCACTGGATTGTTTGATTTTTTTGATGTAGGAAAAAGCTGAGATGATGGCAAAAGGATTATTGACTTTAGGATAACTTTCGATTTCAGCAGGCTCAATCAGCTTGGAAAAAGGGGTATTTTTAAACTCATGGAGTAATTCAGCCTGTTTTTCCAATGACTCTTGTTTACTTTGAAGTTTTTCATAACGTTCTAATGCGTTTTTATCTTTGGTGGATTTAAATTTTTTAAGTTCAGCATCGACTGATGTAAGCTCATCAATGAGCTTTTGATAAGCAATATAATTACCATAACGCTTAAACCAGAGGTTATCTTTGATCGAACTCTCAATTAATTCTATTTTTTGTTTCAGTGATTCTATTTTTGTGGTATTTTCTAGTGGTTGTGTGGCATTGTTTTCAGCATAAGCAAAATGCGTTATAAAGGCTAAAAGGATGAGTTTTTTAAGCATGAGCGTATTCCTCAAGAAGTGTCATGACCGTCTCTTTAGGAACATCATTTAGCATACGATAGCCCCCCAGAAGGTGAGGAAGGATAAACGTGATGCGTGAATGTGCACTTTTTTTATCTAAAAAGAAGGCGTTGTAAAAATTTTCAGCTGATGCTACTCGATATGAAGTTGGAAGCGAGTAACGCTCAAGGAGCGTTTTGACACGTAAGGCACTTTGGCTATCCAATAATCCCAATTTTACCGCCAAAGCATTAGCCATTACCATTCCGATGGCAACAGCTTCTCCATGCAAGTAGGTTTCATAGTGTGTTTCATTTTCAATCACATGAGCAAAGGTATGTCCGTAATTGAGTACCGCTCTAATGCCCCCTTCTCGCTCATCTAAAGCAACCACCCGTGCTTTCGTTTCAATGCTTTTTTGAATGGCAACTTTTAAATGATGCTCTTCATGAATATCATGTGTTTCAAGCCATTCAAAAAAATCTTTATCAAATGTGACGGCCATTTTAATGATTTCTGCTACGCCTGCACTAAATTCACGTGGTGGAAGCGTTTTTAAAAAAGCACTCTCACAGTAAACTGCACGAGGTTGCCAAAAAGTGCCAATCAAGTTTTTGCCATAAGCGTTATTGATTCCTGTTTTTCCACCAACACTCGCATCCACTTGTGCAAGCAGTGTGGTAGGAATCTGAATAAAATCAATACCACGCTGAAAGATAGAAGCCGCAAATCCTGTCATATCACCGATAACGCCACCACCAAAAGCAATAAGCAGTGATTTTCGATCCAAACGATGCTCAAAACAGCCATTCAAAATAGTATTAAGAGAGTCAAAATTTTTATACATCTCTCCATCGTTAAGGGTAATGACACAATACTCTTTAACATGTAAACGAGATAGAAGCGTTTCAAGGTGCAATGATGAGACCGTTGTGTTAGTGATAATGGCAACTTTGGTATCAAAAGAGAGCTGTTGTAGCTCATCAATATAGACACTATAGCTACGTGTTGATATTTCGTTAAAGGTAATATCTATTTTCATGGAGTATCCGCAATTTTTTTACTCTTATAATACTCAAAATCGACTTAATTTACTCTAACCATTCCCCTAAAATGGGGAATAATTAAGCAGATATTAAACGGTTGTTGGAATAAAAAGCTGATAGTTGTTTGCGAGTTTAAAATGCAACTTTTCCATATCGGTTGAGAAAATAGAAAAAAAGTTTGATTCCAATACTTTGGTACTAAACGGGAGAAACTGTACGATGTAATCTTTGTTTTTGAGTTTTAGAAGAGGATTTTTCTCACTGCGAATCACATCCACATCACGCCCAAAAAGCTTTGAAAGGTTATCAAAATGTTCCACAAGATTATTTTTCTCCCCTAAACTTTCAGGGTCATACATATAGAGTTTGATATCTAAAGAGAGTTGCTTTGCCACATCAAAAATCACGGACGACTCTTTTTCAATCTCTTCAGCATCATTACTAAGGATAACGCCTTCTTTAAGGCTTGCAAACCCAAGTTTACCCATCTTGAGTACGGGAAGTTTGCAATTAAAAAGCGTATGGCGATTTTTTTGAAAAAAGTTATTCATGACCACGATCAGACCAATATCCATTTTTTCAGTATCAGCTTTTAAAGCCTTATGTGCGACTGTTTCAAAATAATCAATCATGATATTGATGTGATTATTGCGGTAACTTTTGATTTTATCAAAAGCACGTGAAATTGTAGGATTGATGACTTTTACATGAAGCTTTTTGCTATTTAGTTTTGAGTGCAATAATAAAGCATCGTTGATAAGCGTATTAATCTCTTTCTCATTCATATGCAACATATCGACTAAACAGTAGATACTGCTTCCAAAAGGTGCTGGAAACTGCCCAAGCTCTTGTTTAACACTTCTAAAAACACTTTGAAGCACTTTAGGGTCTCCAATAGCCAAAAGAACATCATTAGGCATAATCATGAGTGTGGGGCGAGCTAGAATCAGATTATTAGCTCGGTACACAGCTGCAATTTTCCATTTGTTTTGTTGGATAGATGCTAAATGTCGGTAAACGTACGAACTTCCGATAGGAACAGAAATTTCCATAATTTCGCCGATGCCAAGACCAACATTTTGCGCAACCACAGGCATACCTGGCAAATAGTCTTTAAAACGAGTTGCTAAGATATCACGGGAATTGAGTTTAAAAAGACGTTTATCTTCGATTTGCATATCCCATCTGTCCATCAAAACAATTTGAACTCTTTTATCCAGTGCACGGATGTTTTTATACGTCACTTTAACATCCAATTCATTGGACAATAAAATCATGATGTGAAAAAATTGCTCATTGAGGATGATGGAGAGTTTTTCAAAACTTGTTGGGTCAAACTCGAAGAATTTGAAGTTTTCGGGGCGTTTTTTGGGCAGTGTCTCTTGGTTGTATGTGATGACATAGTAACTATTTTCACCTGCTTCAGATTCAATAACTCTTTCTAAAAATTGTTTTGCTAGAATACCATCAGCGATGATTAGAATTTTTTTCATAAGAAATACACCTCGCTCCTAAAACATGAGAGGATATTATAACTAAAATGCAATTTCAGATAGATAAAACGGATGGACGCGCACGTGCATGTACCATTAAAACCACCCATAGCACGATTCAAACACCTATTTTTATGCCCGTAGGAACAGTGGGAAGCGTTAAAAGCTTAGATGCAAAAGATATGTGTGACGAACTGGGTGCAAAGATTATTTTAGGCAATACTTACCATCTTTATCTTAGGCCTGGGGATGAAAAAATTAAACAATTAGGTGGTTTGCACGGATTTACGCAGTTTCCCAATAGTTTTTTAACCGATAGTGGTGGTTTTCAGGCATTTAGTCTTAGTGATATCTCTAAAGCTGATGCTAATGGGATTACCTTTAAAAGTCATATTGATGGCTCAACGCACTATTTTACGCCTGAAAAAGTGTTAGATATTCAGTACAATCTAAACTCGGATATTATGATGATACTGGATGATTTAGTTGCCCTGCCCGCAACGCAAGAACGCATCGCTTTATCAATCAAACGCACGACCGATTGGGCACAGCGAGCGATTACGTATCATAAAGCACAGCAAGCTAAAGGTATAGGGCTTCATCAAAATATCTTTGCGATTATTCAAGGTGGAACGGATAAAGTATTTCGACAGATCAGTGCAAATGAGCTATGTGCGCTTGATTTTGATGGCTTTGCCATCGGTGGATTGAGCGTGGGCGAAGTGAACAGTGAGATGTACGACACGGTTGAATACACAACGCCACTCATGCCAGAGCACAAACCTCGTTATCTCATGGGTGTGGGTACGCCTGAGGATTTAGTAGAAAATGTGGAACGTGGCGTGGATATGTTTGATTGTGTGATGCCGACTAGCAATGCGAGAAATGGCACGCTTTTTACCTCTTTTGGGAAAATGAATATCAAATCTTCAAAGTTTTCACTGGATGTTGGACCAATTGATCCTGAGTGTGATTGCTACACATGCAAGCGTTACAGTAGAGCTTATTTACACCATCTTTTTCGTGCTAAGGAATTGACCTATTTTAGGCTTGCCTCTTTACACAATTTGCACTATTATCTGACGCTCATGAAGCACATGAGAGAAGCGATTTTAGTAGGTAAATTTAGAGAATTCAAACAAAGCTTTTATGCCAAACGAGCTCAATAATGCGTTACTCTATCGATTGCAAAGAAAATTTTGAGCAAAGCCTTCTTTTTTGGCTTGACCGCTTTATCAAATCAAAATTAACCTCTCTTTCCAATCGTCATGTCAGTGAAAATGAAAAACTTTCTCTCATTATTGGTGCACTCAATCGTGGCAGTAATACTATGGATGATTTAAAAGTATTGGCTAAAGAAGCACGTAATATTGGGCTGATTGGAATCAATCTTTTTATCAATCCATTAGAGAAATTTTATCATTATAGTGTACCCATGGGATTTTTGAGTCTTAAAGAGATTGATGAAGAATTTCTGAGTGAGTTTTTGGCATCACAAACAGGTTCACTCTCAGATGCCACCAAAAAAAATTACCGTATGGCGATTGTCTCTTTTTTTAAATTTATCGACAAACAAAATGAAGATGCGCAAGGCCATTCACATCAATTTCGAATAGAGCTTAAAAATTGGGGTGGATTAGGTGGTAAACGAGGGGAAAAATTACCAGCGCATATGTATAAAGAGGAGCTTAGTCGTTTTTTTAAAGCCATTGAAGAGACACCTTTTAAGCCCTCCTCTCAAGCAAAAAATCGTCTACTGATTAAACTCATCATTTACAGTGGCATGCGTGTGAGTGAAGCTTTAGGATTACGACTTAAAGATATGGTACAAGATGGAGAGTATTTGATTTTTCAGATACGTGGCAAAGGCAATAAACCCCGTATTGCGATGATCAAAAAAGAGCATATTGAGCACGATTTGCAAGAGTGGCTAGCGATACGAAATCGTGATTTTCCACTATTGTTTCATAGTCGAACATCTAAACCTTTAACGCAAGCATATGTGAGCTATATTATGGAAAAAATATTGATGACAGCGGGTATTCGCAAAGAAAAAAATGGAGCGCATATGTTGCGCCATACGTTTGCTACGTTACTGTACCAAAAAAATCGGGATTTGATTCTCGTGCAAGAGGCTTTAGGGCATGCGGATTTAAACACGTCACGCATTTATACCCATTTTGACAAAGAGCGGCTTAAAATTGCTGCTGATACGATGGATGAGCTATAACTTATGAAACACCTTTACGATAAAATCGATAGCTTTTACCTCTCTGATATTAAAAATCCTGCCCACCCACCAATTTTTATTGAAGAAGAGAGTTATGATATTTTAATCATAGCGTTCCCGTATATAGATGAAGCATTAAAAATTGAATCTTTAGCATTTGTTTTTGATCAAAAATCATGGTATTACTTTGATAAAAGCAAAGATGAGTTTGACCATTTTGTAACGATGCAAAAAGTCTATGAGTTTATCAATGAAAAAACCAATCAAACAATGAAAATGGTTGCAAAGCTCCATGACGGCGTTGACCTTATGGAAGAGAAGTTATATGAGAATGATGTTGCTTCCAATTTTATGCATTATTGGCTTACCAATAAAAAAGATTTGAGTAGAATCAATCGTGTTTTAAATCTTGATCTTGAAGTCCTTAATAGTTTTATCTTAAGTTACCTCAAAGAGGAAGATTTTTTAGCGATACATTTTAAAGATGTTTTTGAACATATGAATCGTACAAGTCGTTCAACTTTATTGGCTATCGATAAATTAAACAATCTTTATAGTTTTTATATGAGTCGTAGCAATGAAAAGATGAATAAAACTATCTATTTACTGACTATTTTTTCAGGAATCTTTCTACCACTTAATTTAATGGTAGGTTATTTCGGGATGAATACGCAAGGATTGCCTTTAAGTGGTATGGCTCATGCCTCTATGTGGGTGACGTTGATGCTATTTGGTTGTGCAGTAGGAATGGGTTTAACGATATGGTGGTTTAAAAAACGTTTATAAGGATGTATGTTTTTTCGGATAATCAAAAAAGAGTATCTTGCCATTCTCTTCAGCGATATCCTTAAAATGGTCTACATCAAAAGACAAACATACGATAGCACATGTCGGAATATTGGTTAAAATAGCTCCACTTAGCCTTTCACCAACTTCTGTAATGGTAGGATTGTGTGCCACGATAAAAATATCTTTGTAGGCATCATTGACACTGTGTATAAGCGTTAGATAATCTTGAAAGCTACTTTCATAAAGACTTTCAACCACGCTCACTTTATTTTTCTTATAATCTATACTTTTGGCCAATGCCTTAGCCGTTTTTAAAGCGCGTTTTGCGGGGCTTGTGAAAATCGCATCGGGAAGTACTTCAAACATGGCTAGACGTTCACCCATAAGTTGTAGGTCTTTTTTGCCACGTCCATTAAGAGGCCTTGAAAAATCATCTAACATTCCGTCATTCCAGCTCGATTTTGCATGCCTAATTAAGTATATTTTTTTCATTCTATCCTCGCAATTCACATTAATAAATCTTATACGTATGGCTAATTATAGCAACAAAAGATGACATTAATATAAAAAATTTTCACTAGCAAATTTAAAGACCAATCGACGATTGATCGTGAAAAAAGGTAAATCTTCATGCAGCATAACCTCTAAACGTTTTAATGCATAAGCGTCTAAATCCAGTTTAGAAGAGAGATGATTCATCATAATCAGCATTTGTTTGGCTGAAGTACTATCAAATTTTTGCGTACCTTCTTCTTCAAAATAACGTTTTTCATCGTAGATAGTATCATCTGGCATGTAATTAAATTGTAAAAAATCTTCACTTACGTGTAGGGGCATTATTGTTCCTTAATCAAAAATGTTAACATCAATGAAATACAACCAATAGCAGCGCCTATAAAGAAAACAGCACTATTGGAGTACATCCATACTATACCTAATGTGAAAGGTAAACTGACCGCTGCGATATGGTTGATCGCAAAACCAACGCCTGATGTTACAGCAATGTCTTTGGGGTCAGCTATCTTTTGAAAATAGGTTTTTAACGCAATAGCTATAGTAAAAAAAAGATTGTCCAAGATGTATAAGCCAATGGCCATGGCTTTCGTTTGTACAAAGCCATAAAGGATAAAAATCGTGATGATGCTGATATATTCAAAGCGTAAAGAGAGCTTTTCACCAAAACGTTCGATAAGTTTGCCTGCATAGGGGGCTAAAATCATATTGATGATGGTATTGACGATGAGTAAAAGCACCATATTTTGAACACTAAAACCAAATCGCTCGACCAATAAAAATCCTGCAAAGACAACAACGATTTGCCTACGAGCACCCGCTAAAAAGGTTAAAAGATAAAAAAGCCAGTAACGCTTGCGTAAAAAGAGTTTACGCTCTTGCACCACATCATCCCTAAAATGTTCAAATCCTCGCCACGCCACAATACCCAAGAGGATACTGATACCGCCAAAGAGAATGTATAAAAAATTATAACTGATTTGAAAGGACTGCATCAAGAGATAAACCAATGCTAGTGTTCCAAGTCCTATAAAAGAACGTAATGATGAGAGTTTACCTAAAAAAGAGGGAGCTGTTTTTTGCGGAATCCACTGTAAAGAGAGTGAACTATGTAACGTTTCCATGTAGTGAAATCCAACAGACATAATCAATGTGGTGGTATAAAGACCCCATGTAGATGGGAAAAAGCCAGTAATAAGAGTACCAAAACCTAATAAAAACAATGAAAGATAGGCCGCTGTTTGCTGGCGAAAAATAAGCAAAATATAGACTATAGTGAAGGCGAGAAGCCCAGGAATTTCACGGATACTTTGAAGCACACCTATCTTTTCCCCATTAAAATGGGCAACTTCGATCACAAAATTGTTGAGTAAAGCTGACCATGCAACAAAAGAAAAAGGTGCAGCAGCAGCTAAGAGATATAAAAGATTTTCACGCGATTGAAAAAAGTTCGTTTTAATGTTCATAACTTAGCCTATACCCTACTCCACCTTGATTGGTTATTGTATCTTCAGGTAATTTTTTGCGTAAGCGTTTAATGAGAGCTCGAATATTTTCTGTAGTAGTAAGCTCACCTTCCCACACATACTGTTCAATGCGCTCAAAGGTAATTGTTTTATCAAGATTTTTAGAAAAAAGGTTAAAGAGTAAAATCTCTTTTTTAGCTAATTTGACCTCTTCGTGTGAGCCATCAAAAAGAACTTCATGCTCTAGATGATAAGAAAATCCTTCGGGTAGTTTAATGATAGTCTCTTTAGGTTTGCATAGTTTTTCTATTTTCAGTTCTAACTCATACATGTAAAAAGGTTTTTTAAGGTATTCATCGCATCCTTTACAATAGGCATCTTGAATCGTGTCTAACTCGACATTAGCACTAATAATAATTGCAGGTGTTGAAGAATCCATACTGCGAATCTCTTTAAGAATACTCAGTCCATCCATACCTGGCACATTAATATCTAAGATGTAGCAGTCATAGCCATTATCGATTGCTTTTAAAGCAAGCTTACCATCCTCAAAAAGATCTACATGATAATGTTTTTGCTCCATCGCTTCAGCAATAAGGTGCGATAAACGCTGATTGTCTTCAAGGACGAGTAGTTTCATGGTTCCTCTTTTGCAATGTTATTAAAATTTGCGCGCCAACTTCTTCTTGTTTCGCCACAATCGTTCCACCCATTTTATCTTCAATAATCAAGCGTGCCATATAGAGCCCAAATCCATCGCCATGCGCTTTAGTGCTCATAAAAGGATCAAAAATAGATTCTAATTTACTGGTTTCTATCCCCGAACCATCATCAATAATTGAAAGATAGATATTTTTATCGTCACTTGATAATTTAATATCGATAATACCTTCTGTTTTTTCTTGCTCTCTCTTTTTTAAAATACTATCTTTTGCATTATTAATTATATTTAAAATACATTGTTTAAATTCATTGGGGTAGCCAAAAACGTAAAGTGGCATTTGTGAATCTTGTGTAATACATATCGTAATATAATTATATTTTACATTGTGATTGACAACACTTAAGAGACTATCAATCGCTTCTCTAATATCAAAATTAGTTTTTACCGTTGAAGGCTTGATAAATTTCCTAAAATCATCAATAGTTTGAGACATGTACTTAACTTGTGTCATGATGTCATCGACAAAAACTTTAGTATCTTCCTCATCAAGCACTTTTTTACGTCGTTTGTAAAGGAGTTCTTGGGCAATAGAAGAAATTTCAACCAGAGGTGTTTTCCATTGGTGCGCAATACTGGCTATCATCTCCCCTACTTCGGACTGTTTTGAGCGTTGAATGACAAACTGTTCATGACGCTTTCGTTCTGTATCAATACGTTTTTTTTCAGTAATATCCGTCAAAATGGTCACGATACCCGCTTCTTTGTTGGTTTCATCATTGTAAACGGTACGTCGTACTGAAAAATCAAGTTTTTCTCCTGATTTTAACTCCATTTGTATCTCTTCGCTGATAGCATTATTGGTTGGAATTTGGCTGATTTTATTACATACTTTGGGCATAACTTCGGTGACGTGGGAACCGATAATCTCCATTCTCTCTTTTTCAACTAGGTGGCACAAAAGATCATTACATCCAACAATGATACCATCATTGCGTTTCCAAAAGATTGCACTTTGAATATTATTTAACAGTACGTGGTCGAGTTTATTTTGTCGCACCAACTCTTTTTCAAGTGTCACCCGTTTAATAATATTTAGAATCAGGATGGAAAAAAGAATCAGTAAGAAAGGAAAAATAGCAAATGCATTTTCAACAAAACGTTGATGTTCTTCATAAAAGCTTTTTTGACTATTAATAATGGTGGCATTGAAAGGAATATCGTTTAATGAAATATCAAAGTTTTTGAGCTGATTATTATCAAAAAAAAGATTACTTTCCAATGTTTCTATGGGGATTTCAGAAGGGCTTTTACCATCTATAATTTGAAAGGCTTTTTTGGCGGCATTGTAACCTTGATCATATGGGTCAACCATCATACCACCTACGACACCTTCATTCATATGAATAGTATTGAGTGCAAAAATCGGAAAGTTGGTTCTTTTGAAAAATGCTTCAAGTTTATAGTAAGGTATATAGGTTCCTTGTACATCTTTGTAAAAACTTGTAAATAAAATAGCGCTGTGTTTGGGTAGTTTTTCAATTTTTTCATCAATTTTGTCAAAGATAATTTTATTATCAAAAACGACCCTAAACTTATCTTTAAAATCATTGGATTCAGTGATAATTTGTTTTTCAATCGCAAGTGATGAGTATGCGTCATCACTGATAATATAAAGCATTTTTAATGCGGGTAAAAGTTTATAGATAAGTTCAATATTTTTGTGGATATCTTTATACTCTATGACACCAGTAACATAGGGTTTAACATCATGGGTAATAATATTGGGATTAAAATTTTCAACGCCACAAAAGATAATAGGTGTGTGAGCAAAAAGCTCATGGTGATGCTTGAGAGCAAATTCGTAAGCATAGTTATCGGCAACAATGATAGCTTTGTAGTGCCGTTTTGAAAATTTTTTGATATATAAATCAAACAGTTCTTTGAGATAAGAAGGTGAATCAATTTTCTTACTATCCATATATTCTGTTGTTAATTCATAATCATGATGCTCATTGATGACTGCTTCAACACCGCGTGAAATGCCATCAGACCATTTAAGTCCTTTATTATAGGAATGCAGAAGAAGAATCTCTTTAGCCTCATTGGCATAAAGCGAAAAGCAGCAAGCACAGAGAAATAATAATCGTATCATTGATCAACCTAAAAAGTTTTATACGCCAAATTCTATCCTAAAAAGTCTCATTTATGTCTCAACAAGGAGCCTATAATTCTCTCATCAAAGTTTATATTAACTTAAACTTTTTTATTAGAGTTTAATTGATATAAAAATTTAAAAGGAGTTTCTATGTCGACAATGTTCTATTTGGAGATGCTTTTGGTCTTGGCCGTTTTATTTTACGGCGCTCGAAAAGGCGGAATTGCACTCGGTCTATTTGGTGGTATAGGTGTTATTATTTTAGTATTTGGCTTTAATCTAGCCCCAGGTAAACCACCCGTTGCGGTTATGTTGGTTATGCTGTCAGTTATTGTAGCTGGTGCTACTTTGCAGGCAAGTGGCGGTTTAGATGTTATGCTTCAGATGGCTGAAAAATTACTACGTAAGCATCCTCGTTATGTAACGATTTTAGCGCCTCTTTCAACTGTTACTTTAACGTTTCTTTGTGGTACAGGTCATGTTGTTTATACAATGCTTCCTATTATCTATGATATTTCTATCAAAACAGGTGTTAGACCAGAGCGTGCGATGGCTGCGAGTACAATAGCTGCTCAAATGGGTATTGTTATCTCTCCTGTTTCAGTTGCTGTTGTTTCACTCGTCGCAATGCTTTCAGGTCATACGATGATCAATGGCCAAGAATTAAGTTTGGTTCAATTACTTTCAATTACCATTCCAGCAGGTGTGGCTGGTGTTATTATGGTAGGTGTTTGGAGCATGTTTAGAGGTAAAGACCTTGATAAAGATCCAGAATTTCAAGAGCTTATTAAAGATCCAGAAGCTAAAAAATATGTTTATGGCTCAACTGCAACGCTTTTAGGTGTAAAACTTCCTCAATCTCAATGGAACGCAATGTGGATTTTCTTTGGTGCCATCGCTGTTGTTGCTTTAGTGGGTGCATTTCCATCATTATTACCTGTTTTTAAAGTTAAAGGTAAAGACGTTGTTCTCTCAATGGTAGATGTCATTCAGATGTTTATGTTAGGTGCTGGTGCTATTATCTTTGTTGTATCTAATGTTAAAACAAAAGATATTGTTAACAATGAAGTTTTTAAAGCAGGTATGACAGCTGTTATCGCAGTTTTTGGTATCGCTTGGATGACATCTACAATGTTTAACTCACATGTGGCTGAGGTAAAAGAAGTTATGGGTGGCGTTGTTAAAGCGTATCCATGGGCTTATGCCGTTGTTTTATTGCTCGTATCAAAACTTATTAACTCACAAGGTGCTGCATTGGCGGCTATCGTTCCAATTGCTTTAGGTGTTGGTGTTCCTCCAGGCGTTATTGCTGCATTTGCTGCGGCAGCTTATGGTTACTTTATCCTTCCAACGTATCCAAGTGACTTGGCAGCTATTAGCTTTGATAGATCAGGAACTACTAAAATTGGTAAATTTGTTATCAATCACAGCTTTATCCTTCCTGGATTTATCGGTGTAGGTACAGCTTCTGCTGTTGGTTATTTCCTTGCAAAAGTTTACGGTATCGTATAAATAAATAACAAACGCCCTTTGTTTTAAAGGGCGGATTGTTCTTCTGTTCACCTTTAGATGTAAAGGTGAACAGAGGTGCACTCCTTTTAATGTAAAACTCAAAAAGCACCTCTACCCTATCATCGCTGAAATGTCATGAAGAAAAAATAATCAAAGGAAGAAGATGAGAGAGATCAAGTACGAAGATATCGTGAAGAGCGTCAAAGATATGATTCTCTATAGTGCGACAAACTTACCTAAAGATGCGTATAAAGCATTAAAAGAT
>JAQUVE010000196.1 GCA_028693565.1 Sulfurospirillaceae bacterium | reverse complement strand
CGCACGTGGTGTGCTCATTCGCATCAAAGCGTTGGGTGCTGGCAAGAAGATCAGGGGGGCAAACTGGAGAGGTCACCGCCCCGATTGGATTGCGTGCGATGACATAGAAAACGATGAAAACGTAGAGAGTAAAGCACAACGAGACAAGCTTTACAAATGGTTTATCAAAGCCATTATGAAGTTACCATCTCGCAAGAGCACGACCTATAACATCATTTTCATTGGCACAAAACTTCACCATGACTCTGTGCTTTCTCGCATTCAAAGCCGTGCAGATTTTGTGCATTTTAGCTTTCCACTTGTGCTTGTTTTTCCCGACAATCTTGACAATCTCGACAAATATAAGCTTAAAAAAAGTGACACGAAAGGCATGGTGCTTGATGACCCAAGCTTAGATGCACTTGAGCTTTTAAGAGAGTACCTAGAGGACAAAGACAGCTTTATGTCTGAATTCCAAAACCAACCTCTCTCACAAGAGGGGTTAACCTTTGGAGAGTACACGACCCATAGCGAAACACCCTTGTGTGATGCTTATTATATAGGCATAGACCCCTCTTTGGGTAAAGCAAAGAGTGATTATTTTTCTGTAACGGTTCTTGGGTATCACGCTTCTTTAAAACGGTTCTTTAACCGAACCTACATGTATCGCATTAAAGCAACCAAGATGATCGACATGATTATCACACACTAGAAGCAAACGGCAGCGCTCGATAGACCTGTAAAAATTGCGATCGAAATACAACAATTCCAAGAGTTTTTTAAAGATGTATTGGCAGACAAGGCAAAAGAGGAAAATATCGTCTTGCCTATTATCCCACTAAACAACACCGTTCCAAAAGAGTTGCGTATAGACTCACTTGCGCCACTGGTCTGTGATGGGACGATGAGTATTCATGAGGATTCAATTCTACTTATTGAAGAACTCGACAGCTACCCTAAAGCACCACATGACGATGGGCTAGATTCCTCTGAGATGGCGTACCGCATCGCTAAACGTCCAACCTTTAATTACGAAGAAATGGAAAAAGAGCTTAAGAGAATTGAAGATGAAGAAAAACTACTAAGGAAGATACGTGGAGAAGATTAAAAAAGCGTTTGAACTACTAAAGGCATCGGGAGACTACACAAAAACTGACCTTGCTTTTTATACTGAACTTAGTCCGGGCAAGATCAAAGCAGCGCTCATTAGCGAAGACCCAAATTATCGCTTTCCTATTTACAATCTCATAGAGCTTAAAGACACCTCTTTTAGCTCTGAGGTTGAAAAGCGGTTTGATACATTAGAGGGCAAGGCTTTTGCATCAAACCTTGACAAGCGTTACGATGAGAGCATTGAGGAGATCATCCTCGCATCTTTAGATGCAACGGTGTGGGGCTATGGTGTTGTTGAAGCATACTTGGATACGGATGCCAAGCTCTGTTTTCGTAGAGTTGAGAAGGAGTACTTCTTTTTTAAAGAGAAGAAGCTTTACCTAAAAGATGCAAATGGCAAAGAGTTTGAGCCGTCACTGCCTCGCTACATCGTCTTTAAAAAACGTGCTAAAGCTTTAAAGCTGCTGTGGCTCATCTTCGCTAAGCACTTTGTCTTAAGCCACTATATGAAGTTTACAGAGTTCTTAGGTGTACCACCTATCATCGTTAATGCGTCCAGTTCTGATAAAACAATCATCCAAGCGATCAGCGAGTCTATGCGCCGTTTAAAAAGTGGGTCGTATGCCGTTCTAGGGAAAGAGGACATCGCTAAGGTTTTAGAGGGCAAAGGAAACCAAGGCGACTTTATGGCGTTTGTGCAGTATGTAGACAAAGAGATTGCCAAGAGTATCAACGGTTCGACACTCTCTTCCAATGCAGGGACAACAGGTTCGCTCGCACTCGGGCAAGTCCATGAAGCCAACCGATATGAGATAACTTCCAAAGATGCAAAGGTAGCGATGCGTTGTATTGCCAAAGCATTTGCTATTTTTGGCATTAATGCAGAGGTTACTATCCTCGTTGAAAAAGATAAAGACCTGTACCAAAGGGCTCAGACTTTAGATATCTTAGGTCGCAATGGCTACAAAATGACACCTAAACAAATTGCTGTTGAGTTTGATTTCCCAGAGCCAGCTAATAACACAGTATCCAATAAAAAGTCATTGGGAAAAAATGCCAAAGCTAATGAACTTCCAGCTGATCAGTTTGAAGCGTTTACGCCACCAAGCAAACATGAGGAAGAAATTAAAAAGGCTTTAAATGCCATTTTAAAAGAGGCAAATAGCTATGAAGAGGCATTTGATTTATTAATAAAGGCATTTCCGCATTTTAAACTTGAGAGCCTAGAGCGTGAGCTTGAAAAGGTTGTCGCCAATAGCATGATTTTAGGCGCTGTCGATGAAGAGTGAATTATTGCCCTATAAAGGCAGTTTAATTGCTTTATCGAGCAATGAGCCTAAAAACGTATTAAAAGCGATTTTAAACCCTTTAAAACTATTTAAAAACAATGGTTTAAGCGTATGGTAGCCATCGACTTTACCAAAGAGCCTAAAGAGGTTGTGGATTATCTTGCAAAAAAAGGATTAAAGACAACCTTTGACTATAAAGAGATGATGCATGAAGCACACCACACTGCGTTTACCGTTGCAAAGATAACCAACCTTGATTTGCTTTCAGATGTACACGAAAGTTTACAAAGCGCCTTTAAAGAGGGAAAACCGTTCAAGCAATGGCGTGATGAGCTAACCCCAACCTTACAAGCCAAAGGATGGCTAGGCGAAGTGACCGCTATCAATCCCACTACAGGTGAAGTCAGAGATATCTTTGTTGGAAGTCGCAGGCTTAAAAATATCTACCAAACCAACATGCGCACAGCGTATGATCGCATAAACTATAAAAACCTTATGGAAGGCGATACAGAGTATTGGCGGTATGTCTCCCTCCTTGAGGGAAGTAATAGACGGCTAAAGCATAAAAAGATGCACGGCATCATCCTTCCTCGTACACATCCATTTTGGGCAAAGAATAAGCCTCGTTGTGCGTGGGGTTGTCAATGCCATGTTGATGGCTACACTAAAGAAGAGCTTGATGCTCGTGGTTGGAAAGTAAACGAAGGGGACTTCGCTGACATCGCAGATGATGACTGGGCATATGACAAACTTGAAGGTGCGTATAAACCTGAGCAGAGCTACTTTGAGAAAGTAAAAGGCTTTACATGTAAAGAGCGCAACGCGCGAGGGCAGTCTGCCGAAGACCCAAAGGTGGCTTTGCCGACTGCGGAGCCTCAAAATGAGCAAAACGCAAAGATTAGAGAAGTGCTGTGTCCTTTTGTAGAGGCGGTTAAAGAGGGGTATCGCACGGCGATGATGAGTCTCTTACCAAAGAAAAAAGAGTGGGACAGCTTTGTAGATAGA
>JAQUVE010000195.1 GCA_028693565.1 Sulfurospirillaceae bacterium | reverse complement strand
AAAACCTTGCCAGTGCAACAATACCCCAATGTTGCATCACCTCAAATCGTTGTTTCTGCCACGTACTCAGGGGCTGATGCTCAAAAACTCGCAGATACAGTAGCCGCACCTTTAGAGCAGCAGCTTAATGGTGTTGAAGATATGCTTTATATGGTTTCAACCACCTCACCTAGCGGTGGGCTTACGATTAGTCTTTATTTTGATGTTGATGCTGATATTGGGCAAGCTAAGATTGATGTGAACAACCGTGTGCAAATCGCAACCAATAAGCTTCCTGAAGCGGTGAAACGTCAAGGCATTGATGTGACAGAGCGCTCAACCGATACACTAAGAATGCTCGCACTCACATCAAAAGACAATATTTATGATACTACTTTTATGGCTAACTACGCGATTAACAATATACTAGAAGAGTTCAAACGTATTCCAGGTGTAGCTGAAGCAAGCATCTTAGGCAATCAAGATTATTCCATTCGCGTCTGGCTAGATCCACAAAAACTCTCCTTTTACAAAACAACGACAGCCGAAGTCCTCAATGCTATAAAAAGTCAAAATGAGCAGTACCCTGTTGGACAAATTGGACAAGAGCCTATAGAGACAAAATCGGCTTTTACTTATAATGTTACTTCCGAGGGAAGGCTCAAAACAGCTAAAGAGTTTGGTGAAATACTGATTAAAACAAATAATGATGGCTCTTCGCTCCTTCTCAAAGATGTTGCAGACGTTGAACTTGGAACAGAGCGTTATTTTTTCAAAGGTATCTTCAATAAACAACCTATGGCAGCTATCCGTGTTGTCGTCAATTCCAAAGCCAATGCCCTTGAAGCCTCAGCACTACTTGATCAAAAAATAGAAGAGATTAAAAAGAAATTTCCAGAGGGCATGCGCATTGATGCAACCTACAATCCTACGACCTTTGTTAACGCATCCATTAAAGAGGTTGTTCTGACCTTACTCGAAGCTATTACGCTGGTTATTTTTGTTGTGTATCTTTTCCTAGGTAACCTTCGAGCAACGTTTATCCCACTGCTAGCTATTCCTGTGTCGATTATCGGCACTTTTGCAGGGTTTTATGCCACAGGTTTTTCGATAAACCTTTTGACACTGTTTGGCTTAACCCTTGCCATCGGACTCGTTGTTGATGATGCCATCATCGTTATTGAGAATATTGAGCGAATTTTACGCAATGAAGACATAAGCGTTAAAGATGCCACAATTAAGGCCATGAAAGAGATAACAGGGCCTGTTATCGCTATCGTTTTAGTCTTATGTGCAGTTTTTATCCCAGCTTCTTTCATGGGAGGCCTAAGTGGAACATTGTCTCGTCAATTTGCCATCACTATTGTAATCGCTGTCACGATCTCAGGACTTGTTGCCTTAACCCTAACCCCTGCTTTATGTGCTATGTTGCTCAAAAAAGAGGAAGAACCGCCTTTTTGGATAATCCAAAAATTTAATGCTTTATTTGATTATATCACGCACCATTTTGGGCAAATTGTTAAGCAAGCTATACGTTTTTCTTTTTTCAATCTTCTCTTCTTTGCCATTATGATAGGAGCAACAAGCAAAATTCTCTCTTTGATTCCGCATTCTCTTATCCCTAAAGAAGATAAAGGCGTCTTTTTTGCAATCACTACACTACCTTCAGGAGCAGCACTCAGTCGTACGCATGAAGTCAACCTTGCCGTTGGCAGTATCGCCCTAAAACACCCATCTGTCGAAAAAGTAGGTGGTTTTTCGGGTTCTGATTTTAACAGTCGTTCTTATACGACCGATGCGGGATACAGCTATGTGCGACTCAAAGATTGGAGTAAACGCACCGATGCCAACCAAAGTGTTGATGCTATCTCTAAAGAGATTATCGCCAAAATCACTCGGGCAACCAAAGAGGGGCGTGTTGTTGCTGTGACACCATCGGCGATTAGTGGACTTGGAGGTGCAGGTGGATTTGAGATGTATCTGCAAGATCGAACGGGGGGAAGCTACGATACGCTGAGTGCTTACGCAAATGAAATCATCCAACGAGCACTCTTACGACCTGAACTCAAATCAGTACGCACAACACTCAATACCGATGTTCCGCAATATCGCATCAAAGTCAATGCGGCTAAAGCACGTTCCTACGGTATCGAAACAGCTGATATTTATACAACATTGCAAGCAACGTTTGGTAATGTTTACGTCAATGATTTTAATATCTATGGACGCAATTATCGAGTGAATGTCCAATCTAAGGGTATCTACCGTGATGATATTAACAATTATAATGATATTTTTGTCAAATCCAATGAAGGCTACTTTATCCCTGTAAGCGAGCTTGCTACTTTAACACGCATCACTAATCCAAGTATTACCAAACGTTTCAATATGTTCCCTTCTGCGCAAATTCTCGGCGAAGCCAATGTTGGCTATTCTTCGGGTGAGGCATTAAACATCATGGAAGAAATCGCCAATGAAGTTTTACCTGATGGCTATGCTATCGCTTGGGGAGGAGCATCACTGCAAGAGAAAAAGCTCACAGAATCTGGCAATATGGCATTTGTCTATGCCATTATTTTTATCTTCTTGATTCTGGTGGCCCTTTATGAGAGTTGGAGTATTCCTTTTTCTATTATCTTAGCTGTTCCTTTTGCCATCTTTGGCGCAACCTTATTTGTGTGGGGTAGAGGATTGGAAAATGATGTCTATTTTCAAATCGGTCTGGTCACGCTGGTAGGACTTTCGGCTAAAAATGCTATTTTAATGGTTGAATTTGCGATGAATAAACTCGAAGAAGGCTACACCCTCTTAGATGCTACAATCGAAGGAGCAAAAATCCGTTTTCGCCCTATCATCATGACCTCTTTTGCTTTTATCGCAGGCTCACTTCCTCTCGCTTTAAGCCATGGAGCGGGAGCAAACAGTCGCCATATCATCGGGACAACGGTTGTTGGAGGGATGGTAACACTAACAGCACTTGGTGTCTTCTTTGTACCACTCTTTTTCTATCTCATTATGCGAATTAAAGCAAAAATCTTTACGTCAAAAGCTGAGTTATAACTGATTGTTTATACATCAAGATATATTGATATATCTTGATGTTTTGGCTACAATACTATAGTGAGATTTTTTCATTAAGGATAGATGTATGGATATTTTTCTAAAAACCGTTGGTGCACTCAATGACGAAACACGCATTAAAATCCTTCATTTTATCCACAACAATGGTGAAGTGTGTGTATGTGCGATAGAAGAAGCTTTTGAAATGATTCAATCACGTGTTTCAAGACATCTCAAAATCCTCAAAGATGCGGGGTTTCTTAAAGTTGAACGCCGTGGAAAATGGGCTTATTATGCTATTCGCTCTCCTCTTGATAGCTTTCGTATCGCCTGCCTTGAAGAGATCAACTGTCTTAGCA
>JAQUVE010000194.1 GCA_028693565.1 Sulfurospirillaceae bacterium | reverse complement strand
AATATGCTATAATACTGCCTTAAAATCATACCCAAGGAAATCTCTATGAACCAAAGCGATCCAGACTCGCGTAGTTGTACCCCTACTCTAACATTAGGCGTCAGCCAATGACACTCTTCTTTACCTATTTAGCTCTTGCCATTTGTGTCTCTTTCCTTTGCTCAATTTTAGAAGCTGTTTTACTTTCCAGTACAAATTCATACATTGAAACACTGCCTAAAGAGACTAATGAAGATACTATAACGATGTTAAAACATTTAAAATCAAATATTGACAAGCCCATATCCTCTATTCTAACCCTCAATACTTTTGCCAATACTATGGGTGCAGCAGGTGTTGGAGCACAAACACAAATTCTATTTGGAGAACAATGGCAAGCTTTAGTGGCTTTTGCTGTGACCTTATTGATTTTATATTTTTCAGAAATCATTCCTAAAACCATAGGAGCGATTTATTGGAAAAAGCTTCTTGTGCCAGCAGGACATATTATCAGCTTTTTTGTCACCATTACAGCACCTTTTACTTTTGTCTCATCCATGCTCACACGCTACATCTCAAAAAATCAAAAAAAACACCCTCACTACTCACGTGATGAGATTATGGCCGTTGTTGCGATGGGTGAAAAAGATGGCTCAATTCTCAGCAAAGAGAGTGACCTTATCGAAAATCTACTCAAACTCAAAAACATTAAAGCTAAAGATATCATGACGCCTCGTAGCGTTGTTTTTGCTCTTCCCGCTTCGACCACAATCGAAGAAGCTATTGAAGATGACAGGATGTATATCCATTCACGCATCCCTGTTTTTGGTGACACACTTGATGATGTTATCGGTATTGTTTTTAACCAGCATATCTTAGAAGAAAGCGTTGAAGATCATGATACGCTTACCCTTGAAAACATCTCCACAGAAGTGCATATGGTCTCCGAAAATCTCCCCGTTCCAACACTCATAGACCAATTTATCAAACGCAAAACACATCTTTTTATTGTTTACGATAGCTACGGTCAAACCGTCGGCGTTGTCACCCTTGAAGATGCGATTGAGACACTTTTAGGCGTTGAAATCGTGGATGAAATGGACGAGATCGAAGACATGCAGCTTTTTGCTAAAGATCGCAGTAAACAGTTTCAAGACAGAATGAAAGTTGAAAAGAAAAAAATCGAAAAAGCAAAGATAAATTAACACTAGAAGGCTTTACATAAAAGCCTTTCTTTCCCTGTATTTGTCTATAAACATCTATCAATAACATTTATGTGATATTCCTAAAATTTAAGCAAAACACCCTTGACAAATATGCATTTTTGGCATAATATAACTTCTTAAAATTCTAATCTAAGGTTGTTTTGTGAAAAAAGTTGTTTTGGTCTCACTTATTGCTGCTGCACATATTGTAGTGGCAGACAGTGTTTTTACATTAGGTGAAATATCTATTCAAGATAATCAACAAAAGGTTTTAGATGTCACAAAATTATCCAGTGACTCTTTCAAAGAGGTAACCAATAATGATACAGGTGCTATTTTAGACACGTTACCTGGCGTAGTATTAGAACGCAAAGGTGGACGTAACGAGAGCAGTATTTTATTGAGAGGTATGGATGCAAGACGTATTGGCGTTTTCTTAGATGGTATTCCATTGTATATTCCTTATGATGGAAACTTTGATTATTCACGTATCTTAAGTAATCAACTCTCTTCTATTCAAGTTGCTAAAGGTTTTAGTTCTGTAATGTATGGCGCCAATACTATGGCCGGAGTCATTAATATGGTCACTAAAAAACCAACAAAAGAGTTCGAAGGCTCTATCTCTTCAGAGGTTACAGCGGACAATAATTTTGAAAGATCTTCCACAACTAATACTATTAGTCTAGGTTCAAAGCAAGAAAAATATTATTTCTATATTGATGGAACGTACTACGATAGAGACCATTGGAATGTTTCAGATGATTTTACACCCACAAGTTTACAAGGTAGTAATCAACGCTTACGCAGTAGCTCCGATAGTAAAACCCTCAATCTCAAATTTGCACTAACGCCCGATGATTCTAGTGAATATGTTTTTGGGTACAACTATATCAATTCTACCAAAGAGCAACCTCTGCTTACAGACAACACGCTTGGTACAGCAAAATATTGGAATTGGCCTGCATGGGATGAAAAAACACTCTATTTTATTGCTAATAAAACATTCTCCGGTAGTGCTTTAAAATACAAACTCTACCGTTCTCAATATGACAATACTCTAGATATTTATACCAATAAAGCATTTACAACCCTATCGGATACTGAAATTACTGATGCTTATTCACTTGGTACGAGCCTTGAGTACACCAATTTTGAATGGCTAAAAAATAATATCATTAAAGCCTCTATTGGCGCTAAAAAAGATCACCATACGATAGAACGAACCATTACCAATGAAGATGATTTTTATGTTGATTATGTCTATTCATTGGGATTAGAAGATACTTATCAACCAACTGATAAACTCAAAATCATTACATCACTTGGGTATGATTATAGTAATGCTAAAGATGCTATTACTGCAAATACATCATTAGATACACAAGCGCATCAAGCTTTTAACCCACAAATTGGCTTTTTCTATGACTTTTTTGAAAATCAAACAACACGTTTATTACTCTCACAAAAATCACACTTACCAAGTATGAAAGAGCGATTTTCATATAAGCGTTCTAAAGCTATTCCAAATCCTGATCTTGATCCTGAAGTAGCAGATCATATTGAACTTGGGCATACGATTACAAGAGACGGTTTTGTATTTGATAATGCAATTTTTTATACCAAAGTGAAAGATGCAATCAATATTGTCGAAAATGTTTCAGGAACAAAATCTCAAGAACAAAATACGGGAACTGAGTATTACTATGGATTTGAAAGTAGTATTAAATACATTGCTGACAAATTCGTAACTGGTTTAAATTATTCATATATTGATATAGATAAAGCAACTACCAAAGAAGTTGTTCTTGATGTACCTAAACAACAAGTTGATGCTTATATCAATTATTCTCCAATCAAAGTTATCACACTAGGAGCAAGTATTTCATATAAAGAAGATATTACTGCTGATACTAAAACAGCTTACCAAACGATATCTGATATCTTTACTGCGAACATTAGTGCAAAATACCAATATACTAAAGCATTAAGCTTTAAAGTAGGTGTTTCAAATCTCTTTGATAAAAATTATACCCAATACGACCTTGGCTACCCAGAAGCTGGTCGAGAATACTATGCAAAAGTGCAATATGATTTTTAATTCATTGAATGAAGTTTGTCATAAACACTCTTTAAATACAGTGCAAACACGTCTTCATTGATACGCTTTGACAATTCATCAAGAGTCTCTTCTTGGTGAATTGTCACCTTAAATTCTTTTTCAATCATTGTATATATTCTCTCAT
>JAQUVE010000055.1 GCA_028693565.1 Sulfurospirillaceae bacterium | reverse complement strand
TTCCATACGGTTTTCTAAATTTTTATGTAAACGCTGTAAGAAACTATCCAATCGTTCTTGTAAAACAATTTTTTTATCATGACTGCGTGATTCTAGTGCTTGTTTGGCAGAGATGGGAATAACTTCACTAAAAAACTCACCAAAGGCAGTTTTAACATATGCCGTCGTCTCTTCTATCTGTGTTGGAGTAAACTTGTCTTTTTGGTTAAGGACACATAAGGACTTATTTTGATACTCCCCTAAATAGGCTTCTAAAACGGTGAGCTCACTCATTTTCCCCGCATTATCAATCAGCGTTAGCCAGATGATACCATCAACTTCTTTAAGGACTTTCTGCGTAGTTTTTGTATCGGTATCCGCTTGTGAATTTAATCCAGGGGTGTCAACAAAAACAACATCTTTGAGCATATCTAAAGGAGCATAAAGAGTAAGATAAGCAATATCTTCTACAAACTCTCGTTGGTCTGTAAAATGGGCAATACTGCTAATATCATGATATTCATCTCGCCCATCTTTATAGCGCACACGGATTTTAAACTCATCCCCATAACGTATATAATTAACTTTTGATGTCACAGGCGTAATGCCTGTAGGTAAAATATTTTTGGCGAGTAACGCATTTAAGAAAGTTGATTTTCCACTCGAAAATTGCCCTGTAATGGCTACTTTCATAGGCTCTTCAGCTCGAAGTTGGAGGTGGTCAAGCGCTTCTTTTAATTGTAAAGAAGGGGCAAATTTGTCATCCATTAAGGTATATTGTGCTTTTTTAAGGGCACCTAACAAACTTGCGTCAAACTCAGGTACTACTTTTTTGAATTGTGCTTTATAAGAGGAGATAAACGATTCTAATAAACTCACTTATGCTCCTCTTTTAACGCTAAAGCACGTATGACTTCATGAACGACATCTAGCTTTGCTTCGATCTCTTCTTTGCGTTGTTCTCTTTCAATCTTACTGCGACTGCTACTTAACATAGCTTTTTTCAATAAAATATCCTTTGCATGAATACCCTCTCTAATTGCATTTGCTGGAGATTCGCACATACTCACAAACATAGCCAAAAGATCATCATTGATAGAAACTAATTTTTGCGCTAATGTCTCTTTTAGAACTATAAATTCTTGCGCAAACAAAGTATCTAAACGTTGTATCAGAAAGCTAATATCAGCTTTGGCCTCTTTAATGGTATCATTAATATGATGAATCAATACAGTGTTATTTTTAAAAATCATCAGTGTTTTTAAATGCTCTTCATAAAAAGCATTGGTATCTAAAGCGTGCTCTTGCAATGGTATAGCAAATGATTTATACTGCGATTGCAAAAGCTCCAATGAACTCTGCATCTTTTTTTGAAACTCATAACGATAATCGCGTATCAAATCAATAAAACCATCTTTGATACCAGATTCCACCATATAAGCGATACGCTCTTCTTTTGGAAACCGCTTATGTTTATTTCTTTCATAACTCACATCATCGCTGATACGCCGCTTGATGATGGATTGTAAAGTGTCACATTTTGTCAATGCAAATTTTTCAAGCGTTTGAAAATAGTGTTGCATCTGCTCTTGTGCTTGTCTGATGCTTCCATCAATGCGCTCTAAAAACTGCTCTGTTGATTTTTTTTCTTCTTCGTAGTGAACCATTTCATGCGTGATTTGCTCATAACTTAACTGCAATAAAGCTTTCTCTTCTTGCAAAGAAGCTTCCGTATTGTGAGCGATATATTCTATCTCTTTTTGGTTCGAAGCAATAACAAGACTTGCTTTTTGACTCTGCTCCCCAAATAAAACTTCACTTAAGTAGTTTTCGACATAAGGGATACCTGTTCTTTCAAAACTGTAACCAAGAGCAAGAGCCTCTTCTGCTTGACCTAGTTTATGCCATAATGCTAATTTTCCAGCAATAGGAATAAACGCCAAGCGTGCGATAATAGCATCTAACTTGGCCACTTTATTTTGCTCTTTTAAGCGCTCTTCAATACTTTTTTTAACATACGTAATAACCTCTTGAAGCTCATGTTCTTTAATGGCATCTATACGAGTAATAACCACCAGCAATTGTGCGACATTACGGTATAAAAGGGCATCAATGATAAAATCAATATCTTTTTGCGTCGCAGCTTGAGCCGCGTTCATCAAATGAATCAGCAAATCACATTGACTGAGGTATTCCAAAGTGATCTCTTCTCTTTGAATTACAGGGTCATCAAGTCCGGGAGTATCGACAATACTTACACCATCTTTTACGAACTTTAAGTCAGTATAGAGTTCAACACTTTTGACAAGATTACATTTTTTGTCCGAATGCTTAGCTGATGTATACAACGCCAATTCAGAGACAGCAATACGCTCACTACGTCCTGTTTCCGTGATAAAGTCTTCAAATTGTTCTTTAAAATGCTCTTTACTCTCTAATACAAAAGTTTCCATGTTCTTAAGAACATGTGCGCCTTCTTCAATCTTTTTCCACTCTTTTGCGTTCCAAAAATTTACCACGGCATAAGGCTCTTGAGCATAGTTAATAACGGTTAAATTCGCTGTTTCAGGCACAACAGACGTACCTAGTATCTCTTGTCCCAAAAGAGCATTGAGCATCGTCGATTTCCCAGCATTCATGACCCCAGTAATCCCAATGGAGAAACGCTGGTTGGCTAAACGCTCAGGAATAGCATCTAAGCGTTCATGGACATGGGCATCCTCAACGCATTGCTTTAAATTTTTAATGGCGGTAATCAATTTTTCAAGCGAAGTTTGATAAAAATTTTCACCTTTTTTGGCTTGTTCCACATACAAGGATACTTTGTCAATTTTTTTCTCTTCAATTAAGGCTACAAGACTAATGATTCTACGACTCACATCATAAGATACAATCTCTTCTTTACGCAAAATATCAAGACGCTTTGTAATCTCTGTGTTGGTGTTTTTATCGCCCATTGTAATCAAATAGCGTAGGATGGTTTTTTGGGTTTTTTGGATATTTTCTTTTGTAAATTCAACTTTGGTAAAAAGATTGTTGAGTAATTTTTTTGACTCTTCTAGTTGAGCGATTTGTGTTAAATTTTGAGGGTTAATAATAAGGACAATGGCAACACTATCGCAAAAAAGCTCTGCGTCTAGAGCATGATTTGCACTTAGCTCCATCGTTTGTTGTTCATCAAAAATAGCTTGATGATCTTGCTTTTCACCCCATATTAATAAAAAAAAGTCATTCATTATATGCATTAACTGTCTCTAGTTTTTTTGATTATATCACGTTATCTTATAAGTAAAATTGAAGTTTCAAAGTTAAGTAAGGGCGCTAAACGCCCTTACATGTTAGCTTAACGAAGCGCTACGAGTTTACGTCTCATATACGCAATTTTGGATTGTAGTGGTAAATGTTTAGGACAATTATCTTCGCATGCGACAAGGCTCATACAACCAAAAATTCCATCATCATCACCAATCAGTTCATAAAAATCTTCATCGGTTCGTTCATCATGAGGATCCATTGCAAAACGTGCTACACGATTTAAACCAACTGCGCCTACAAAATTTGGTCTCATAAGTTTTGTGCCACACGCTGCCACACAGATGCCACATTCAATACATCGGTCTAATTCAAATGTTTCATCTGCCAATTTTGGCTCCATTGGTGCTTCAAGCTTTGAAATGTCTGGTTTATGGTTGGTGTGAATCCAACTCTCAACACGCTTACTCATACCATTCATCCAATTACCTGTATCAACGGATAAATCTTTGAGTAATTTAAAAGCTGGCATAGGCATCAATTGGATCACGCCATCAGGAAAATCTTTTGTTAATGTACGGCATGCCAATCGTGGTGTTCCATTAACCATCATACCGCAGCTTCCACAAATTCCCGCTCGACATACAAAGTCAAAAGAGAGATCTGCATCCATTGTCTCACGAATTTTAGTCAATGCAATAAACAACGTCATACCATCGGTTTCTTCGAGTTTATACTCAGCAAAATGTGCTTTAGAAATCTTTGATTGTGGGTTATATTTCATCGCCCTTATGGTAATAGTTCTACTCATTTTGTATCTCCGAATCGCTCATTTTTAGCTTTATAATAAGGTTGTAATTCAAAAGGCATTAGAGCATCTTGGATCTCATGTCTATCTTTGCCTGCGGCTTCCATCTCTTCACGAATTTTATCCACTTGCTCTTGTCTTTGTGTACTTAAAGGATTTTCAATAATATTTCCTTTAACGCCGTATCCACGGAATGCTGGTGGCATTTCCATCTTCATAATATCAAGGTCTTCATAACTTACGGTTGGAAGGGTTGCACCCTCTTTCCAAGATGTAAGCGTACGCTTCAACCAATTAACGTCATCACGCTTTAAGAAGTCTTCACGATAATGTGCACCACGACTTTCTGTTCGTTCACGTGCTCCCATAGCAACACAGAGTGCTAATTTAAGCATCATCGGAACGCGGTACGCTTCCTCAAGCTCTGGATTTGCTGCAGTTGTTTTTGATTTAACGGTCACGTCATGTGATTTCTTCAAAAGTTCTTCTAATTCACTAACCGCCTCATTTAAACCTTTTGCATCACGGAAAATCGCAACCTTATCCCACATAATGTCTTTCATGCGATTTTTGATTTCAAAGATATCATTTTTACCGTTGTTGTTTAACAAGTGGTCAATAAAATCACTCTGTTTTTTCAAAGCTTTTTCAATCGTAGCGGTATTGACATCAATTTCGTTAGCGATACAAAATTTAGCAAAATAATCACCTACGATCATACCCGCAACAACCGTTTCACTCACTGAGTTACCACCAAGTCTATTAAATCCGTGCATATCCCAACATGAAGCTTCACCCGCAACAAAAAGACCTGCTAGCGTTGGAGATTCGCCCGTTGGTTTGGTTCGAATACCACCCATGGAGTAGTGTTGCATTGGAAGAACTGGCGCCCAACCTTTTGGACCTTCGTCTGCTGGGTCAATGCCGTTAAAAATTTGGCAAATTTCTTGAACATCTCTTAAGTTTCGCTCAATATGCGCACGTCCAAGGATTGAGATATCTAACCATAGATGATCTCCATAAGGTGATTTAACACCTTTTCCTTTACGGATATGTTCCATCATACGACGGCTTACAACGTCACGGCTAGCAAGCTCTTTTTTCTCTGGCTCATAATCTGGCATGAAACGGTGACCATCAACGTCACGTAAAATTCCGCCATCTCCACGACATCCTTCTGTTAAAAGAATACCTGAAGGAACAATTGGGGTTGGGTGAAATTGAACTGCTTCCATATTACCTAACATTGCAACGCCTGTTTCTAAAGCAATTGCTGCACCTGTTCCTTCACAAATAACGGCATTGGTTGTTTGCTTATACAATCTTCCATAACCACCTGTCGCGATCAGTGTTCCTTTGGCAACATAGGCACAAAGCTCACCCGTAACGAGGTCTCTTACAACAGCACCATAACAACGATTATTTTCATGAATAAGCGCAATCGCTTCTTTTCTATCTTCAATATTTACATCATGCTTTAATGCTTCATTGGCAACACCAAAAAGCATCGTATGCCCTGTTGCATCTGACGTATAACAGGTTCTCCACTTTTTTGTACCACCAAAGTCACGAGAGTGAATATAGCCGTGTACTTCTTCATCTTCAACAATCGTTGTTCTCTCAGCATTCATAATAGCTTCACGTGGACCTTTTGCAATTCTAGTCCAAGGCACGCCCCAGCCTGCTAATTCACGGATTGCCTTAGGTGCAACGGTCACAAACATACGTGCAACTTCTTGATCACAACCCCAGTCACTACCTTTTACAGTATCGGCGAAGTGAACATCTTCGTTATCGCCACGACTCATTTTAGAGTTGCCAAGACTAGCTTGCATACCACCTTGTGCCGCAGCAGAGTGAGATCTCTTTACGGGACATAAACTTAAAACGGTTGTACTAAGTCCTTGTGTTTGAGCCGCAACAGCTGCTCTAAGACCCGCTAAACCACCACCAATTACCAGTGCATCACAATATTTAATATTCATTTTTATGCCCTAACCTTATTACCATCATATTGCATTTCTATTTGTGCCGTAGGCTTATATCTCTCACCAGCATGGTCTTTGTGAGCGTAACCAATTTTGACATATGCGGCCAATGTCAAAAGTCCAAGCCCTAAGAAAAATACAGTAACAGCCCATTTTGCTTTTTTAAGATTTTTTCGAGATACTTTTGCATCTTCACCCTCAAACCATCCCCATTTTACACAAAGACGATAAAGACCGATGCCACCGTGAAATTCTACAGCTAATAAAAGAAGAAGATAAAATGGCCACATAAAGTCACTGTACATTCTATCTGCAGAACCAAACGGTCCAATTTCATGCGCTTTAGTCATCATCATAAAAAGATGTGCTGAACCCATAAAAAACATAGCAAACCCTGTAAATGCTTGAATATACCATAAACTTGTATCGTCATGCTTCATCATACCCATATGTGTACGATACGCTTGCCATTGTCTAAAATTAATAGGCAGTTTACGCATACCCAATAATGCATGTGAAATAAAAATCACAAACACTACAAATACCACAATAGAAACTAACCACGGTTGTGGATTTGTTAAAAAAGCACTTCCTTCAAAAAATTTAGTGACGGCATACATAAAATCTTTGCTAATCAAAATTGACGAAACAAAGAACATATGTCCCCACATAAACAATCCTAAGAATAGCCCCGTTGCACTTTGCAAATAATCAAGCTTTGCAGGCATTCTACTCTTTTTACCCTCGATACTCTTACCTAAAAAACCTTCAATTAGGTCACTCACATCTCATCCTTTTTGTGAATTTATAAACACCAATAAATGCATAAACTAGGCACTTATTGCTATGTATAAAGTTGTCTCTTTCACAAAAGAGTTGATAATACAACGATATTTATTAAACAATAATTACGTTCTTGATATACATTGATGGTGAAAGTATACTATGCCTAAGAGGACTTAAAAAGGATTTTTTATCCCTTTTTTGTGCGTTTTTTAATAAAAAGGTAAAGTATTAAAGAGACAAGTGCCATCAAAATAGAGAGGGCTTGCCCCTTGCTCATCCAACCACCGTATACAAAACCTATCTGAAAATCTGGTTCTCTGAAAAACTCTGCTAAAAACCTTGCTACCGCATAAAAGAAGCCATAAAGAGCCACTAATTCGCCCTCCACTTTTTTCTTTTTTCGATAGAAGAAGAGTATGATAAAAACAACAACCCCTTCTAAAAATGCCTCATACAATTGTGAAGGATGTCTTAACACACCATCGACGTAAATACCCCATGCAACATCCGTGGGTCTACCCACTAATTCTTGATTTAAAAAATTTCCAATTCGTCCAAAAATGTAACCAACGGGAACACTGAGTGCTACAATATCCAACAGCCCCCAAACATTAACATCATGACGCAATTTAAAAAACCATGTTCCCAAGACAAACCCTACAATAGCACCGTGGTAACTCATTCCTCTAATTCCTACAAAAGTTCCATCCATAAAAGGATTGAACATCTGCCATGGATGCGCAAGATAATAATCAACATGAGGATCATAAAAAAGAATATAACCAATACGAGCCCCTAAGATAATACCGATTTCGATCCATATGAAATAATTATCCAATAATACGTTGCTATAATTCAAATGATCTTTTTGAACAATCCATTTTGCAGCATATAAAGCACTTAAGAGGGCTAAAATGTACATAATGCCATACCAATGTATCGCAAAAGGGCCTATGCTAAAAGCAACAGGATTAAAATGTTCGTAGATGTGATTCCAAAAAGGCATACAGATTCCTTATATATAAAAGGGTATTATACGGCATTTATGTTAGAGAATTGATGAATGATGTAAGGTCGCAAGTATAAATCTCAACTTCAACGCGATTGCGACCCTTTTCTTTTGCACGGTACAATGCTTCGTCCGCACGTGCAACCATACTTTTTTCATCATCATCTAAATGATACGATGCTACACCAAAACTCGCGGTACGATGCCCTACATGGGTAAAATCTTGCATTTCTATGAGATTACGAAGCTTTTCTGCTAGTAAGCATGCTGCCTTTTCATCACTGTTTGGAAGCAATATCAAAAATTCTTCTCCACCCCATCTCCCAACAGCATCCTCTAAACGAACATTTGTCTTTAGAAGCGTTGCTATCTCTTGCAATAAACTGTCACCGACTTGATGCCCATAAGTATCATTGACCAATTTAAACTTATCAATGTCAAGAAGTATGATGGAAAGAGGTATCTGATGTCGTTTTGCACTATTTAAAAAAGAAGCAAATAGTTCATCCAATTTTAGACGATTATAAAGCTTTGTTAATCGATCCGTAATCGAGAGTTCCTCTACTCTTTTTTTATCCGTAATATTATGGTGAATTGCCATGTAACCTACGAGTTGCAAGTCTTCATGATAGCGAGGTGTAATGATGGCATTAACCCAATAAGTCGTTCCATCTTTACATCTATTTTTGATTTCTCCATGCCACGAATCTCCTTGTTTCAAAGAATACCACATCTCTTTATAGAGTGTTGAAGGCATATCGGGATGTCTCACAATATTATGCTTTTGACCAATCAACTCTTCTTTAGTATAACCCGATATCTTGCAAAATGCTTCACTGACTTCTGTGATAACGCCTTGCACATCTGTATTGGAAATAATAATATGTGTATCAATAATCTGCAAGTATTTTTCTAAATCATGTTTGGATTGACGATATGCTGTAATATCATTGAGTGTGATAACCACAGAAAGAATGGTTGAAAAATCATCTGAAAAAATAGGCTGTGCATTTATTAGTACCCAAACGACTGTGTTATTTTTACGTGTAACTCCCATGATGACATTAAACTGAGGTTCTTTTTCATGTAACACTTTATAGAAAGGTCGATCCGTGTATTCAAATAAAGTGCCATCTTCTTTGATGGCTTTGTATTTTATCTCTTCGGAAGAGTGTCCTAAAATTTCACTACTGTTTAACTGTAAAATTTCTTGTGACGCAAGATTGCACTCGGTAACCTTGCCTTGCGCATCCATCACAATAATCCCTTCGCTCATCGCTTGAAAAATAGAGCGCATTTCTCTTTCTGACTTTGAAAGCTGTTCTGTTTTATCTGCTGCGATGCGGTAAGCTTCCTGTCGAGTCCGTTGTAACGCATAAACCCACCCAGCGAGTATCAACGAAAGCATTATCCCAAAAAAGAATTCTATCCATGGCAAGTACCGACTAACCCCAAGATCAAGTATTTTATTTGCTTTAAAATGGAGTGTCCACTTTTTGCCATAAAGATCTATAACGCAGTAACGCTCTAAACGTGCTGTTTTCATCGAAGGATTTGAATCGTATAATTTTTGTGCCAAATGAGAAGCATTCCCATCATAAATCTCAAAATCTAAGGTGATATATCGAGCTCCTAAAACATTGGTAAAAAGTTTGTGCGCATTCATCCCAAGTCCAATCACTCCAATAAGTGCTGAATTGCGCTCATTAGGTTCATGAGAGAGCGCTTTCCTATCATAGACTGGTTGCACAAGGAGGAAACCAACCCTCTGCTCTAACTGTGATCTTTGGACTAACTCTATTTTGGAAGAGATGGCAACATCTCCTTTGAAAATCGCCTCTTCAATAGCATGCTTACGTGTTAGCTCAGAAGAGAGATCGAAACCAAGGGCTTTTTTATTATTGTCATTAAATGGTTCAATATAAACTATCGGATACGCATCTAACCCTACTGTTTTAGGGTAAATATGGTATTGAGAGAATCCTCTTTCTTGCATATCTTTTTCGTGTTGGCTACGTTCATGGCTTGCAATACGCGGTGCATACGCTAATCCCTCTTGTCCAACAAAAGAACTTTCAAGATGATGCTGTGTTGTAAAATAGTGCCACTCTTCTTGACTCACATGATCTGAAGCGGTGATAAATGCGGCTGCGCTATGAAGAAGTTGAACATTTTCTTGAAGTTTATTACGGATTAAAAGAGTCGTTTGCTTAATTGCTGTTGCAAAACGCTCCTCTTCTATTTTATCGATCCATGTTGCGCTTTTCCATGCAACAAGACCAGAGAAGCTTAGTCCACACACAACAACCAACAATGTTAAAAAAAATGATTGATACATTCGTTTCAATTGTGCCACACATTGCCCTCTTCTAAATAGTGTGACAATTGTAGCGAATTAATATAAAAAAAGGGATGCTTAAGCATCCCTGGAAGTGGAGAGATTATTTGATATTTATTTTTTTAACTTCAGGTTTTTCAACTTTGAGTTTAGGAAGTACCACTTCTAAAACACCTTCTGATGTTGTGGCTTCAATATTTTCTAGGTCTACATTTTCAGGTAATGCAAAACTTCGTTGAAACTTACCGTAGCTACTTTCCAATTTATAGTAATCCTTTTCTTTACGTTCCGCTTTAAACTGCCTCTCACCCGAAACAATCAATTGATTTTCTTTGACATCAATTGAAATATCCTCTTTTTTAACACCTGGTAAATCCACTTCAATATGATAAGCAAACTCACCTTCATGGGTGCTCACCATTGGTTTAAATGTTGAGATACCACTCTCCTCTTCACCTTCTGCGATTGGATAATAGTCAAAAAACCTTTTTTCCAAATTTCGCAACTCTTTGTAAGGATTAAATCGTGTAATCATCATCGTAAACTCCTTTATATTTTTGATGCGAGAAGTTTAATACAAACCGTTTTTTATGTCTGCCACTTAAGTAGCAAAACTAAATTTCAGGGAGATGTTCGAGAAGATTTTCACTGTCTTTAATATGGATTTCTTTTCTTTTAATATCAATGAGCCCTTCATTTTTCAGTGTTTGAAGGTTTCGATTTAATACTTTTCGCACAGTACCGATGAGACTAGCAAGTTCATCATGCGGGAGGTTGTTGATAAGTTTTAATGTCTGTTTAGCTCCTTTTCGTTCAATATTTCGGGCAATAAGCCTTATTAAGCGTGTGGTAACATCATATAAAGATAGATCCACCGCTAAAGTTTCAACATCACGTAATTGTTTGGCAACATAAGGTAAAAATAGCTTATTAAACGATGGTTTGGTTTCGATCCATTCGCGAAAAAGTTCAATAGGAAAAACAAGCAGTTTAACATCATCAAGTGCCATCACGATATTTTCATGTTCTTTGCCATCTAATAGTGTAACCACATCGTACATATCACCTTTTGAAAGCAGGTATAAAATTTGCTCTTTACCATTTTCAAAATTGACTTGAGATACTTTAACCCGCCCTTCTAAAATGACAAAAAAATGCTCTTGTGTCTCTTCGGGTCGCATAAGCGTTTCACCTTTTTTAGCATACACAACTCTGCCAAAACGTTCAATATCTTCATGCAACTCTTGCTGAATAATTTCTAGTGCATACATCTTCTACTCTTTGACTTCTCCATCCACATACATCCACGCTTTTCCAAAACGTTTAAAACGTGAATGTTCTATATGTAATCCTGTTTTTCCATTTTGCATAAAAGAGGCTCTAAAACTTACTTTGCCAACTTTATCCTTTTGCTCACCTTGCCATACCTTTTCAACCGTTAAGCCAGTCCATGCTAGACCTTTGCATGTGGCAGCAATTTCTGCTTTAAGATGTTTGCTTCGATGGCTTGGATGTGTACTTTCATAAAGATAATCGACTAAATTAAAGACAAAAGCACTGTAGCGTGATCGCATTAAAGCTTCACACGTGGGTGCATTATAGTTTAGATGGTATGGTTCACAACACGTTTCATACGATTTTTGACTCCCACAAGGGCACAGCGCTTGTTTCACTAAACAACCTTATTTCTACCACTTGCTTTGGCTTCATATAAAGCATGATCTGCTTTATCAAAAACTTTAACAATGGATTCATATTTTTCAAATTGTGCGACACCAAAACTTGCTGTCAAAGAGACAATAATAGGAAATTCCTGTGTTTCTATCGCAACTCTTAATTTTTCAGCCAATGCTCGCGCTCCATTTGCTGTCGTTTCTCGACAGACAAGCAAAAACTCTTCTCCACCCCAACGGCCAAAAACATCGGTATCTCTTTTATTGGCCATAACTATGGCCGCGATCATTTTCAAGGTTTCATCTCCCGCCTTATGACCATAATTGTCATTGACTTTTTTAAAAAAATCCAAATCAAACATAATGATAGATAAAGGTCGTTCAAAACGGTCAAACTGTTTTTTTTCATATTCTAAAATATCATCTAACTTAAGTCGATTATAAATTCCTGTAAGTTTATCCGTATTAGAGAGAATTTCAAGCTGTGCATTGTATTTTTTGAGATTATATTGACGGTACAATACAATGAGGAACAAAACAGAAGCAGTCGCTAATAATTTATACATAAAGGTATAATCAACATCTTTTTCATAATTAACGGAAATCCACTTATTAAGGATTTTTTGACTCTCTTGCCTGTCGATAGCATCGATGGCTTTTTCAAAAATAGGGAGTAGCAATGGTTCATCATTACGCGTTCCTACACCTAATTCCCATTTCTCATCAAATTTTCCTACAATTTTTAGCGAGCCAAAATACTCTTTTTGTATCTGGTACACCATCGTCGCAAGTGGTCCAATCATAGCAAAAAGCTTACCTTCTTGCACATATTTAAGCCCTTCAGCTTCACTACTCACATCAATGAAATTGAGATTAGGATACCGAACCTTGAGTATCTCTCCATAGGCATACCCTTTTGTAAGACCAATTGGCTTATCGCCAAGCGCTTCAATGGTATTATAAAAAACTTTATCTAATTTTGAGACAACTACGATAGGAATGCTCAAATAAGGTTTAGTAAAATTCATATAAGCTCTACGTTCAGGTGTTGGCATCGCCAAAGAAAAAATATCGCACTTGCGCTCTTTTGCAAAATCTAAAGACTCTAGCCACGTTTTAGTTTGCACTACCGTAATAGGAATGCCAATGAATTTTTCTATAATTTTCATATAATCCGCGGCCATACCAACATGGGTGCCACCTTCATTCATCTCCAAAGGCATCCAATCAGGATCGATGCACATCTTAATCTCTTTTTTCGCCGCCATATAAGCTTGTTCACTCATAGTCAAGACATCTAAATTATTTTTAAGAGGAATTGTACGCGCAAATTTTGCTTTAATCGTTCTTAACTCCTCTTCACTAACACTATTAAGTGCCTTATTAAAGAGCTTGTGTAATATTTTACTCTCTTGATGAAATACTAAATAAAGATTTTTATCGACTAATTTTGTCAATTCCACTGCCGTTACAACATGCAAATTAGAAAGCATCTCTTTATCAATAAAATATTGCGCTGTAAAAATGTCATCAACTCCTGCATCAATTAAACCAAAAGCAATCGCTTCAAGCATCTCTTGCGTTGACGCATACTCTATGACTGTAATATCTGGATATTGCTCTTTAAGATACGCTGTGCTTGCCCAACCTTTACCAGCACCCACTGTTTTACCTTTTAAGCTTTCAAGTGAACTTATCTCCGTGCGTTTTGATTGGGCTATAAGAGAAAGTTGCATTGCAATAAACTTATCGCTAAATAAAAATTCTGCTCGTCTTTGCGGTGTTGGCATAATTGGCTGCACCATATCAATCTCTTTGCGTTTAAATTTTTCAAAAAGATTAGGCCAGGTATCGCTAACAAAGTTTATATGTAAACCAATTTTTTGCGCCAAAAGTTTGACATACTCTACCGAAAAGCCTTGTGCTCTGCCCTCTTCAAAATAGTCATAAGGTTGCCAACCTAACTCATTGGAAACTTTTATATAAGGATTTTTAGCGATATATGCCTTTTCTTCTTGGTTTAATTCCATCGTTATAGGCTTACTCACTTCATCCATAAAAGGTAAATATTTACGTTTTATCTTCACATGTAAAGGCTCTGGTATACTCTTTAAAACTTTATTGAATAATGAAATAAACTCTGGCCAATCTTTACGACATACGATAGATTGCTCTTCGGGTTCATAATGTGGGAAATTGCTCACTTTAAGATTATTTAAGTTGTACTGCTTTATAAACAATGTAGTAATTGCAATATCACCAATGTAGGCATCTGCGAGTTTCTCATTAACTGCTTTAAGAGCGTCTAAATTCGTTTCAAAGACACGGTACGTAAAACGAGGATAATCTTGTTTTAATTTATCGTTGATAACATAACTTTTAGCCAAAGCAATGGTATAGTTTTGTGATTCTAGTAAATCTGCATAAGGATAATCTTTGCTCGTCGCCAATGCAAAAGGAAATGCAATATAAGGGTCACTAAAAAGCATTTTATCACTGCGTTCTTTATTCACTGTCGCTTTTAATAAAATATCAATACCATTGTGTGCTTCAATTCTTTGTAATGCTTCACTCCATGCAATATCACTTATATATTCGATTTTCAGATTAAATATGTTGGCAAAATAGGTCATATACTCAACACTAATGCCTTCAGCCTTGCCATTTTCAAATCGTTGATAGGGCATCAACTCTTTGCTAATACGCACACGCAGTGTTTTGTTTTTATCAAGCCACGCTTGTTCTTGTGGCGTTATCTGAATATGGTCAGCTTTTAATGAAGTCAATAAGGCTAAAAAAAGAAATAAAAATAACCATGCTCTTTTCACGCCAGCCCTTCTTAAAATGTAATGAATATTAGTATACTGCAAATTTATATCTTTTCAGTAACCCTTGCACTTTGTGTTAGAAATATTAGTGAAAAAAGTGACATTTTAGAGCATTTTCAGTGGTGGTACTAAAGCAACTTTTCGCCATTTACATGTAAAGCATCTCAGCTTTACATGTAAGTTCTTTAGTTTACCCTTCCCTCAATGCCTTAGCAATGAGTTCAATCGGGTTTTTAAAGATAACATCTACTTTTTGTCCATGAAGGGCATCACTGAGTTGCATGCGACACGCACTGCATTCGGCACTGACATACTCAGCACCTGTTGCTTTAATCATGGCAGCCTTTGGCAGCCCTGCGGCTTTGGCGAAGTGGTATTTCTCCGTTTGCATGGTAACCCCACCAAATCCACAACAACGATTAGGGTCACTCATCTCTTTTAACACATAGTTCTTTGAAAGTAAGTTACGTGGTTCTTTAAAGATGCCTTGCATTTTACGGGCATGGCATGGGTCATGATAGGTAATGCTTTCACTTTGGCGTGCTTTTATGGCTAAGATTTCCGCTAGATTTGTCTTTTTTTCTAAGTATTCCGTTGCCATAAAGATTTTAGGTTTAATAGCCTCAGCTCTTGCTTTCCACTCAGGTTGGTCATGGAAGAAGTGTGCGTAGTCTTCTTTAATCATCGCACTGCATGTGGCTTCAGGGATAATGATAGCATCGAGTTCATCTTTAAAGCTTTCAATGTATGCGATATTAAATTTAGCCAGTGCGTCCACACTCTCAAAATCACCGGTGAAGTATTGGGGTGCGCCACAACATTTTTGTTGTTTAATAAGGTAAGCATCTATCTCTAGTACTTTTAATATTTCCAAAAGTGACTTACCAATGTCGGTGTACATATAATTAGCCAAACAGCCAATAAAGATACCTACTTTTCCTTTTCCTCCGTTATGGATGACATCGGGGTGTGAGTTTAAAAATGTTTTCTTTTTCAAGCTTGGAAAGAGTCTATCCATCTTAATGATAGGAAAGTTTCGTAGATACATGGAGCTTTGTTTTTCAACCATTTTAAAGCCACACGTTTGGAACATATACCCAAAGCGGGCAAAAATGTCCATGATGTTACGATTACGAAGGAAGAAGAAGGCCAGCCTTTTATACCATGCCAAACCAAACTTTTTACGGATATCATTACGTACTTGCTCAATGATCATATCCACCGGTAAATCATTTGGGCAGACATCCGTACAATTGGTACATAAGAAGCAACTCTCAAAAATACTTTTCGTATTTTTATCGAGTTCTAGATTACCTTTCTGATAAGCTCCCAAGAGGTCTATAAAACCTCTTGGACTTGTAACTTCATCTCGGTTAACTTCATGAATCGTACATACAGGGATACACTTTCCGCATTTAACACACGCGTCACTCGTTACATTAAATTTAAACATCTTTACACC
>JAQUVE010000193.1 GCA_028693565.1 Sulfurospirillaceae bacterium | reverse complement strand
TGCTCAGTTAAATACAAAAACAAAGATTTTTTGCAGTTGCCCAACCAGTTTTGGTGACGAGCCTAATACCAATGTCTGTGAGGTTTGTTTAGGTCTTCCTGGTGCGTTACCTGTGCTCAATAAAGAGGCTGTAAAAAAAGCAATAGCACTTGGAACAGCTGTGAATGCAACCATCAATCAAAAATCAATCTTTAATCGTAAAAACTACTTTTATCCTGATCTTCCCAAAGGGTATCAAATTAGTCAGTTTGAGATCCCCATTGTTGAAGCGGGTGAAATTTTTATTGATTTTGAAGATGGTACCACTAAACGTATAGGTGTTACAAGGGCTCATTTAGAAGAAGATGCTGGCAAAAATATTCATCATGGTAACGTCTCTTATGTAGACTTAAACCGCGCAGGAACACCGCTCCTTGAGATCGTGAGTGAACCGGATATGAGAAGCAGTGAAGAAGCTGTTTTATACCTCAAAAAATTGCATTCCATTTTGCGCTATCTCGACATCAGCGATGCCAATATGCAAGAGGGAAGCTTTCGTTGTGACGCAAACGTCTCCATTCGTCCAAAAGGCGATACAAAACTTTATACTAGAGCAGAGATTAAAAACTTAAACTCATTTAAATTTATTCAAAAAGCCATTGACTATGAAGTTGCGCGTCAAAGTGCTGCATGGGAAGATGGTGTATATGAGCGAGAAGTTGTTCAAGAAACAAGACTTTATGATACCGAAAAAAATGAAACCAGAAGTATGCGTGGAAAAGAAGATAGTGCTGAGTATCGTTATTTTCCTGACCCCGATTTACTACCTGTGGTAGTACCTGATGATATGCTAGCCGTTTGTATTCAAATTCCAGAGCTTCCAGATCAAAAGCGTGATCGTTTCTTAAAAGAGTATGGCATTAAAGAGTACGATGCCAATGTAATTACCTCTAGTGTTGAAATGGCATATTTTTACGAGACGATGATAAATGAAGGTGCTGGTGCTAAAAATGCTGTCACATGGCTTACCGTTGAGCTTCTCGCACGTCTTAATAATGGTATGACACTTTTGACCTCTCCTGTAGATGCTGTTAAATTAGCTATGATAGTTAAACGTATTGAAGATGGAACAATCAGTGGGAAAGCGGCCAAAGAAGTGCTTGATTATTTGATGGAAAACAGTGTTAGTGTTGATGATGCTATTGAAAAACTTGGTTTGAAACAAGTAAGTGATGATGGTGCTATTTTAGCGATTATTGATGCGATTATCGCAGCTAATGCGGATAAAGTTGCAGAGTATAAAGGTGGTAAAGATAAACTCTTTGGCTTCTTTGTGGGGCAAACCATGAAAGAGAGTAAAGGTACTGCAAATCCAGCAAAAGTGAATGATTTGCTAAAACAGCGATTAGATTGTTAAGCGTAAAGGCAATCAACGAATGAGTATTGCAGTTATTGGAGCAGGGAAGTGGGGGCAAGCACTTCATTTTGCTATTTCAAGAGATACTTCGTGTATGATAACGTCAAGAACATTTAAAGATATTCCAAATTTTGTGCCTTTAGAGCAAGCTCTTAAAGCTGAATATTTAATTTTTGCTCTCCCTGCACAAGTAGTTCGTTCATGGCTAAGTGAGCATTTTTCGTTTAATGGGCAAAAAATTTTAGTAGCTGCAAAAGGCATTGAGCAGGACAGTGGTGCATTTTTAAATGAGATTTTTGCACAGTTTATTCCTTCTGAGAATCTTTCTTTTCTCTCTGGCCCTTCCTTTGCGGCAGAAGTGATGCAAGGATTGCCAACAGCTGTTGTTATTAATTCTACTAATGAAACTCTAGCGATAGAATTTACTTCATTTTTCCCAAAATTTATCAAAACGTATACCTCTAGTGACGTCATTGGTGCAGAAGTATGTGGTGCTTATAAAAATGTTTTAGCTATTGCAAGCGGTATTTGTGATGGTTTGAAACTTGGCAACAATGCGAGGGCTAGTCTTATCGCAAGAGGTTTGGTCGAAATGCATCGTTTTGGAAAGTTTTTTGGAGCAAAGGACGAAACATTTTTAGGGTTAAGTGGCGCGGGGGATCTTTTTTTAACAGCATCAAGCACGCTTTCACGTAATTATCGCGTAGGACTTTTTTTAGCACAAGGTAAAACCTTGGATGCTATCCTCGCTGAATTGGGTGAAGTTGCTGAGGGTGTTTTTACCTCTAATGCTGTGCGTGATTTGTCTAAGCAACATCTCATCTATACACCAATAGCACGTGAAATAGCGCTTATTTTAAAAGGTAAAAATCCCCAAGTAAGTGTGAGAGATTTATTGGATTCATGATGATAAAATCTCTTTTATTACTCTTTTTATTCTTAATGCCTTTATTTGCAACCAATCCTTCTTTAGAAGAGGTAGCTGCACAAATGATCGTTGTAGGCTTTGATGGACAAAAAGAAGGTGATAAGTGGGTTGAACAAATTGCCAAAGATATTAAGCGTAATAAGATAGGTGGCGTGATTTTAGATGATAAAAATATACAAAATACTGCGCAACTTAAAAAATTAACATCTTATTTAAAAGCTCAAACAAGTTCATTGCCTTTGCTTGTTATTGCTAGCCAAGAGGGTGGAAGTGATTCTTTATTTGATAGCAAAAAAGGTTTTACTCGCTATCCATCAGCACAAGAAATGGCCAATACAAAAGATATCGATGAAAGCGCACAGTTATATCAACAAATGAGTGAAGAGTTATTTGCTTGTGGTGTTAATGTCAATTTTTCTCCCGTTTTAGATCTTTCTCCAAAAGTGCAAATGAATGCATTGAGCAACTCATCACGACGCTATTCTTCTTATGAAGAGATTGTAACAACGTATGCTATGTTGTCTTTAAAAGCTCAAAAAAATGCACAGATTGCTCCTGTAGTAAAATATTTTCCATCAGCAGGAGCTAATCTTATAGATGGTTTCAATAGCGAAGTTGATATGAGTAAGGATTGGCGCTTTGAGCAGTTAAAACCTTATTATGATCTCATCACATATGAAAAATTGGATGCTGTTTTGATGTCGCATGTGATGCAAAAAGAGTTAGATGATAAGTTCCCAGCACTGATGTCTTCAAATATCATTCAAAAATTATTGCGTGAGAAGATGCACTTTGAAGGGGTTGTTTTTGCTGATAATTTGCGTACAAGTTCTATCCCAATGCAATTTGATTTTAAGCAACGCATTATCAAGTCGGTCAATGCGGGAGTAGATATCTTAGTATTTTCTAATTATTTTGCTGATAATGCTAGTATGCCTTTTGCTGTTCAAAAGATTTTACTTGATGCTGTAAAAACAGGTGAAATTTCAAAAGAGCGTATGATGTTATCTTATACACGAATTAAAGCTTTTAAAGAAAAAATATCACAAAAAAAGAGTGAACTATGATTATTAAAAATGCTATTTTACCGACAAAGCAAGGGCTAATTCAAACTGATGTGCTAATTCAAGAGGGGA
>JAQUVE010000192.1 GCA_028693565.1 Sulfurospirillaceae bacterium | reverse complement strand
CTCTCTTTGATGCGGATATTGGATTGGCTAATTTGGATGTTATCTTAAATGTGCGGATTGATAAAAATATTTTGCATGTACTCAAAGGGGAATGTTCACTAAACGATATCATTGTTCATGTGAAAAAAAATCTTATTTTAATTCCAGGCGAAAGTGGCGATGAAATTTTAAAATACTCAGAACAATTTTTGTATGAACGTTTTTTTGAAGAGACTAAAGTTTTAGATGATTTAGATTTTATGATTATTGATACAGGTGCTGGTATAGGAGAACATATTCAACTCTTTTTAGAAGCAGCAGATGAAGTGATTGTCGTAACAGTCCCAGATCCTGCTGCAATTACGGATGCCTATGCTACGATTAAAATAACCAGTAAAAGCCAATCCTATATTCACTTATTACTCAATATGACCAAAAATGAAAAAGAAGCGCAACTTATTTTTGATAAGATTAATAAAGTGGCTATGGCCAATATTGGAAATGACTTGAAACTCAATTTGATTGGAAAATTACCTGAAGATAAAATTATCTCAAGGAGCATTAAACAACGAACGTTATTCACCAATGACGCCCCCAATTCTTTGCCAACGTTGGATATGAAGCGTGTGGTAAATAATTTAGTTTATAAATTGGAACGAAAAGTGCTTCAAAATGACACAGATAAAAGCTTTGGTAGTTTTTTTAAGCGTATTATTGAGCAATTTTAGCTAAATTTCACAAAGGTATTGCATGGTTAGTTCAGAAAACTTTATCTATTTTTTTACAATTTGTGGATTTTTCATTGGATTAATCTTTTCTGTATTGAACTTTTCAGAACCAGAAAATATTTTATTTTATACACTTGAAATTACGTTAGTATTTTATTTAATTATTCATGTTGCCGTTATGAACTTTTTTGATTTTGAGCGTGTTGGTCGATTTGTGTTCAATAAGCAAGACCATGAACAAATTGGGGATTATTTTATTAGCGAGCTTGAATCGCGTGAAAAAGTTATCGATGGACTATTATCAAGCCTAGATATTATGAACCAACAGTATGAGAAGATTATGAAAGGCTCGCCAGAAATTAATGAATCACACAGTCAAAAAGCAGCTTAACCCTTATAGCCAAAATATTAAAAAAGAGCAAGATGAGTTAGTCTTGCAATATTTACCTGCAGTAAGGGCGATGGCGTATCGTCTTCGTGAACGTTTACCGGCTTCCGTAGATGTGAATGATCTGATTTCTATTGGAACTGAGGAGATGATTAAACTTTCTCGTCGATACGATAAAGAGCAAAATGACTCTTTTTGGGGGTATGGCAAGAAGCGTGTGTATGGTTCTATGCTTGATTTTTTACGTTCTTTAGATACCATGAGCAGAGCCAATAGGCGTTTAATAAAAATGGTAGATAATGAGATAATGCTCTATTTAAGCGAACATGGTAAAGAGCCCGAAGATGCCTATTTGGCACAAATTCTTAATGAAGATATTGAAAAAATAGCTGAAGCACGTAATAGCGCGATGATCGTTTCTGTAATGTCACTCAATGAGCAAATCACAGTACTTTCGGAAGAAGATACTGTGCAAAAAGTAGAACGCGATGAATTACTTGAAATCGTAACACAAATACTCTCAGGGTGTGAGGAACGTGAACAATTGATTATACAGCTCTATTATTTTGAGGAACTCAATTTAAAAGAGATTAGTGAAATTTTAGACATTAGTGAATCAAGAATTTCTCAAATTCACAAGAAATTATTGGCAAAAATTAAAGAGCAGTTAGGAATACATCATGGCTGATATACTAAGTCAAGAAGAGATTGACGCTTTATTGGAAGTTATTGAGGAAGAAGGGGACTCCCCAACTAACCTTGATAATGAAAGTAGTGATACACGTCAGATCATTCTTTATGATTTTAAACGTCCTAACCGTGTCTCCAAAGAGCAACTCCGAGCTGTAAAAGGCATCCATGATAAAATGGCGCGAAATTTAGCGTCACAAATTTCTTCTATTATGCGAAGTATCGTTGAGATTCAACTGCATTCGGTTGATCAAATGACGTATGGTGAGTTTTTGATGTCGCTTCCAAGCCCAACGAGTTTTAACGTTTTTTCCATTAAACCACTTGATGGTAATTGTGTTATTGAAATCAATCCTTCAATCGCATTTCCAATGATCGATAGATTATTAGGTGGCTTAGGAGAGGCTTATGAGGCAACACGCGAGCTTACTGATATTGAGCTTAATCTTTTAGATGCTATTTTACGCATCGTCATGCAACGTCTTAAAGAAGCATGGGGACCTATCACCGATATGTATCCAGCGATTGAAGCAAAAGAATCAAGCCCGAATGTTGTGCAAATCGTTTCTCAAAATGAGATTGTCATTATGGTTGTTATGGAAATCATTATTGGAAACTCCAGTGGTATGATCAACTTATGTTACCCTGTTATCTATCTTGAGCCTATTTTATCACGGCTGGCAAATCGTGATATTATGTTAGGTGAAACCAGCGCTAAGAAGAGTCGCAATAAAGAGTTAAACACCTTAATAAGCCGAGCAGAAGTTTTTAATGAGGCTATTATTGGGCGAGCGGAGTTAAGTGTTGGTGAGTTGTTAGATCTAAAACAAGGAGATATTGTTCGTTTAGATCGTGCAGCAGATGATAAAGCAATTGTTATGATAGATAAAAAAGAGCTTTTTTTAGCAGAAATTGGATTGCATCGTTTTCGAAAATCGATCAAAATTGAGCAGTTAGTTAAAACAGACAAAGATGAAATTAAAAGTGCTCTTGAAAAATTAGAGCATTCTAGAATGCAAAAAATCTCTTCATTTGATACACAGGGATAAGGGGAACAGTGTGAATATATTTGTACAATTATTGCAACAAGAGATAATCTCAACCATCGAGGGATTAACAGGCATTGCCCCAAAGGTAGAACTGAATAAAGAAGAAAATGGCGAAAGTAAAATAAAACTTGCTCCTCCTTTAGCCAAAGCAGATGTTAGTGTCAGTGGTGATATGAATGGACAAATGAGAGTGACCTTGGCCACATCTTTGGCAACAGCCATTGGCGATATGATGCTTGGCGGTGAAGGTGATGAAAAAGAAGAGATGGATGCTGAGGATTTAGATGCGACTAAAGAGATTATTTCAAATGTTCTGAGTTCATTTTCACGCTCTTTGGCTAGTCAAAAAAATATGCCAAAACTCAATTTTACTGTTGATAAAGTAGATTTTATTGCCATTGATGGTAGCATAGATTTTCATGGCTATGGAAAGTTGTTTATTTATAATTTAGCTATTCATAATTCCCATGATATGATAGCTTTTGCTTTAAGTGATAGTTTAAGCAGTGTTATCGATGGAGATTCTCAACCAGCAGAAAATACGTTCTCAGGTGAGCCATCAAGTGAACCATCTAAAAAAACAACACCTGCAATGAGTCCAGAAGAGATAAGTAATATTGAACTTAT
>JAQUVE010000191.1 GCA_028693565.1 Sulfurospirillaceae bacterium | reverse complement strand
TCAACTCCATCTTTTAACACAACAAAGCACTCTCTTGTATGCTTTTGTTTTGTAGAGAGAGTAGGTCTATCTCCACTTCTCACCATCTCTATTGCATCAGAAGAAGGAAGAGTATATTGGACACCATTTTTTACACCCTCGACTCTTCTAATAGCGTCTGAATGCCCTTGGCTAAGGCCTTTTCCCCAAAATGTATAAGTATCTCCATCTGGTAGAAGTGCTTCTGAATAAACTCTATTTATAGAAAACATCCCCGGATCCCATCCTATAGCTATCATAGCTACTTTGTTGTTTTCACGTGAGGGTTTATCTACACTTGAAAAATACTCTGGAATCTTTGCGTGTGTATCAAAACTATCTACGATATTGAAGTTTTTTGAGAACTCTGGACCTTGTATAGGCAGGTCATCTTTTGAACCGCCGCAAAGGATTAAAACGTCAATCTCGTCTTTAAAATCTAAAATATTATCAATTGAGAAAACTTTTGTATCCCCACAAAGAGTTTTTAAACTTTTTGGGTCTCTTCTTGAGAAAACCCCGACAAGTTTCATATCTGGGTTTTTTAAGATAGAGTGCTCAACCCCTCTGCCTAAATTTCCATAGCCTGCAATTGCAATTTTGATTTGATTTTTCATATAAATTCCCCATGAATAAAATATAGTTTTTTGTAAGATTTATTTGACAAAAAAGTAGATGAGTATCTTACAACTTGAAATATTTTATAGCACTTAAGAAGATAAATATTTCAATAAATACAGAGGATTATGTTGCTTCTAGCACTCTTTTAAAGACGTTTTTCATTTTTTAGTTAGTAACTTATGATAGAATTGCGGCTATGAAATTAAATATATTGCTCTCAATACTCTTTGCAATTGTTACTAGCTTTGCTGCTATTCATGAAGTAGAGCACATACAGCATAACGATGGTGCAACCTGTCTGATATGTTCAGTAAATCATAACTTAGTGTCAGATGATGCAGTTATCTCTGCAGAGAATGTTGAACTTTTTCATTTTGAAGCCATTGCTCATACAGCCCCAATCTCTTATATTCACACTCAAGCAAAATCAAACCAAAACAGAGCCCCTCCAAAACTATCCTAAACCAAATAAAATAAAATAAAATAAAAAACCTCATATCTTTCAAAAAAGGATGTGTTGTTTTGTTTAATAACAATATGGCAAATCTCATATATCTCAAAAAATCTATTTTTTTGAAGCTTTAGGGGGATAGAAGGGACTTTAGTCCCTCCAGCAAAACGGACGGGTTCGTTTTGTTGTATAAAAATAATAACAAGAGAAAATTATGAAAAAAATATTATTATCAAGTGCACTATGCACGGCTTTAGTTTATGGTTTAGATGTGCTTCCTGCGGAAAAAAGAACTTTTGATCAGTCAAAGTTTATCCCAGATATATCACTTATTATGGATGCTTCTTATGTTGATAGAAATGTAAAAGATGCTGATGTTAAACACCTTGCAGTTCCCGGTGTAGTTCATGGTCTGCTTGGCTCTCACTCTCATGGAGATGACAACCATGCAACTTATAATGTAGATAATGGATTTAATCTCAACTATGCAGAACTAGTTCTCTCAAGCTCAGTTGATCCATTTTTTACAATGGATGGCATATTTCACTTCTCAGAGAATGGTGTTGAGATAGAGGAGCTGTTTTTTACTTCAAATGCTCTAGGTTATGGTACAAAAGTAAAGGGTGGAAAGTTTAACTCAAACTTTGGATATCTAAATGAGCAACATCACCATACTTGGGATTTTGCAGATATGCCACTTGTTTATGAGTCGTTTTTAGGCATGCACGGTATCAATGAAACGGGAGCTCAAATCCAATGGACTGCTCCAACACCATTTTACTTAATGGCTGGTTTTGAGATTTTGCAAGGTGAAAATGAGCAGATGTTTGGAAATCAGAGCGTTGATTTGACTGTAATAAACCCACTAGCTATTCCACAAACTGCCGAAGCGAGTGATGGCGCTGGCCTTTATGTTGGATATATAAAAGCATCACATGATATTGGAGACACTACAATACTAGGAGGAATCTCTTATGCACAAGGTGACTCTATGATAGATCACAGCGTTGATGAAGAACCAACTGTATTTAGTGGTGATGCAAAACTATATGGCGCTGACTTGGTTATCTTACATGCACTTGATTCTTATAGTTCTATCAAATGGCAGAGTGAGTTTCTTGCAAGAGAGCTAGATGGTATAGAGTACGCTAATAATAGTTTGGGCGTATTTATATCTCCAACAATGCTTAAAAAACAGAGCGGGTTATACTCACAACTTATCTATACACATGATAAAAACTGGAGAATGCGTGTGAGATATGACACAATACTTCAAAATGATGTTATTGAAAATGGTGTAACAATAGAGCAACCAGATGGACTAGACAAATACACAGCAATGGTAGAGTACCACACAAGTGAATTTGCGAGATTTAGACTTCAATACAGCCGTAATAATGCAATGTTTGATGAAGATGGAGAGAGAAAGAAAATAGACACGATAATTTTACAGGCAAACATCTCAATCGGTGCGCACGCAGCACACTCATTCTAAGATGAAAAAGTTACTAACACTCCTAACACTATTGCCGCTAACACTCTTAGCGCACTTAAATATTGTGGTTAGTTATCCTTATATTGGTGCTCTAACAAAGAGTATCGGTGGCGAGCATATAACGACTACTGTGTTAGCAAAGGGAAATTGGGATCCACACTTTATCATTCCACGTCCTTCTTTGATAACAAAAGTTAGAAATGCAGATGCACTTATCATGAATGGAGCCCAGCTTGAAATCGGCTGGCTTCCACCTCTAATAAACAGAGCAGCAAATCCAAAAACTTCACCTTCTTCGCCAACTTTTTTAAATCTATCACACCATGTAGAGCTTATAAATAAGCCCTCTTTAGTAGATAGAAAAGATGGCGATATTCACCCAGATGGAAATCCACACTTTCATCTAGATCCACAAAATATCCTTCTTCTTACAAACGTTATAAAAGAGTTTCTTATCTCAATTGACACTGAACATAAAGAGGTATATGAGAAAAACTACAAAGAGTTTTTTGATATGTGGAGTGAGAAAATTGTTATTTGGAAACAGAAGATGCAGAGTAAAAATGGTCTTAAAGTGATACAGTTTCATGATAATCTAGCCTACTTTAACAAAGCTTATGGGCTAACAAACATAGGCACGATTGAGCCACTAGCGGGAATTCCCCCATCTTCAAAACATACGATAGAAATTATTGAGCTTATTAAAAAAGAGCAGCCTTGCTGCATCTTACATGATGTTATCACTCCACAAAAACAGCAGATTTTATAAGCCAAAAAAGTGGCATAAAAGTGATTCTTATGCCTCATGATATAGAAGCGCTAGATAGTATCGATAACTTAAGCGCTCTATTTGATTATCTAACAAGTGCCATAAAATGATAGATATTTTACTAGTTCCCATCGCTCTTGTAGTCATACTTGTTATGCTTCACTCATATTTTGGTA
>JAQUVE010000190.1 GCA_028693565.1 Sulfurospirillaceae bacterium | reverse complement strand
TTCATGCTGCCGATGGTTATGCAAGAGCTAGTGGAGATGTAGGTGTAGCTTTTGTTACCAGTGGCCCTGGTTTTACTAACGCTGTTACAGGTCTTGCAACTGCTTATATGGATTCGATTCCCATGGTTGTGATTAGTGGACAAGTTCCTATTAGTATGATTGGTACTGATGCTTTTCAAGAGATTGATGCAGTGGGTATTAGTCGACCATGTGTGAAGCATAATTACTTAGTTAAAGATGTTAAAGATTTGCCTCGTATTTTAAAAGAAGCCTTTTATATTGCACGTAGTGGTAGACCAGGACCTGTACACGTAGATATTCCAAAAGATGTTAGTGCACATATGGGACAATTCGCATATCCTGAGAATATCACAATGCAAACCTATAAACCAACCTATAAAGGTAATCCTCGACAAATAAAAAAAGCTATCGAGGCGATTGCCAATGCAAAACGTCCAGTTTTATATATTGGTGGGGGTGCTATCAATTCTAATGCAAGTGCGGAAGTTAGAGAATTTGCAAAAATCTGTGGTATCCCAGCCGTTGAAACGTTGATGGCTCGTGGTGTCATGGGTGATGAAAACCCACTGCTTTTGGGGATGTTGGGGATGCATGGCTGTTACAGTGCTAATATGGCGATGAACGAAGCTGATTTGATGGTTGCTTTTGGGCCACGTTTCGATGATAGAGTTACAGGAAAACTCAGTGAATTTGCCAAACATGCCAAAATCATTCATGTTGATATTGATCCAAGTAGCATTGGTAAAATTGTACCGATTGATTATCCTATTGTTGGTGATTTAAAAAATGTTGTTGAGGCCATGATTCCTTTGGCAAAAGAGCTGATTGATGAAAACAAATATAAACCTTGGCGAGATTTACTTAATCGATATGATGAAATTCATCCGCTTAAGTATGAAGACTCCAATGAGGTTTTAAAACCACAATGGGCTATTGAGAGAGTAGGGCAAAGACTTGGGGATCAGGCTATCATTTGTACGGATGTTGGTCAACACCAAATGTGGTCTTCTCAATTTTATCCCTTCAGCTTTCCTCGTCAATGGGTCACTAGTGGCGGACTTGGAACAATGGGCTTTGGATTACCTGCGGCAATGGGTGCAAAAGTAGCATGCCCTTCTAAAACAGTTATTAATTTTACAGGCGATGGCTCTATTTTAATGAATATTCAAGAGCTAATGACCGCTGTTGAAAACAAAATACCTGTTGTGAACATCGTCTTAAATAATCAATTTTTAGGTATGGTTCGCCAATGGCAAACGTTTTTTTATGACAAACGTTACTCTTCTACCGATTTGACAATGCAACCTGATTTTGTCAAACTAATTGAGAGTTTTGGTGGACGTGGCTTTAGAGCACATACGAAAGATGAATTTGATGCTGCACTTGAAGAGGCGATCAAAAGTCCTTGTGTAACGATGATAGATGTTCATGTGGATCGTTTTGAAAATGTTTTACCGATGGTACCAAGTGGCGGTACTTTGTATAACATGATGCTTGAGTATAAGGAGTAAAAGATGGAACACACTAGAAGAGTTTTATCGGTTATTGTTTTAAATGAAGATGGTGTTTTATCTCGTATTTCAGGACTCTTTGCTGGGCGAGGTTATAATATTGACTCATTAACAGTGGCTCCTATTCCCAAAACGAATCTTTCACGATTAACTATTGTAACCTCTGGAAATGCAGCTGTATTAGAGCAAATTGTAAAACAACTACACAAACTGATTCCTACATACAAAGTAATTGAGTCAGGATCGTTTGTTGAAAAAGAGTTAGCTTTAGTTAAAATTCCACTTAATGAAGACTTCAATGGGCTTGATGCAATGCTAAAAGCTTACAATGGAACAATAGCAAGCAGTGGTGAAGACTTTATTGTGGTTATGGTCTCAGATGATTATGATAGAATTGACAATTTTTTAAAAGCAATTAAAAAATATAACCCTATTGACATGGTCCGAAGTGGCTCTGTCGCTATGGATATTTAATGAAACTCTCTCAACTCGCTGCACATTTAAATCTAACATTTAATGGGAATGATTTTGAAGTAACCTCTTTATCGTCACTTAAAGAGGCTACTTCTTCTCAAATAACCTACCTTGAAAATATAACACTTCTACCAGATTTACAAACAACTAAGGCTGGAGCTGTATTGGTTTCTGAGCAGTATCAATCGTATGTTCCAAAGACATGCATTGCGCTTGTGAGTTCTAATCCACACCTTAGTATGGCATATGCTAGTGCTTATTTTGCAAAAAGTGCATTTGATATTTCCCAACCTTCGAACATCTCAGAACAAAGCATTATTGCGCCTAATGTTACTATTGGTAGTTACTCACATATAGAAGAGGGCACTTATATTATGCCTCATGTAACCATTGGCGCTAATGTCTTTATCGGTAAAAATGTCACTATTTATCCCAATGTCGTTATCTACGACAATAGTGTTATTAAAGATGGTTGTATTATTCAAGCGGGTGCAATCATTGGAAGTGATGGTTTTAGTTACGCTCATACAGCAATGGGGGAACATATTAAGATATACCATAGTGGTAATATTATCTTAGAAGAGAATGTTGAAATAGGGGCTAATACAACGATTGATCGAGCTGTATTTGGTACTACTATTCTTAAAAAAGGAACCAAAATAGACAATTTGGTGCAAGTTGGACATAACTGTGTCATTGGTGAAAATTCTATTCTTGTATCACAATCTGGTCTTGCTGGATCAACAATATTGGGTAGAAATGTCATCATGGGTGGACAAAGCGCAACAGCAGGTCATACTGTTATTGGTGATTTTGCTATGATTGCAGCACGTGGTGGTGTTACAAAATCGATTGAGGGTGGTAAAACCTATGGAGGGTTTCCATTAATGCAACAACACGAATGGTTGAAAATGCAAGCTAAAATAGCTCGTTTCTTCAAAAAAAAATCAAAGGATTAAATTATGGGTGGAAAAAACACTATATTAACAAAATTTGCACTTGCAGGTACTAAAAACGGCATTATTTCAATTTCACATTTAGAAGAGCCTTACGGAAATGGTTCATTTCCTGTCGTGAGTATTGGTATCTCATTGAAAAAGAATGGAGAAGAACCAGATTGGAAAGCACACATTCCTTATGAGAATTTGGATGAACTCATTAATGCTTTACAGGACGCAAAAGCACGGTTTCATCCCGACTCACAAAAATAAAACAACTTATATAGCTTTGCATATGTTTAATGCAAAGCTATAAAGCCTTTATAAATTCCTCAATTGCAACCGCTACACGCTTTGAAAAAGCAACGGCTTCAACCACAGTACGCGCACCTGTTACAACATCACCGGAAGCAAAAACTCCCTTCATCGATGTTCTTCCACTTTCATCTGTCACAATAAGCCCTTTGCCATCGACAATAATTTCTTTGGAACTTTGAACAATATTATCTTTTGGATTTTGACTAATAGCAACCAATACTGAATCAGCCTCTATAAATCCTTCTTCACCACTAGTACTAGTATCTGTACTTATA
>JAQUVE010000054.1 GCA_028693565.1 Sulfurospirillaceae bacterium | reverse complement strand
GAACAACTACATGTGGGCTTATAATACCGATACCAAAAAGCTCTCACGCATCCTCTCTATTCCAGCGGGAGCAGAATCGACAGGGCTTCAAGTGGTTGAAAATCTCAATGGATACGCATACATCATGAGCAATGCGCAGCATCTTGGCGATTTTACCAAAACAACCAGCAAAGAGCTAAAGGCAAAACTAGCTCTGATGATTGACAAATTCCAAGCGCCTATTGGGTACATCTATGGCATACCAGGGCTTTAATCATCTCTTTCTGCTCACCTTCTGCCTTAACCCCATTGTGGGCTTTGGTGGTCCGTTGATGGGAGAGTTTATCAGCCGTACAACCCTTGCCAATCCTTATGCCAACATCCCCGCTCAGTGTTATATCGAAACAATGGGCGGGACTCAAAATGCCTGTCTTTTTTGCCATACCAATGCGCCTGCACGCTTAGGATTGGGCAATAACAATCCTCAAGCAGGACTCTCTAGCACCACAGGAAATCTTCAAACCACCTATACGTTTACGCCAGCAACCCTTCATAGTAAAATGGCAACCATCAATCCGTGGGAAAATACACTCTATCCTGAAAAGCTTGAAAGGGCGTATCAAAAAAGTTCAAACCATTTTGATGAGACCAAAATATTAGTGTATCTTCAAGAAGATAATTGGAAAAATGCCTATGCTAAACGTCAAGGAAAATTAGGTTGGGAAAATGGTATCGATAACTCTCCATGGCGACTTTTTCCCGATCTAAATCCTGCCGATTTACCAGCTAAACAAGATGGCTATGTACGTACAGCAGACAAACAGAGCGCTATTTTTGGCGATATGACAGGCTGGCGAGCCATCAATTTTATGCCCTATGGTATTTTTACTCCCATGAATGGCAGTGTCTCAGGCATCTATATTCGCTTAGCAAAACCGTTTATGCAAGATGAAAAAGGGTCATGGAGTGAGGCTATTTACTCTCAAAATCTTGATCTTTTAGAGCGAGCCATAACCGATAGACTCACGCCAAATGATGCGACGCATTATTATGGAAAAGCCAAAAATATCGAAGTCAACCGTGGTCTTTATCCGCTTTACACCGAGTTTGCACATCCCTTGCATTATGTGGATTTACGTGCGAATGGAACACGAGCCACACGGGTGAAAGAGATACGCTACATGGTTAAAACAAAGATGTTCTATCCTGGTGAAGCCGCTCAAAAAGAAGAAGACGCACCCCTTTACCTCAATGAAAAGCAAGGCTGGATCAACAACGGTGCAGGTTGGATACTCGCAGGATTTATCGAAGATGCCAAAGGCGAACTTCGCCCTCAAAAAAGTGAAGAGTTGATGCAATGCATCGGTTGCCATAGTGATAATTATGGATTTGAGCCTGCTTCCTTTACCTCAGGAACGAGTAATACCATTGATTCGACATGGGCATTTCCTCGAAAATTTCCCGAAAAACTCGGATGGAGTGAGATGAATTATCTGGGTTATCATGGAAGCAAAGGTCAAGCACAAACCTCCATGGGCGACCCGCTCAATCGTGCGACAAACCAAGGCGAATTTGGTTACTTTTTAAAACACGTGGCGGGGGCTAATCTGTATGGATTGATGCCCTCCAGTATGGAAGCATTTGTGATGCAACGTATCCGTAAAAAAAACGGGTACCGTGAGGATTGGAAGCCATTGGATTTTTCAAAGCCTGAGACACTCTATGCTCAGATGCGCTTACATGTAACGCTCATGCAAGCTTTTGTGGATCGAAAAGAGTACCTTACGGCTGAGGGATTGATAGCGCCTGAGCTGTTTTATCCCACACCAGAAGGGGTATTACATGGTGCGATTTTATACCGTAAAGTTGTCGCAACGCAACGTTTTACTTTAGGCAAGGATGTGTTTGATACCACTCCTTTTACATTTCGTTACTACCGAGACGCCAAAGAAGGCTACACACATTTAAATGGTTCTGCCTATAAAATGGGCGAAATTATCACCGATAGACCGATTGAAAAAGAGGCAACGGTTATGGAGAGTGTAGGTAACGCTGAAACGCTCATCAAGAAAGAGGATGCTTTATACGATGGTGAATACCTACCACTTTTAAAATATCCTCTCGTTTTTGAGAAGAAGGCACACTAAGACAGTGTGCCTTTATTCGTAGTATTCGCTGTCTTTCACATCACTGACGAACATGTGACCTGGTGCGTGTGTGATGGCAAAAGGAAGTTTCATCTTGGTGATGACATTTTGAGGAGTCACACCGCATGGCCAAAAAAGTGGGATTTCATCCTCTTTGATGAGAACACTATCGCCATAATCGGGATTTGCGATATCTTTGACGCCTATCATCTCAGGATAACCGACATGAATGGGTGAGCCGTGCATCCTTGGAAAATGGCTGGTCACGACGCATGCATCGGCCACCTTTTCTTTTTTAATGGGTCGCATGCTCACAACCATCTCACCGCTAAAACCATCCACTTCATTGAGTTTAATATTTGTACGGTACATGGAGACATTTTTTTTCTCATCTACATAGCGCAGTGGCATACCATTTTGAATCAAAGCATTTTCAAATGAAAAGCTACACCCAATTAAAAAAAAGACTAAATCTTCTTGATAATAGGGTGTGATATCGGTCACTTCCTCTACAACAACACCATTTTTGAGGATGTTATAGCGTGGAATATCAGTCAAGATATTGGCACCTTTGGCCATAATTTTTGAGGTAAATCCTTCATCAATCACTTCTAAAACAGGAATGGCTTTGGCATTGGCACGAGCAAATTTTTCAAAACTTTTGGCATATTCTCGTGGTAGTGCTACCATATTGGCTTGAACGTATCCTGGGCATTCTCCCGAGGTTGGTCTGTCAAATTTTCCTTGTGCTATTAATTCGCGTAATGCTTGAGGGCTCATCACTTTCCTTTTGAACTTTGATAAAATTTCATAAGATTGTAGCAGATTTTAGGTACAATTTTCATATAAACTTTCTACATGTAAAGGTCGCATTGTGCATTTTGAAACCATCGAAGATATTATTTTACAACACTCTACTAGAGGAATGGACAAAATCCAAAACCGTTTTCCAACTCAACATTGTCATAAAGCAGTGGAAGCTTTTTTAGCGCAGCCCAAAGGCGTTGTTTTTATTTATACTGGATTTTATGTCGCAGGTTTTGCTGAAACCGATGGCCCAATTGGGGCTTATTTTTTAGCAAAAACGTTTAAAACACTAGGCTACCAACCCATCATCATCACAGATACTTTTTGCGAAGGCTATTTTGAGCCATTTGAGACAATTTATATCCCGCTTGTTGGGCTGGATGATGCGGGTTATGAAGCGCTTTTAGAAACCTACAAGCCTATGTGCCATCTCTCAATTGAGCGTTGCGGGCAAAATAAAGAGGGACGATACCTTAATTCGAGGGGCGTTGATATCAAAGAGTTTACCGCTCCCGTGGATGAACTTTTTAAACGAGGTAATGCCCATGCTATCAGCATCGCTATTGGTGATGGTGGCAATGAAGTTGGTATGGGAAGCTTTGAAGAAGTCTTAAGCGTTAAAGAAGATTTTTTTGATTATTGTGTTGTGCCTTCTGATTTTCCCATCATCGCTTCAGTCTCCAACTGGGGTGGATATGGTTTTATCGCAGAGCTTGAAAAACGCTTACATGTAAGCCTTCTACCAAGCTTTGAGGAAGTTGATGCTTATCTTGAATTGATCGTCTCCAAAGGTTCTGTGGATGGCATCAAACGTGAATCCGTTAAATCCGTTGATGGCAAAGAGTGGCGCATCGAAAAAGAGATATTAGAAGCATTACAACACTATGCGAAAGGATAAAAAATGAAAGTAATTTGCCCACACTGTTTAGCCACCAATAATATTCCGAAATTGGAAGTCTACAAAAAAGTTGATTGTGGAAAATGCAAAAAATCATTTTTTGACGTCAAACCCATTGAACTTAATAGCGATACTCTTGATAAAATTATTACCCGCTCTGAGATACCTGTCATCATTGATTTTTGGGCACCGTGGTGTGGCCCTTGTAAAAGTATGGCTCCTGTTTTCAAAAAAACAGCCAACGCTTTTCCTCTTAAAATGCTCTTTGCTAAAGTCAATGTCGAAGATGAAAAATTTTTAGGCTCACGCTTTAAAATTCGCTCCATTCCCACCATTATTGTTTTCAAAAATGGGGTAGAAATCAACCGAACAACGGGGGCCATGGATGCGGAAAGCTTAGAGCAATACGTGGAGAGATTTACCAAATGATACGCTTCATACTTTTTAGTTTTTTCGTTTTAACCAGTCTTGTGGCACAAGAAGTCGAGATACCACGGACAGCATATCAAGATATCTACAAATACTATGTCTTGGAAGTGAGCAAAAAAGCTAATACTCAAGAAATCACTTACCGACGACAAAGTCATGATGCTATTCTTTTTGGCAAGTCCGAAATTAACTGCCAACAACACGCTATTCGCCTGCTAGGTACAGGAGCCTCTTCTAAGACAATCTCCTCAACACCTTCACAATGGTTTCGTCCACCTATTCGTGCTGTTGAGTCTGATATGATCAATTTTGTGTGTCATCAATGACGATAAAGCCTTACTTGTAAGGCTTTTATGATGCGTTAATCCACTTTTTGATTTCAAGCGATAATTCTAAAGGTTTCTCCAACGGCAACATATGTGAGCCACCTTCAAAAGCAATAAATTGTGCAAATTGGCTCTGTTTAGCAACAATTTGAAGCCATAACTGATTAACAATCGTGTCTTCTTTGCTATAACAAAAGGTAATAGGAAGACTAAGTCTTGCAATATCAATTAAAAGATTTTCACGTTTGACCGTTGCATCGATTTGTTTAGTCAGGACATCTACCCCTAACTCCATATACATTGTCTGAATAATCTCAATCAAGGCTTGGTTGTGATAATTTTCTTTATCTAAAAGACTCATGATACGAGCATGACTTAATGCCCTAAAACCATTATTTAAGATATCATTTAATCCCTCTTCTTTCTTTCTAATTTCATCAGAAGGGAAAGAGCGAGGAGAGCTTCCAGCAAGAAAAAGCCGAGCAACTCTATGAGGATACTTAATCGTAAAAAACGAAGCTAAATAACCGCCTAAAGAAAAGCCAAAAAGATTAATCGTCTCTTCTTTAAAATAAGGTAGTAGTGCATCCGCCATGGCATTGAAATTATCTTCCATAGGAATGGGAATATGTACCAATTCATACTGCTCATCAAAACATGGGAAAAGTCTACTCCACAACCGTTCATTACACATAGCGCCAGGTAAAAAATAGATTTTTGTTTTCATTTTAAGGCCACACTTTAGGGTGAAATTTTTCAAAATGCAATATTTCTAAACGTACTTTTATTTTTGCGTTACTATAGCATATCTATTGAAAGGAACTCTTATGATTGTTGGCAAATGCCCTTACTGCGATGGCAATGTCATTGCACAAAAGCTTAGCGTTCAGGGACAAAAAGTAATGCTTTACACGTGTGAAAACGCTACAAAGGAATATGATCTGACAGAATCTTACGTTTTTAGTGCAGAAGCAACATGCCGTTTTCGTATATACTCTAACGCTTTGAAGCATTGGAATAAACGCTCAATTGGGCAATATGAAATTAAAAATCTGTTAGAAGATGGCCGCATCAAAGTACGATTACATGGAAGAAAGGGTACACGAGAGTATTTTAAATATGCCATAACGGACGCAGAATATGGTATCTCTATCCTTTGGGATGAAGAGGTTCATCAATGATTTTCGGCGAAGGCTCATCGATATAATACCCTTGCGAATAATCAATTCCTAAATTTTGAACCGTAGAAAGAATCGTACTTGAGTGTACAAATTCTGCGACCGTTTTAATACCTAGTTTTTTTGAAAAATCAACAATCGTTTCTACAACAATTTGGGCATTTTTATCGGTATCCAAACACTTAATAAGACTACCATCAATTTTGATAAAATCAGGATGTAGATTGATAATATAGGAAAAATTAGAAAAACCACTCCCGAAATCATCAATGGCAACCTTAACACCATGTCGTCTAATTTCAGTAAAAAAACGAATCACTTTGTCAAAATCATCCACTTTTTCTGATTCAAGCAACTCAAACGTCACACGCTCGCCCATTCCCGAATCTTCAAGCATTGTGATAATGTAACTATACATCTGGTCATTCATAATGTCTTCAAAAGAGAGATTAATACTAAAATCATAAGGAGTTTTGGCAAAAATATCAAAACTTTTTTTAATAATTGTTTTTGTAATAATGTCATACACTTTGATAGTCTTAGCAATTGGAATAAAAGCATTGGGGGCATGAATGACCCCTTGTTCATCAATAAGCCTTGAAAGTGATTCAAACTTAACTATTTTATTGGTTGTATTGTCAATAATTGGCTGAAAATAAGGAACAATACCTGAAAAATCCACAATCGCTTTGCGAACTTTAGTCGCATAAATGAGATTATTCTCATAAATTTGCGTCAATTTCATCGAATCTTCATAAATCCAAAACTTTAAGCGTTCCTCTTTGGCGTATTTGAGTGCCATGTTAACTTTTGAAAAAATATCATTATACCTACTACTCGCACTTGACGCAAAAGTACAATCCACAAATATCTCTGTTTGCGCATAAGCATATTTTAAATGCGCCATTTCAAGAGAGAGTTGATTTAAATATTTTTTCAAAGTATAAAAATTCATTTTCTCTTTTTTGACGATTGCAAATTCATCGCCAGCTATACGGTAAATCATAGCATCATCAAATCTTTGCTTGAGCGTTTTAGCAAAGGATTCTAAGATAAAATCACCTACTAAAAAGCCGTAAAAATCATTGAGTAGTTTAAAATTGTCAATATTAACAATCACAAATGTAAAATCACTATTGTTCTCCAGATAATGACGCAGTTTATAAAGATTGGGCAGAGAAGTGAGTGGGTCAATATAAAATTGCTCTATAAGTGTTTTACGAGTTGTTTCCAACTCCGTGCTTAGTTGCTTACAGCGTTGTTCAAACATCAGCTCTTTATTCACACAACTCTCCTTGCAACTTTAAAGTGAGGCTTTAAAAAAAATTAAAGAGTCATTGTATCTAAATTTTGATAAAATTGATTCAGTATATTTGCTGGTAATGCTTCTTTTTTCCGCATTTCTTGGAGTATTTCAAGCTTGTATGAAGCTACTTGTGTATCAAAAAAACTGCTCTTCGTCAGAAAATTTAAATGGTTCATACCTAAAAAATCCATCGTACTTAAAACTTCTATGGATGCGATTTTAGAGGCCATATCTTCACTCACAAGCTTTGTTAACCAACTATTATCGCCTTCATTCACATTATGAGAATCATAATGTACTAAAAAGTCTTCAAAACTACCTTCACCCTTTTTCAAAGTGTTGTAAAATCCATAATTAACCGCAGCCAGTGGGTCTATTTCAAACAATCTACTATCCATCGTTCATCCTTTGAAAAGCAGAAGCAAAAAATAGTCCCCCTAGTGCTTTATCTAGTATAACGTCTCTTGTAAAAACTCTCTCAATCGTTTCCATGATTTTCTATCGGCATCTTCACGGTATCTATCCGTATTAAATACCGTAAAAGCGTGAGGAGCGCCACTGTACGTTATCATTTCATGCTTTACATCTGCTTTTTCCAACTCTTTAGCTAGGGTTGCAAATTCGTCTAAACTTACGCTTTGATCGGCTGAACCTTGAAAGACAAGAATAAAGCCTTTATTTTTAGAGTAGTCCTCACCCTGAGGCGTTGCAAGACCACCATGGAAACTTACGAAAGCTTTCATATCTGCACCTGAACGAGCCATTTCTAAAATCGCCGCACCACCAAAGCAATAGCCAATACCTATAGCATTGTTGACATTAGCACCTAAAGATTTTGCGGTAAGAAATCCTGCATCTAAAAGTTTGCGCATTTTTGCACGATCCTTATAAAGAGCTGTGGTAAACGCTTTTTTTTCTTCAAGGCTTACAGGTCGTGTATCTTTACCAAAAAGGTCAACAGCAAATGCTGCATAGCCTAGTTTATTGAGCATTTCTACTCTTTTGATTTCATAGGCATTCAGCCCATCCCAATCATGAACGATAAATACTAAAGGTGCTTTTTTGGAAGGACTACTGTAAAATCCCTCATAAACTTTACCATCAACTTCATAAGGCACGAAAGAGCTTGATTGCGCCATTGCGCTGACAGCAAAAAAAGAGACCATTAATATAGCAAAGAAACTTCTTCTCATGAGGCACTCCTTAAATCATATTGTGGTAATAGTTTAAGATAGATGTGTTAAAAAAGTGTGTAGAAAATTATCTAAGTAGAGATTTTAAGTCTAAAAAAAAGATGGAGCGGGTGACGGGAATCGAACCCGCCACTTTCAGCTTGGGAAGCTAACACTCTACCGATGAGTTACACCCGCTTACTAGCACTATTGCTCTGCTTTAAGTCTTGCATACTCCTGCTGACTAAGCTCATGAACTTGTCCATTATCAAAACTTTTAAGTTTTTTCTCAACCCTATATTTTTCATAAAACTCTTGTAAGGCTTGAGCAATGACCTCTTCTTTAGTTAGCTCAAGGTGCGTCGTTATAGTGTCTAAAAGGTTGAATGTTGGGCGATCAAGTGTTAACGATAAAAGTGGCATAAATCAAGTATCCTCTCATATTATAATTTTTAATTGGCTCATTATACTCTATCATTCTTCAAAAACATCTAGGTTTTTTCTATTATTCTTTCCAAAAAAGCTAATATTTTTTACCCATGTATGTTAATAAGTCTTTATTACTCACCTCTTCAATAAGCATTTTCAAGCTTTTCAAAGTGAACAATTTTACCGTATCACTTTTTAGTAACTTTAACTCATTGGTAAAACCATTTTTTGCAAAAAAGACTATGATATCAGGCTTTAGCCCTACAAGATCACATTTTTCTTTTAATTTAGTCCATTCTGTTTTTTTCACCTTGGCTTGGCTGTATTTGCACACACCTGCGATGAGTTTTCCCGATTTAGTTTTTGCCACAAGATCAATTTCGGCATGTTTATCCCAGTATCCACCTACCTTCACAACAGGGTCATCCACAAAACTTTTTTTGAGTAGCTCAAAACAAAGCTTCTCAAAAATCAAATCTGAAAATCCTTGCTCACGGTTTGTAAAACGCTCTTTCACTTCTTTATAATTACCCTCTTTGATATTCTTATAAAAAGGTGAGATAAAGGCAAACCAAAAACGCATGTAAGCGTGCATAAAATTTAATTTATCAGAGATATGGTCCTCTTCATAAAGTGGCAGTTCGGTTGAGTATTCTATCTCTATCAAACCATTGTCATACAAAAAATCCACAGTCCTATCACCCTCTTCTCTACTAATACGCGCTCGCTTAAAGGAAGAAAACATGCGACGGTCCCCTGTGGCAATCGCGCTTAAAAGAGCATGGGTTATTTTATTGCTCTGCGTTATCTTGGTAATATCACCGTGAATGTACGCATAATTTTTAAGAAATTTTGATTCGATTAAATCTAGTAGTGGTTTATTTTTATCAATAGTCCAGCCACTCTGTCCAAAAACTGCAAAATATTCAATTGCTTGTTCTAAGTCATTAAATTTATTTTGAACGTAAAAAGAGCGAAAATGCTGTAAAAAAGTAGGTTGCTGTGCCATAAAAAAGCCTTTGTTAATGTCTACCATAAACTTCTCTTTCATAGCCTTTGAAAAAATAAAGAGTTTGCTTAGAGCGCACCGCCTTTTCAATGGGTTAGGAAAGAAGTCTAATTATACAAGAATAATACCAAATAGGTATGAATGTCGTAGTTTTATTACATTTTTTATAATTGATTATTGAATAAAGGTATAGTGATCGTAAAACACGCGCCCTTATTTTTATTCTCAACAGTAATACTTCCTTTGAAACGATTTTCAATAATATCTTTGCAAATAAACAGTCCTGTACCTGCACTATTTTTCTTACATGTAACATTATGCTCAAAGATACGCTCAATTGGCTCAATGACTATACCACCCGCATTATCTTGGATGGAAACTATGCACAGTTCATGCATTTCCTTAACAGTCATATCTATCAATGCCTCTTCATAATCTAAAACATCGAATTGCTCTTTGGCATTGAGTAAAATATTTAAAAGTACTTGTATAAATTCATTAGGATTACCGTATAAAAAAGAATCGGCATTGCAGTGAATTCTTAGTTCAATTTTAGAATTTTTCAAAGTATATTCCAACATTTTTTGTATCGACTCCAATTCTTCACAGACATAAAATTGAACTTTATTGGAATATGATTTAAGAAGAAAATTATAAAACGTATCTATCGTTGCCGAAAGGTGCTTTAGTATCTCAAAACTTGTGTCTAAAGATTCTATCAATTTCTTTTTTTTGAGCTTTGGCTCTAATATAAGACTCCCCTTCATATTGGTCAGCACAGCACCTAAGGCATTTAAAGGTTGCTTCCACTGATGCGCTATATTGCCGATAGTCCGTCCAATAGAGCTAAAGCGTGATTGATACAAACGCTCTTTTTCAGCCTCTATTACATGAGACTTCATCATAGAATACTCTTGTTTAATACGTTTTATTTTTAAAAGTAACATTCCTACGAAAATAACCATTTCCCAGGTAATTCCTAACAAAAGAACATTTTTCCCCATACTTAAAACATTGATAAAACCTAGCTCCATCATCCAAAACAAAAGTACGCTGATATAAAACCCCACCAATCCTAAAAGATACCAAATGGAGGAAGCTTTACTTTAAGAGTATCCTTGCCGATGTAACTCATCATCAAAAGACTCTTTTCATACGCCTTGAAAAAAAATCTAAAGATACAAATGCTATAATTTTTACCTACTAACCTCTATAACTAAAAACGTACAAGGCGTGTCATGTTTGCAAAATTTATCCATTTATTTAAAGTTAAAGAAGATGAAACACTCCGTTATATGAACTCTGAGGCAATACAAAAACCTAAAGAAAAAACAGTTCATGATCCCTTAAGCCAAGAAGATGAGGATGCATTTTTTCGTGAGCTAAACGAAGACAGAGAAGCCTTAGAACATTTTAATGCCCAAGAAACGATACCGCCTATGGATTTAAAACTAGATACTTCCAGAGAATCAGTTTTAAAAAAAATACACCAATGTATGCAAGAAAAAGATTGGAATCCAAAACATCACCCAAAAATTTTACTTACTATTGCTTTCGTCTTAATAGCAACAGCCCTTACGATTTTTATCTTGCATGAAACACCAAACCCTCTCATCGGGAAATGGCGACCGCTAGGCAAAAATATCTTCCTACCCACAGGTGACATCGAATTTAGCAAAGATTACGTACACGCTATGGGCAACAATACCCCCGTAAAATATAACATCGAAGAGCATTCCATCGAAGTTATAGACCTCACCACCCAAATGCGCGTCACCTTTAAACTTAAAGATGAAAAAAATGTCGAATGTACTATTTTGGGCGTCAAAACGTTGTATAAAAAAGCCGATAAATAAATTTTTAACACCGTGTAAAAATAGTACCTTATAAAAAGTGCATCATGTAACTTCCATGTGCTTTAAACTCAATGGAAATATACTATTCAAGAATACTCTCAAACTGGCCTTTTTTTAATTTTTTACTATAGGCGTCGCTTTTTTCTTTTCTGATTTTATTAATCTCTTTATCTTTATCTTGCAATGCTTTGATGTTGCGATATTGCTGTTCATCCATGACAACGCTTGGTACTGTAATTTGCGAATTTAACTTTTCCACACTTACGCCATCTACATTTTTTCCTGTCAACTTTTGAATATCTTTATTTAAAAAATCTATCCCATAAACATATCGACAAGTCTCTTCTTTAGTCTTTTTGCTTTCTCCACACATCGGAAGTCCAGCTAAGTAGCTAAATTTATCGTTTAATGCAATAATTTTTATATCAGAAGAAGGTTGTTTCAAAGTCACCGTTCCTGCTTTTTTCGCATAATAAACAATCGCTTTTATCTTCTGTTTAGCTGTATTATCTATTTCCACGTGCATTGATTCATTTAGGTTTAGAAACAAGACTACCGGCGCCTTGTCTTCTTTCACAGAAATAGTTAAACGATTATTTTCATCTCTCGTGGATTCGATAGCCGCATAATAGAGTTTTGTGTTATCCGTAATCAACCCTGCAAGTTCTTTTTTAACTTCATCCAATGTAAATTTTTTGATATCACGTTTCAGTGCTGCATAAAAATCAACCGTATGCCATCCATTGATCAATCTAATTTCGACACGATGCACCCCTTTTTTAAAATGATGTTTGATGCGTTGTATTCCATCGGCAGGCTTTTTTGTTTGATTGTAAATGACTTGGCCATCGACAATAATTTTAACTTCCGACCATCCATTATCAACTTCAAAATAACGCTCCTCATCCATAGCCACGATAACATCTCTCTCCCATTTGGCCATAAACTCTTGTGCCTCAATCGTTGCAATCTCTCTTGAGCCTTTTATCGAAGGATAATCTGTATATTTAGAAAGAACCATTTTTTGGGATTTTTTGTCATAGTAACTCACTTTATAACCCTTATTGGGGATCGTAAGTGTTGGATTGGTTTGAGCAAAAAGAGCATCATAGGACTTTGGTTTCATATCCTTTTCATGCTCCTCCAGTATCCTTTTACTTTCGTCAATAATCTCCTGACGCTTTGCTTTTGTTAACTCTACTTGTGGGATAAAAATCATATTTTCTTTTGTGCCAAAACTAACACCATCCAACTCATTGCCTTGTGAAAAAGAGTTAATCTGCTCAAAAATAGGGGTAAATCCTCCCTCACAGCTACCGACAGGCCCCGTCGCACACTTTGGCAAAAGTTCTGTCTCAAAGTCAATGCGATGCCTATCATAAAGCAGTGTTCTGATAATCGGCACGACTTTTTGGTCGTTAAAATTAAAAGTTGTTCCACTGTCTCCACTGCTAACGATAGCTTTTAAATTTGCCTTTTGAGCATTGTGAATGACTAAGCTCATCGCGCGATAAGAGCTGATGAACAATACGGTTGGCTCTTTTGAATCTTTTAATTGAAGATGTACCTCTTGGGTAGGATGATTGGATTCATAAAGAGCTAAATACCATAGTTTAGTAGATGGCGTGATAAGCTTTTGAAGCTTATGCTGCACCTCTTTTTTTGAGTAATACGCATAAATATCAACCAGCATAACATAGATCTTCGCCCAACTAAAAAATTAATGCTATTTAAATATTCTATTTCAATCGTATGCCTTCCTTTTTCAAAGGTATACGCCACATCATGGCATTTGTTTTCACAGACAATCTTTCCATCTATGATAACTCGCACATTAGCCAAATCTGAGCTTCGCACGACAATATTTTTCTGAACGGTTGTCTTAAAGTCAACTTTACCCACAAAATAACCAGCAAACTCTTCTGTTGTGATTTTATAACGCGTTGCACAATCGATATCTTGAGTTATGTCCATGAAGGGTGTTTTGACAACATCTGTTTGTAAGATTTGCTTTGTTTTAATGTTGAAGTATATGCGCTTAAACGTATTGGCAGGAATCTTCCCATCAGGATTGACGATATTCCCCCACGTCATATTTGCCTTTTTAAACACTGGTTCGTAAGGCTCTCTTTTTTTGATCTGCATACCAGAAGCCAATTTCCATGCGCCATCAACCAAGAAGCAATTCGATAATTTTATATCATAATCTACATGATTGATTCTGTATCCAGGCGTATAGCTTGCTTGCTTATCTTGACGAAATATCCCATAACCGAGATATTCAGCCTCTTTAAACGAAAGATTTTCATTTGCTAAAAATTGAAGTAGGTCATCCCAACTCCGCATCATAATATTTTTCTGTCGATGGTATCGCTCTTGGTAAGATTGTTTCTCTTTCTCCAAAAGTGGTCTCTTTTCCGAATAATATTGCAAATAGTCATCCAGCGTTATCATCACCTCTTTTTCAAAGATAGAACGATCTTTTTGTTGTAAGGAGCGTTCCAAATTTTTAAATAGCACCATGGGCTCAGGAGTTTCATGGGACTGTGCCAACAGGGTTGCGAAGATCCCCAAGAACATTAAAATGATGAACTTTTTCATCTCTAAAGCGCCAACAACGTTTTGTACTCATGCAGCGCAAAATCATCGGTCATACCACTAATGTAGTCGATGATAAGCCGCACTCTGTGATACCACTCAAGCAAGGCATAAGATTCATCCTCTTTATTGAGCTTGTGAACATCATTTTGATACGCCACAATTTGCTTGGACGAAATGCGTTTAATCAGTCGCATTGCGACAAAACACTCGATTTTTTCATCTCGAAGAAGGGCTTCAAACTCTTTACATGTAAGCTTTAAAAGAGGATTATAACTGTTTAAAAGTCCGTTGATAATCGCATAACCTTGTAATTCCAAGGTTTGCACTTCTTTGTTTTGATAGATGTATTTGGTCGATATATTTTGTAGGATTTTCACCGCTTTATAGTATTTACTCTGCTTGTCATATTCGAGTAAGGCGGCATTAAAACTCCCCTCAAAAATCGCTTCATGATTGTTGATGTAAATGTCCACCACATGAAAGACCAAAGAGGTCACGAGTTTGGCACGAACCAATGTAAAAAACAGACTAAACTGATAGGGTTCATCGTTCTCTTTAGCCTGATTGTACCGCTCTTGAATCACTTCCATCAAGTACGTCTCACCCTCTTTATCGCACTCCGTTTTAATGAGCTCATAGACTTTATCCAAACTCAAAATGCCTTTTTCCACCGAGTCTTCCAAGTCCGCTGTGAGGTAGGAAATGTCATCTGCCGCTTCCATGATATAGGTGAGTGGAAAACGGTGTCCATGTTTTACATGTAAAGCCTTTTGAACCTTCTCGATAAACTCTTTTTCGCTGTAATAAAACCCTGGCTTTTTCATCAAATAATCAAGCGATGTCCCACTTTGAGGCTTTGCTTCGTATGCGCCTCTGGTGTATTTGACCACTGAAGCGATTTGGGTGTAAGAGAGATTTAAGCGTTGCAATTTGCTAATAACCCGAATCGCTTGAGCATTACCATCGTAATGGCAAAGGTCTTGCGCAAGCATCGCTTTGAGTTTTTGAGTCGTATCGGTAGTAGCATAAAAATGCTCAAACATCGGCAAAGCGTTATCCATGATCCACTTGTTAATCGTCTGCTCCGCAAAATGCCCAAACGGAGGATTGCCGATGTCATGAAGCAAACTGGTCATCTCCGCTGTCGAAACAAAGGCATTGTCAAGCCCCTCCAATCCATACGCTTTAAGCCCTTTTTCGCCAAGCTTCGCAAGAATCGTCTTAGCAATAAACCGAGCCGTCTGCGAAACCTCCAAAGAGTGCGTCAAACGTGTTCGAATCGAAGCATTGAGCTCTAACGCAAACACCTGTGTGCGCTTTTGAAGCCGCCTCAAAGCAGGAGCCGAAAAAATCCGCCCTCTGTCACTCTCGATGGAATACTCCAGATTTTCAATGGGGTAAAATTCTCTATCGGTGGTTAGTTTTTGGGTGTAATTAATCATCATTTACCTTTTTAATTTTCTAAGTACCCTAACCATAGCAAAAGTATCAAGTTCAAAATATTTCAATAACCGTTCTCGCACCACATTTTGCGTTCCCAAAATATTTACATGTAAAGTTATATCTTGCCTTGGCTCGGGTGTAGAGGGATTTTGAGAGGGTCATGCTATTTAGTGTCCACTTTTAACAATAGTTTGTCAAAATCACTCCTAAAAAGTCTATCTTGAACGACACGGTATGTTTCAAATTCGCTCAAAGCTTTTTCATCGGCTATCTTTTTAGTGATTTTTCCTGCATCGTGCAAAATTACTCTATCATCAAACTCCAAAAAGGCATCAAGGTTATAGCATTTTGTCTTATACGTTTTACCATCATTGGCAGTATGTTCCAAATGGGAACTAACTGAATTTTCATCTAACTCATAACTTTCAAAAATATTTTTCAAATACTTTGTTATCGCTGCTCTTTGCACATCAAAAAGCTGAGCTATCATAGTTCGAGTAAGCCAAACGGACTCTTCAAAAACCTTTACTTTGTAGATGATTATGTCTGACTTGGTTTGATTATTCATTTTATATTGCCTATTTTTTTGATATTTTCACTGCTTAGTATGCGCATCTGTTCTATTGCTATTGTATTGAGCTTTTGAAGCCTTTGGCTTTGTGATAGCCCTTCGTTGATAAAGTGAGCATTGAGAGATTCCATATTTGCTAAACATACAAGTTGATTGACATCAGCCTCATCACGGATATTTCCTTTATTGTCTTTGTTTAGCTCTCTCCACTCTTTTGCACTCATACCAAAAAGTGCTACATTTAAGATGTCAGCTTCACTGGCATAGACAAAATTTATCTGGCTAGGAGTAAGCTCTTTTGGGATGAGGTTTTCTTTGATGGCATCGGTATGGATTTTGTAATTTAGCTTTGTGAGATTTCGGCGAATATCCCAACCGAGTTGTTTTAGTTCCTCATCTTTAAGTCTTTGAAACTCTTTGATAAGGTAGATTTTAAACTCTGCGCTAATCCACATTCCAAACTCAAAAGCGATGTCTTTATGAGCATATGTTCCACCATATCGCCCAGCTTTGGCTACAACTCCTATGGCGTTTGTCTTTGCATTCCACTCTTTAACACTTAACTTGTAGCTATTGAGTCCTGCTTGAGATGTAATTATGGCGAATTCGCCATAATTAAAATTTGGATTGTAAAGCTTCTCCCAAATCCCTAAATACTCAA